>CALKHQ010000333.1 GCA_937988735.1 uncultured Alphaproteobacteria bacterium
GGGCGCTGGTAACGCCGGAGCGCGTGCGGCCGGAGACGCGCGACGCGGTGATGGCAGCGGTCGCCGCCACCGGCTACACGCCGAACCAGGCGGCGCGCTCGCTCCGCGCGCGGCGGACGCGGCTTGCGATGGTGATTGTGCCGACCATCGCCAACCTGGTGTTCCCGCACGTGATCCGGGGCATCGACGCCGCGCTGTTCGAGGCTGGCTACGGGCTGATCATCGGCAACACCGACAACCAGCGCTCGCGGGAGGGGCATTTCGTCGATCTCGCCTTCGCCCGCCAGGTGGACGGGCTCCTGCTGATGAACGGCTGGATGCCGATGCGCGACGGCCGGGCGCTGACCGACTCCGGGCTGCCGATCGTCGCCCTCAGCGCCGCGATCCCCGGGCCGGACATCCCGAAGGTGGTGGTGCAGGACCGCGAGGCATCTGCCGAGGCCGCGGCCCACCTGATCGGCCTCGGGCACGTTCGCCTCGGCTACATCTCCGGCCCGGCCGGCAACTGGGTGGACGCCCAGCGCTGGCAGGGCTTCCGGGAAGGCGTGGCCGCCGCCGGGCTCGACCCGGCGGAGATCACCTTCTGGCAGGGCGAATTCGACCTCGCCTCCGGCACCGCGGCCGCCGACGCCTTCCTCGCGCTGGACCGCCGGCCGACCGGCGTCTACGCCGCCAGCGACGCGATGGCGGTCGCGTTCATCAAGCGCCTGCGCCAGGCCGGCGTGTCGGTGCCGGGCGACGTCTCGGTGATCGGCTTCGACGGCATCGAACTCGCCTTCTGCAGCGAGCCGACGCTGACCACCTTTCACCAGCCGCTGAACGAGATGGGCCGGACGGGTGCCAGGATCCTGCTGCAGATGATGAGCGACCCCGGCCGCAGCCAGCCGGAATGGACGCGCCTGCCGGTGACCCTCGCCCCGGGGGGCAGCACCGGCCCCGCCCCCGCCCCGGCCCGCCGCACCCGCAAGCCAGCGCGCGTTGCGGGATAGCGCGCCGTTCCCGACTCCTTCCCCTGGCCACCGACCAGATGGGTTCGCCGCGCGCTTGACACCGGCGGCGGCATGAGCGCCAGCCTGGAATGGCTGCGGCCGGGCCGGCGGTCGCGACCGTGTGACGCCGCCTCAGGGCGCGCCCGACCCGGGGTCGAGCAGCGGCGTCAGCAGCTCCGCAAGCTCCGCGGCGGCAGGGTGGGTATTGCGTTCTTCCCAGTCGCCGTCGGAGCGGATCAGCACGGTTTCGAACCGCGGGCTGCCGTCGCCGAGGGGGACGAAGCAGACCAGCGACCGCTGGCCCATGTCGGCGCCGCGCTGCTCGCGCGTGACGCTGCCGTCCCGTGCCTGCGCAGCAAGCTCGGTGATCCGGTCGAGCACCGCGCGCGGCACCACCGCCCCCGTCGGGGACGAGATCACGTAGCGGTGGGCGATGTCGGTTCCGCGCGGCCGGTCGGGCAGCGCGAGGTTGAGCAGGGAGAAACCCCGAAGCTCCGTGTTCTCCCGCGAGTCGAAGTGCAGGACCTGTCCGTCGCGGGTGATGCCGGTGAAGATGAGGACCGGCGTCCAGGCGAAGTTGGTGTAGCTCGCCTCGCACAGGATCGGCGGCTCCGCCGCGCGCACCGGCTCGGTGGCGACACAGCCGGCTCCGGCGGCGCCGCCGGCAACCGCCGCCAGCGCAATCGCGCGCCATGTCCCGCCGTGCTTCCACCGCACCATCCGCGACCTCCGCCCGTCCGCTGCACGCACCGGCGTCACTATACCGGAAATCGGCCGCGCGGCTCCCCCTTTCGGAGCAGCAGGTCCCCCGCGCCGTCAGTCGACGTAGCGGACCTTGCCGGTCTCCAGCATCGCCACCACCGGCGGAAAGGTCTTCAGGCCGGCCTTCACCTTGGCGTCGAGCTCGGCCTCGAGCGCCTTCACCGTCTCCAGCGCCGCGATCACCTCCGGAATCCGGCGCCGGGGCACCACCACCACGCCGTCGCGGTCGCCGGCGACGACGTCGCCGGGCTCCACCGTCATGCCGCCGATGCTGATCGGCAGCCCCACCGTGCCGGGGCCGACCTTGGCCGGCGAGTTCGGCGTCACCCCGGCGCAGTGCACCGGCAGTCCCACCGCGATGCAGCCTTCGAGGTCGCGGATGAAACCGTCGGTGACGAAGCCGACGGCGCCCGAATTCTTCGCCATCCCAAGCACCAGATCGCCGGTGACGGCGGTCGAGGTGAAGCCGTCGGCGGCGGCGACGATCACGTCGCCGGGCTTGATGAACGACAGCGCGGCGATCAGCGCCAGCACGTCGTTGGGGCCGCAGTTCACGGTGAGCGCCGGCCCGCAGAACCTGGTCGGCAGGCTGCTCGCGCGATCGACCGGCCCGATCGGCCAGGCAAGGGCGCCGCGGCCGCCCATGGCATCGACCAGGTAGCCGGTGGGCACCCCGGACAACGCCTCCACCTCCTCCGGCGTGGCCCTCGGGAAATCTCGGCGGATGGTGAGCACGGGAGGATCTTCGATCATGGCGGGTCCTGCTGCTGGCAGCCGGCGCGACGCCGGCCGTTCGTTCCGGTCTAGTCCACCGACGGAACCGGCGTCCACGCGCCGTTGGCGGCGGAGGACTGCTTGGCGGCGGCGATGAAGGCAATGCCGCGGGCGCCGTCGCGCACGATGGGCACCGGCGGCGGGTCGGCGAGCGGCCGGACAAGCCGGCGCGCGGCGACGAGGTCGGCGAACTCGGTGTAGAGGGTGGCGAAGGCCTCCTGGTAGCCCTCCGGGTGGCCGAGCACCGTGCGGCTGGCCCGCTTCGCGTCCGGCAGCAGACCCGCCTCGCGCGACCGCTCCGGATCCGAGGACAGGACGGAGGCCACCACCTCGTAGCGGTCGTCGAACCGCGCCGCGAGCCGGTGCACGGGGCCGATGAACGAGCCCGGCCCGCCGCCGATCACCCCCAGCCGCAGCCGGCGACCCAGCCCGCCAGACACCTCGGCCATCGCATCCCTCCCCCGGTGGTCTCCTGGTCGAGACGCATATCACATCATCGGCCCGCGCCGGCGCAACGCCGCTTGCCGCGGTTTCCCGCCCCGGCCATCATCCGCGCCGGACACGGCCGGAAAACGGGGAGAAGAACACAAATGACCGTTGCGCCGGATCGCCCCCAGCGGGCAGAACCGCCGATCCTGCTCGGGCTCGACATCGGCAGCGGCTCCGTGCGCGCGCTCGCCTTCGACGCGCGCGGACGCCTGCTGGCGCTGGGTTCGACCGAAACGCCGACCGTCCGCCCGCAGCGCGGCTGGGCGGAGTTTCCGGCAGACGCGCTGTGGGAGGCGGTGACGGTGGCGGTGCGCGCCTGCCTCGCCGACCTGCCGGAACGCGACGGCATCACGGGCATCGGCGTCGCCAGCGTCGGCGAATCCTGCTTCCCGATCGACGCCGAAGGCCGCGAGGCCGACGCGGCGATCGCCTGGTACGACGAGCGCACCCGCGAGACGCTGGAGTGGCTGGAAGCGGAGGTCGGCGGCGACTGGCTGGCGGGCATCACCGGCCTCACCCCCGACCTCTCCTTCGGCCTGTGCAAGGTGCTGTGGGTGCGCCGGCACCGGCCGGAGGTGTTCCGGAGCGCGCGGCGCTGGCTGCACGTCGCGGACTGGGCAGGCTGGCGCCTGACCGGCGCGATGCTGACCGACCCGTCCCTCGCCGCGCGCACCCTCGCCTTCGACATCCGCCGCCGAGACTGGTCGCAGGCGATCCTCGATGCGGTCGGGCTGCCGCACGACCTCTACGCGCCGATCGCCGCCAACGGCACGGCACTGGGGACCGTCCAGCCGGCCGTGGCGGCGGCGCTGGGCCTGCCGCCGGGCGTCACCGTGGGTGTCGGCGGGCACGACCACGTCATGGGCTCTGTCGCAGCCGGCGCCGGCGCCGAGGGAATCGTCATCGATTCCATGGGGACGGCCGAGATCATGATGTTCACCGCCGAGGCGCCGGTGTTCGACCCGCGCTTCTTCGCCCGCGGCTACGCCCAGGGCGGCGTCGATCCCGGCCGACCGCTGGTCTATGTGCTCGGCGCGGCCTACACCATCGGCGGCGCGGTGGAATGGGCGCGCAGGGCGGTCTTCGGCGGGGCCGACCACGCCGGCATCATTGCCCGGGCGGAGGCGGCCGCCCCCGGCGCCGGCGGCGTGCTCTTCGTGCCCCACATGCGCAACAGCGCGATGCCGAACCCCGACCCGGCCGCACGCGGCGCCTTCGTCGGGCTGTCGGCCGACACCACCGACGGCGACCTCGCCCGCGCCGTGTACGAGGGTGCAGCGTTCGAGATCCGCAACGTGGTGGAAGGGCTGGCGGACATTCCCGACGTCCCGCCGCTGGGCGAGATCCGGGCCATCGGCGGCGGGGCCCGGAACGAGCTGCTGCTGCGGATCAAGGCGAGCTGCCACAACCGGCCGATCCGGGCGGCCGAGATGGCGGAAGGGACGGCGCTCGGCGCGGCGCTGATGGGTGCGGTCGCGGCCGGCGTCCACCCGACGGCGCTGGCCGCCGCCGCGGCGATCGCCCCCGAGCTCGGCTGGCGCACGGTGGAGCCGGAGCCGGACTGGGTGCCGGTCTACGAGGACCGTTTCCGCAACGCCTACGTCCACGCCTATGGGGCGCTGCGGACGATCAGGACTGGCGGCATGCGGGCGTAGCAGCCGGCATTGCCGACGCTGAGGGCCAGGCTACTCCGGCTCGACGCCGTTCGGGCAGATCAGCGTCTTCAGCGCGCCGTCGGCATAGGCTGCCTGCATGGCGAAGGCCTCCGGCGCCTGGTCAATCGGGAAGCGGTGGCTGACCACCGACTTCACGTCGATCCGCCCTTCGGCCACCAGCCGGATGGTGCGGGGATAGACGTCGCCCATGCGGCGCGAGAACTTGATGGTCAGCCCCTTGCGCCGGGCGACGTCGGCGGAGAGCGTGTAGACGTTGCCCTCGGGAATGCCGACCAGCACGATCCGCCCGCCGATGCGCGCGGCATCCACCGCGAGCTGGAAGCCCTGCGGCGCGTTGGTCGCCTCGATCACCAGGTCTGCGCCGCGGCCACCGGTCCAGTCGGCGATGGCGCGGTGGTCGTCGCCCACCCGCGCGGCCCCCATGCTGCGGGCGGCCTCGGTGCGATAGGCGATGGGATCGATGGCCATGATCTCGCCGACGCCCGCCTCCCGCAGGAGCTGGACGGCGCAGAGCCCGACCGGGCCGCAGCCGATGACGGCCACGCTCTCCAGCAGCCGGGGCTTGGCGAGATCGATGGCGTGGAGCGACACGCCCAGCGTCTCCAGCATCACCGCCTCGGAGGCGTTGATGTTCGGCGGCAGCTTGTGGATCTGGTGCGGCTCGACGGTGATCAGCTCCGCCATGGCGCCGCCGTGGGGCGGGGCGCCGGCGAACTCGACGTTCGGGCACAGGTTGACGTGGCCGCGCCGGCACCATTCGCAGTGGCCGCAGGGCCGCGCGGGATCGACCGCCACCAGCTCGCCGCGGCGCAGGCCCAGCGGCTCGTAGTCCGCGACCATGCGGCCGGCGAACTCGTGGCCGGGGACGAACGGCTCCCGGATCTGGGCCGCGCCGATGCCGCCTTCGAGATAGTAGTGGAGGTCGCTGCCGCAGATGCCGACGGCGCTGACCGCGATCGGGATCTCGTTCGCCCGGTCGGGAGCGGCGAGTTCGCCCACGCGCACGTCACGCTGGCCATGAATGAAGACTGCCTGCATCGCCCTTCTCCGGTCGGCGCCCGTTGTAGCCGCGGGGCCGGGCGCCGGCAAGCTAGCGCACCGCGCCCATCGTCAGCCCGCGCACGAGCTGCCGTGAGACCACCAGCGCGAACACGATGACCGGCAGCACGATCAGCGTGCCGGTCGCCATGATCTCCCCCCACGGCAGCTCATAGCCGCTCATGAACGAGGTGGCGGTGACCGGCGCGGTGCGGGTGGCGCTGCGGGTCAGCACCAGCGCGTAGAGCAGCTCGTTCCACGAGAAGATGAAGGAGAAGATCGCCGACACCGCCACCCCCGGCATCGCCAGCGGCAGCGCGATGCGCCAGAAGATCTGGAACCGCTTCACGCCCTCGAGCCTGGCCGCCTCCTCCAGGTCGCGCGGCACGCCGCGGAACTGGTCGGTGCAGATCCAGACCACGATCGGCAGGTTGAAGGTTATGTAGATCAGGATCAGCGCGAGCTTGGTGTTGATCAGCCCCAGCGTGTTTGCGATGAGGAAGAACGGCAGCGCCAGCACGATCGGGCTGACCATCCGGTTGGTGATGAACCAGAACCAGAGATCGCGCTTTCCGCGGAACTCGAAGCGGGCCAGCGCGTACGCCGCCGGCGTGCCGAGGGCGATCGAGGCCGCCGTGGTGCAGATGGCAACGAACAGCGAGTTGAGCAGCGCATCCAGCACGTTGTTGCGGAACAGGGCCGACTCGTAGTGTTCCAGCGTTGGCTCGAACAGCCACACCGGCGGGATCGCCAGCGCGTCCTGCGCCTCCTTCAGGCTGGTCGTCACCATCCAGTAGAACGGGAACACCGCGAACAGCAGCACCAGGATCAGGCCCAGCGCGTGCAGCGCCGTCCGCATCGGCCCCGGCCGCGGCCCGATCCCCCGTTCCGCCCGCGCGGCCATCACGCGACCTCGCGGTAGACGAGGCGGATATACAGCCGCGCCAGCACGATGGTCAGGATCAGCAGCACGATCGCCTGGGCGGAGGCCATGCCCTGGTCCAGGATCTTGAAGCCGTGGCGCTGGATGTAGACGCTGATCAGCTCCGTCGCAGTGCCCGGCCCGCCGCGGGTCATGGTCTGGATCGCGTCGAACATCTTCAGCACGTCGGCGGTGCGCAGGATCAGCAGCGCGGTCAGCCCCGGCAGCAGGTAGGGGAGCTGGACGTGGGCGAGGATGCGCCACCAGCGCTTGGTCTCCAGCCGTGCCGCCTCCTCGATTTCGTAGGGCACCATGGTGAGCCCGGCGACGAATACCAGGGCGCAGAAGGGCGTCCACTGCCAGACGTCCATCACGCCGAGGGCGATGAAGGCGAACACCGGGTCGCCCAGCCACTCGACCGGGCGGATGCCGAGCGCCCCGATCAGGTCGTTCACCACGCCGAACTCGGTGTTGAACATCAGCCGGCCGATCAGGCCGACAACGACGTAGGTGGTCGCCATCGGGATCACCAGGCTGAGGCGGGTCAGCGTCCGCAGCAGCCTCAGCCCCGGCCGGTGCAGCATGAGCGCGATGCCGAGCCCCAGCGCGAGCTGGAACGGCAGCACCATGACCAGGAACAGGAGCGTGCGCAGCAGCGCGTCGTGGAACGAGCTGTCACCGAGCAGCGTCAGGTAGTTGTCGAACCAGATGAACAGCTGCGGGTCGTTCGGCCGCGCCAGGTTGAAGCGGGTGAACGAGTTGTAGAAGGCATAGCCCAGCGGCACGATGCCGATCGCCAGCAGCACCACCACCGCCGGCGCGAGGAACGGCAGCGCCAGCCGGCCCTGACCCCGTCCGGCGCTCATGCGCGCGGCCCGGCCGGCTGCCTGCGGGATGGCTGGTTCGACGGGTTCGGCATCAGGGTCCGTGTCGCTTGCGCCGGGGCTGGCGGCGGGCCCGGAAGCCCGCCGCCGCGCGGGTTACTGGAGCAGGGGCTTGTCGCCGCCGTAGTAGCCGGCCTGCTCCAGGATCGCCTCCATCCGTGTCCCGATCTCGCGGGCGCCTTCCTCGATCGAGACCTCGCCCAGCATCATGCGGGTGCCGAATTCGGACACGATCTCGGAGATCGCCGGCCATTCGGGGAACCGGGGCCGGAACTCCGGCACGCCCGCCTGCCAGGACTCGACCATCGGGTCGACGTAGGCGTACTTGTCGCGGATGTCCTGCTCCTGGTAGATCGCCATCCGGCCGCTGACGCCGCCCGCCTCGACATAGTCGCGGGCAATGGCCTCGGAGGTCGCCCACTGGATGAACAGGTAGGCGGCCGCCTGCTCCTCCTCCGACGACTGCGAGTTGACGCCCAGCGAGAAGCCGCCGAGCGCGGGCAGCCGCCCGGCCGGGCCGGAGGGCTCGGGCGCCACGGCCAGGCAGTCGATGATGGTCGACGCGGACGGATCCACCAGCGTGCCGTAGAACGAGGACCATTCGGTGATCATTGCCACCTGGCCCTGGGCCAGCGCGTTCACCGCCTCGGCGTGATCGTAGCTGACGATCCCGGGCGGCATGTAGGCCATCAGATCCTGCCGGAACTGAAGCCCGGCCTGGCTTTCGGGCGACAGCAGGTTCGAGCGGAAGTTCTCGTCCAGCAGCGAGCCACCGAACGGCCACAGCATGCGCATGAAGCTGTCGGCGGACTGGGTCTCGCCGCGCATCGACTGCAGCGCGAAGGCGTACCGGTCGCTGGCGGCATCGGTCAGCGCCGGGCCGTAGGTGTTCAGCACCTCGTCCCATGTCGCCGGAGGCGCGTCGAAGCCCGCCTCTTCCAGCATGCAGCGGTTGTAGAAGAGGACGCCGGAGTAGTTGTCGAACGGGAAGCCGTAGATCACCCCGTCCCAGGTTCCGAACGCATCGAGCAGCAACGGGAAGAAGCCCTCGAGGTTGAGTTCCGGATCGGCGAGCGCCTCGTCCTCGTAGAACTGCTCCAGCGGGACCACCCAGCCGGCGTCGGCGAACTCGCCGATCCAGACCAGGTCGATCAGCACCACGTCCAGATCGCCCCCGCCGGTGAACTCCAGCACCTGGTATTCACGGCTGTTCTCGTACGGCAGGATCTCGATCTCGACATTGATGCCGGTCGCTTCCTCGAACTCCGGCAGCAGCGCCATGGCGGCCCGGTAGCCCGGACGGTCGAGGAACAAGGCGTTGATCGTGGTGCCCGAATAGGGCGCCGCCGCCTCCTCGAGAGTCCAGGCGCCCGCTTCGCGGCCGGCCGTGATCGCGGCCAGCGCCGCCGATGCAAGCAGCAGTTTCCTCACCACATCCTCCCTTCAGGTTGTTTGTTCGCCGAATCCGGCTGTCGCCTCCTGGCCACGCCCGCGGCGCTACCCGCGCCCGCGCATTTTGCAATTCAAGCGCTACAATAGTACAACCCTTTGCGCTGTAAAGAAGATCGGGGCAGTGGCCCCAACGGTGGAGGCGTGCGTGGCTTCGGTTCGACTGCGCGGGGTGACCAAGGCGTTCGGGAATGTGCAGGTGCTGCACGGGGTGGACCTCGACGTGGCCGAGCGCGAGTTCGTCGTCTTCGTCGGCCCCTCCGGTTGCGGCAAGTCCACGCTGCTGCGGATCATCGCGGGCCTCGAGCAGCCGACCGGCGGCACCGTCGAGATCGACGGCCGCGACGTGACGCGGGTCGATCCCGCCGACCGCGGCGTCTCGATGGTGTTCCAGTCCTACGCGCTCTATCCGCACATGACGGTGCGCGACAACATCGGCTTCGGGCTGCGGATGAACCGGGTGCCGAAGGCCGAGATCGCCGCCCGGATCGCACGCGCCGCGGAAATCCTGCAGCTGGAACCGCTGCTGGACCGCAAGCCGGCGCAGCTTTCCGGCGGCCAGCGCCAGCGGGTCGCAATCGGCCGCGCGATCGTGCGCGAGCCCAAGGTGTTCCTGTTCGACGAGCCGCTGTCGAACCTGGACGCGGCGCTGCGGGTGCAGATGCGGGTCGAAATCGCGAAGCTGCACACCACCCTCGGCGCGACCATGATCTACGTGACCCACGACCAGGTCGAGGCGATGACGCTCGCCGACCGGATCATGGTCCTCAACCAGGGGCGGGTGGAGCAGATCGGCTCGCCGCTCGAGCTCTACCGGCGGCCGCGCAACCTGTTCGTCGCCAGCTTCATCGGCTCGCCGCAGATGAACCTGCTGCCGGCGCGCATGCTCGGGGCGGGCCCGGCGGGTGTGACCGTCGCCGGCCCCGGCGGCGCGTCGGTGACGGTACCCGTCACCGTCGACGGCGTGGCGGAGGGGGCGGCGCTCACCTTCGGCGTGCGCCCGCAGGACCTGCGCTGCGACGGCACGGCAGTGCCGCAGCCGGCCTATGTCGCGGAAGGGCGGGTCGAGGTGGTGGAGCACCTGGGCGACGCCACCTACTGCTATCTCTCGCTCGTCGACGGCGCAGGGCTGATGGCGACTGCCGCCGGGGACGCGGCGATCCAGGTCGGCGATCGGGTGACGGCAGCCGCGCCGGCCGCCGCCTGCCAGCTGTTCGACGCCGGCGGCGTCGCGCTCGCGCGTCTCGGCTGAATGCTCAGCCGGTCGCGATATACTCCTGCAGCGCGTCCCGCTCCGCCTGCAGCTCGCCCAGGCGGTACTTCACCACGTCGCCGATGCTGACGATGCCCGCGAGCCTGCCGTCCTCCAGCACCGGCAGGTGGCGGATGCGGCGGTTGGTCATCTCGCGCATCAGGTCCTCCAGGCTCTGGCCGGGGGTGCAGCAGATGACTGCCGTGGTCATGTAGTCCGCGATCGGGTGATCCATGAAGTCGGAATCGCCCCGGGCCAGCGCGTGGACGATGTCGCGTTCGGAGAGGATGCCGGCAACGGACCGGTCGGGGCCGATCACGACCACCACGCCGATCCGTTCCCGCTTCAGGGTCTGCACCGCCTCCGCGACAGTGGTCTCCGGCGTCGCCGTCACCACTCCGTTGCCCTTCGCCTTCAGGATAGACGCAACCAGCATCGCGGTCTCCATCGCTGACGAAAGCAGGGACCAACGATACACCAGCCGGCGTCGCGGCGACACCGCGCTTGACGCGGAACGGGGGCTCTGCCCATGACAAAGGTGCAACCAGCGATGGAGCGAAGCCACCATGGCCAACGAACACCGCTCGCCGCGGCTCGCGGTGCTGATCGACGCCGACAACACCTCCGCGCGCATCGCTGACGGCCTGTTCGCCGAGATCGCCAAGATCGGGGAAGCGAGCGTGCGCCGGATCTACGGCGACTTTTCCAGCAGCCGGTCCAGGGGCTGGGCCGAGGTACTGGCCAAGCATGCGATCATCCCGCAGCAGCAGTTCGCCTACACCACCGGCAAGAACGCCTCCGACATCACGCTGGTGATCGACGCGATGGACCTGCTGCACAGCGGCCGCTTCGACGGCTTCTGCCTCGTCTCGTCCGACAGCGACTTCACCCGGCTCGCCGCCCGCATCCGCGAGCAGGGCGTCGACGTCTACGGCTTCGGCGAGCAGAAGACGCCCGAGAGCTTCCGCCAGGCCTGCCGCCGGTTCATCTACACCGAGAACCTGCTGCAGGAGCGGCCATCGAAGGACAAGCCTGAGGCCCCGGCACCTGCGCCGCTGCAGCCGCTGTCGGTCGCCGTGCCGCTGCTGGCCCACGCGATCGAGCAGATGGAGAGCGACGAGGGCTGGGTGACCCTGTCGGACCTCGGCCGCCACCTGTCGAACCTCGCCTCCGACTTCGACGCCCGCACCTTCGGCTTCCGAAAGCTGAGCGACCTGGTGCAGAAGACCGAGGCCTTCGAGGTCCAGCGGCTGGACGACGGCGTGGTGCGCATCCGCATGAAGCCGCAGGCCCCGTCCAGGAAGGGCCGCAGCCGCCGGAGCAAGGCGACGGCGTAGCCCGCGGGCGCGCACGCCGGGGCTGGCGCGGTCCGGCGCCGATCCCGTACAAGACCTGCAACAAGAACGTGCAAAGGGAGATGCGCCGTGGCGGGACCGACGGCCTATGTCGCCGGGACGTTCGATACCAAGGGCCGGGAGCTGGGCTACATCCGCGACTGCCTCGCGGCGGCAGGCGTCCGGGTGCTGACCGTTGACCTGTCAACCAGCGGCCGGGGCGGGGCGACCGACATCGCCGCCACGGACGTTGCCGCCTGCCACCCGCAGGGGGCAGATGCCGTGTTCACCGGTGACCGCGGCTCCGCGGTCGCCGCGATGGGCGTCGCCTTCGCCCGCTTCCTCGCAGGACGCGAGGACGTCGGCGGCGTCATCTCCGCCGGCGGCTCGGGCGCAACCGCGCTGGTGACGCCGGCGATGCGCGCGCTGCCGGTGGGCGTGCCGAAGGTGATGATCTCCACCGTCGCCTCGGGCGACGTGCGCGGCTATGTCGGGCCGTCGGACATCTGCATGATGTACTCGGTGACCGACGTGCAGGGCCTGAACCGCATCTCTCGCAAGGTGCTGGCCAACGGCGCCCATGCGCTGGCCGGGATGATCCGCGAGGGCACGCCGGACACGGCCGACGACCGGCCGGCGGCAGGCTTCACCATGTTCGGCGTCACCACCCCGTGCGTCCAGGCCGTGGTGCGCGAGCTGGAGGCGGACTGGGACTGCCTGGTGTTCCACGCCACCGGCATCGGCGGCCAGTCGATGGAGAAGCTGGTCGACTCCGGCCTGATCGGCGCCGTCATCGACCTCACCACCACCGAGATCGCCGACATGCATGTCGGCGGCGTGCTGGCGGCGACGGAGGACCGGATGGAGGCGGTGATCCGCACCGGCGTGCCCTATGTCGGCTCGCTGGGCGCGCTCGACATGGTGAACTTCGGGCCGCGCGAGACAGTGCCCGCGCGGTTCGCCCGGCGGCGGTTCTACGTGCACAACCCGCAGGTGACGCTGATGCGGACCACCGCCGACGAATGCGCCTGGATCGGCACCTGGATCGGCGAGAAGCTGAGCCGCATGACCGGCCCGGTGCGCTTCCTGATTCCCGAGGGCGGGCTGTCGCTGATCGACGTGCCCGGCCAGCCGTTCCACGACCCCGAGGCGGACGCCGCCCTGTTCGACGCGGTGGAAACGGCGTTCGAGCCGGGCCCCGACCGCAGGCTGATCCGCCTGCCCCACGCCATCAACGATCCCGAGTTCGCGGCGGCGACCGTCGCCGCCTTCCGTGAGATCACGCAGTAGGAGCCGACCCCGATGCCCCGATTCGAACGCAAGGACCTGCTGGCGCGGCTGCAGGCGAAGAAGAAGGCCGGCGAGCCGATCATCGGCGGCGGCGCCGGCACCGGGCTTTCCGCCAAGTGCGAGGAGGCCGGCGGCATCGACCTGATCGTGATCTACAACTCCGGCCGCTACCGCATGGCGGGCCGCGGATCGCTGGCCGGCATGCTCGCCTACGGCAACGCCAACGAGATCGTGGTCGAGATGGCGCGCGAGGTGCTGCCGGTTGTGAAGCACACCCCGGTGCTGGCCGGGGTGAACGGCACCGACCCGTTCTGCCTGTTCGACCCGTTCCTCGACGAGCTGAAGCGGCTGGGCTTCGCCGGCGTTCAGAACTTCCCCACCGTGGGCCTGATCGACGGGCTGTTCCGGGCGAACCTGGAGGAGACCGGCATGGGCTACGGCCTGGAGGTCGAGATGATCCGGCTCGCCCACCGCAAGGACATGCTGACCACGCCCTACGTGTTCAACGCCGACGAGGCGCGCCGGATGGCGGAGGCGGGGGCCGACATCATCGTCTGCCACTTCGGTCTGACCACCGGCGGCAGCATCGGCGCGCAGACGGCGAAACGGCTGGAGGAATGCCCGGCGGAGGTGGACGCCTGGGCCGAGGCGGCGATGGCGGTGAACCCCGACGTGATCGTGCTCTGCCACGGCGGCCCGATCGCGACGCCGGAGGACGCCGCCTACGTGCTGGCCAACACCCGCCACTGCCACGGCTTCTACGGCGCCTCGTCGATGGAGCGGCTGCCGGTGGAGGTGGCGCTGACCGAGCAGACACGCCGGTTCAAGGCCATCGCCTCCGGCAGGTGACTGCGGCGGCGCGGGGCCCGGCCCCGCCCGGTTTTCCGTCGCCCGAGGGTTTTGTAACCGGACGTGCCGTTGACCTTCGGGCCGGTGCGCCCTAGTTTATGTTTTGTTCTGACGACCGCTCCCGGAACTGAACGAGGGGCGGCGCAATCGCGACCCATGGAGGTCGTCCGGAAGGAGGAGCTTCGGCCAAGGCCGCGAAAACCCTCTCCGACATGTCCTGACATCAGCGGAGGTTTTCCCATGCGCTGGTTCGCTCCGGCCATCGTGCCGGTTCGCAGTGCCGCAGCCTGTCCTCGCCGCTTCGGGAGCCCTGGCCGATGAGGCCCGCTCCCGCTTCCCGGCCGCCGGCGCCGGACGGATTCACCGCGCCCGGCGACCTCGCGAGCCGTTTCGAAACCATCCGCCGGGCAAGCCTGGACCTCGTCGCGGGACTTTCCGACGCCGACACCACGGTCCAGTCGATGGACGACGCCAGCCCGGCGAAGTGGCATCTGGCTCACGCGACCTGGTTCTTCGAGACCTTCGTCCTGCTGCCGGACGGCGTGGCGCCGTTCGACGAGCGGTACGGCTACCTGTTCAACAGCTACTACGAAGCGGTGGGCGCCCGGCACCCGCGGCCGCGCCGCGGCATGCTGACCCGGCCGACGCTGGACCAGGTGCTGGCCTACCGCGCCCATGTCGACGAGGCGATCATGGGGCTGCTCGCAGGCGGGCCGTCGCCGGACCAGGCGGCGCTGATCGAGCTCGGCCTCCACCACGAGCAGCAGCATCAGGAGCTGCTGCTGACCGACATCCTGCACCTGTTCGCACAGAACCCGCTGCGGCCCGCCTTCCGCAGCCCCGAGCCGCTGCCGGCCCGGCCGCCCTCCGCGCCCCCGCTGCAGTGGATCGAATTTGACGGCGGCATCGTCGAGATCGGCCATGACGGGCACGGCTTCGCCTTCGACTGCGAGGGCCCGCGCCACCAGGTGCTGCTCCAGCCCTACCGGCTGGCGTCGCGCGCGGTCAGCAATGGCGAGTGGATGGAGTTCATGGCCGACGGCGGCTACCGCGACGCCCGGCTGTGGTTGTCCGACGGCTGGGCGCAGGTCCAGCAGCTGGGCTGGCGGGCGCCGCTGTACTGGGAAGACCGTGACGGCGAGTGGCACGCAATGACGCTGCGCGGGATGCAGGCGGTCGATCCGGCGGCCCCGGTCGCGCACGTCAGCTACTACGAGGCCGACGCCTTCGCCCGCTGGGCGGGCAGGCGGCTGCCCACGGAGCAGGAATGGGAGCATGCGGCGGCGAGGCTTCCCGTCTGCGGCACCTTCGCCGACAGCGGCCGGCTGCGCCCCGCGCCGGCCGGCGACGGCCCCGGCCTGCAGCAGATGTTCGGCGACGTGTGGGAGCACACCGCCTCCGCCTATGCGCCCTACCCCGGCTTCCGCCCGGCCGAGGGCGCAGTCGGCGAGTACAATGGCAAGTTCATGTGCGGCCAGCAGGTGCTGCGCGGCGGCTCCTGCGCCACGCCGGCCGGCCATGTGCGCGCCACCTACCGCAACTTCTTCCATCCGGACCGGCGATGGCAGTTCTCCGGGCTCCGGCTGGCGGAGGACGCCCGATGAGCACGGTCACGGCCTGGCGCGCGCAGCTCCAGCCCGCCGCGGACCCGCAGCGCGCGCTGTTCCTGCGCTCCGTCCTCGACGGACTCGCCCGCCCGCAGAAGACGCTGGACTGCAAGTACCTCTACGACGCCCGCGGCTCGCGGCTGTTCGACGAGATCTGCCGGCTGCCGGAGTACTATCTGACCCGGGCCGAGACGGCGATCCTGGAGGAACGCGCCGGCGCGATCGCACAGGCGGCCGGGCCGCACGCGGAGCTGGTCGAGCTCGGCAGCGGCACCAGCATGAAGACGCGGATCCTGCTGTCGGCGCTGGACCGGCCGGCCCGCTACCTGCCGCTGGACATCGCGACCGAATACCTGCACCCGGCGGCGGAGACGCTGCGCAAGCTCTACCCGGGGCTGGAGGTGGTGCCGGTGGAGGCGGACTTCACGGCGCCGCTGTCGCTGCCGCCCGGTGAGGGGCCGGGGAAGCGGGTGCTGTTCTTCCCGGGCTCGACCATCGGCAACTTCGACCGGCCGGGCGCCCGGCGCCTGCTCGAGCGGCTGCGGCGGGAACTCGCGCCCGACCTGCTGGTGATCGGCGTCGACCTGATGAAGCCGGCCCGCGTGCTGCACGCGGCCTATGACGATGCCTCCGGCGTCACCGCCGCCTTCAACCTCAACCTGCTGGCCCGGATCAACCGGGAGCTGGGAGCGGACTTCGACCTGAAGAAGTTCCGCCACCTCGCCCGGGTGGACGAGGAGCACGCGCGGGTCGAGATGCATCTGGTGAGCGTCGCCGATCAGGTCGTCCACATCGCGGGAACGCCGGTCCGCTTCGAGGCCGGCGAGACCATCCACACCGAGAGCGCGCACAAGTACACCGTGCGCGCCTTCCAGGCGCTGGCCCGGGCTGCCGGCTGGCGCCGCGACAGCGTGTGGACCGACCCGCAGCATCAGTTCTCGGTGCACATGCTGCGGCCCGCCCTGTCGGGGTAGCCCGAAGTCGGGGCTTGCCGGCCCCGGGCGCAGGCCCGAGCATCGCCGGCAGCACCGGCAGCCACAGGAGGGTCCCGATGCGACCGGCCAGGGGTCTGCTCGCAGCGATTCCGCTGGCGCTCGCCGCGGGCTCCGCCGAGCCCGCGGCGATCACCTTCACCATCGACGGCAGTTCCGAGGCGACCGTCGCCTGCCGCGTGACCGAGGCGGGCGCGGTCCGCAACGAGACTCATGCGGGGCGGCTTCCCCTTGCGCTCCGCTTCGAGGCGGACGCGGTGACCTGCTCCGTCACCGCCGCCGGCCCGGTGTCGGTGGAGGCGATGAACGCCCGGGGCAGCCGCAGCCGCGCCCGGAGCTCGGGCGGGCAGATGACGGTGTCGATCTCGCAGTAGGCGAGACGCAGCCGGCAGGCGGCTCTCAGCCGGCGCGCCTGCCATTGCGGCGGCGGAAGCTCCGCCAGAAGTCGAGCACGGCCAGCGCGCCGCCGATGACGAAGACGATGATCAGGTCGGGCTCGCCGACCAGCCAGCCGACGATGCCGATGAAGGCGATCAGCCCGCACACCGCCACCGTGGCCATGATCCCGTCGACCCAGGTCATCGCGCGCCTCCTGCTTCCGCTGCGCCGTCTTCCTCCGCCAGCAGGCGCATCAGTGCGGCGGCCGTGCGCAGCAGCCGCCCGTCCTCTCCGCGCCGCCCGACGAGCTGCACGCCGACCGGCATCCCGTTCGGACCGGTGAGCAGCGGCAGCGTCACCGCCGGCAGCCCGAGGAACGTCCACAGCGCGGCGAAGACCGGATTGCCGGTGGATCCCAGCCCGACCGGCGCCTCCCCGGCGGCGGCCGGCGTGATGATGGCGTCGTAACGCTCGAACACCCGCTCCAGACCCGCGTTCAGCACCGGCCGCCAGTCGCTGGCGGCGAGATAGTCCACCGCGGTGGTCGCGCGGCCCCGCGCCAGCAGCTCCCGCATCGGCTGGCTCAGCGCGTCGGCACCGCGGTCGAGGTAGCGGCCCAGGTTGCGGGCCATCTCCGTCGCCATCACCGTCCGGTGCGCGGCATAGCCTTCGGCGAACATCGGCCCGGGGTCGATCAGGTCACAGCGTCCGCCGAGCGCCTCCGTGAGCTCGGCGAAGGCGGCGTGGGTCGCCTCCTCCGCCTCGTCCCACACCGGGGTGCGGTAAAAGGCGAACAGCGGCGGCACCGGGGGCCGGGCCTGCGCGTGCTCCAGCAGGCGCGACGGCGCGCGCGGCATGGTGTCGGGATCGTCGCCGTCGTGGCCTTCCAGCGCGTCCGCCAGCAGCGCGACGCCCTCCAGCTCCCGGGCGAACACGCCGACGGTATCCAGCGTGCGCGACAGCAGCAGCAGGCCGGATCGGCCGATCAGCCCGTGGCTGGGCTTGAAGCCGTGGACGCCGCAGAAGGACGCCGGCCGGATCACCGAGCCCATGGTCTGGGTGCCGACCGCAAGCGGCACCATCCCCGCCGCCACCGCCGCCGCGGAGCCGGAGGACGACCCGCCGGGCGTCCGTTCCGGATCGTGCGGGTTCCGGGTCCGGCACGGGCTGAAATAGGCCAGCTCCGTCATCGCGGTCTTGCCCATGATCACTGCCCCGGCCGCCTTCAGGCGGGCGACGATCTGCGCGTCCCGCTGCGGCCGGCGCCCGGCGTCGAGCACGGTGCCGTTCTCGGTCGGCATGTCGGCGGTGTCGATCAGGTCCTTGAGACCGACCGGAATGCCGTGCAGCGGGCCGAGGGGCCGGCCCGCCTTGCGATGGGCGTCGCGCTCCGCCGCCTGACGGCGCACCAGGTCCGGATCGATGAAGGCCCAGGCCTCGAGCTGCGGCTCCTTCGCCGCGACCACCGCCAGGAAGGCGTCGGCGACCTCGACGGCCGAGATGGCGCCGCTGGCGAGCCAGTCCCGGAGCTGCAGGACCGGCATCCGGGTGGGATCGTGGAAGAGGGGCCGCCGCTCAGCCATAGGCCAGCTCCGGCAGCCAGTAGACGAGGTCGGGCAGGACGTAGACGACGAACATCGAGATGAACACCATGGCCAGGAACGGCATGCAGCCGCGGAAGATCTGTACCAGCTGCACGTGCGGCGGCGCGATGCCCTTGAGATAGTAGGCGGACATCGCCATCGGCGGCGTCAGGAACGACGTCTGCAGGTTCAGCGCCACCAGGATGCCGAAGAACAGCGGGTCGATGCCGAAATGCGGCAGCAGCGGCAGGAAGATCGGCACGAAGATGATGATGATCTCCGTCCATTCCAGCGGCCAGCCCAGCAGGAATATGATGAACTGGGCGAGGATCAGGAACATCACCGGCGACATGTCGAGGCCGGTGACGAACTCGGTGATCACCTGCTCGCCGCCGAGATAGGAGAACACCGAGGAGAAGGTCCACGAGCCGACGAACAGCCAGCAGACCATCGCCGACGTCCGCACGGTGAGGTAGACCGACTCCCGCAGGCCCTGCCACTTGGTGCCGAGCATGCTGGCGATCACCAGCGGCATGCCGAGGGTGAAGGCGTCGATCAACCGCCAGGAGGGGTTCAGCCCCAGCGCCTCGCGGCCGACCAGCACGAAGGCCAGCGCCAGCAGGAATCCCGCCGGCACTCCGGCGCCGGTCAGCTTCAGGAACTGCCGCTCCAGCCCGGCCGCGGTGAGGCTCCGCACCACCCAGGACAGCGCCATCGCCAGCACCAGCACCAGCGCGCCCAGGCCGAACACCAGCGCCGCGTAGAAGGCGATGGTGTAGAACGGCCCGTCGGCCGGCTCGCCGCCCTCTTCGCCTGTGCCGGTGCCAAGCGGCACCAGCCCGTTCAGCAGCAGGGCGACCAGCGCCACCGCCGCCGCCGCCCAGGTCAGCCGTACGAGGGCGACGCGTCCCCGGCTCTCCCCGACCGTCCAGCTCAGTGCGCCGACCACGAGCGGCCCCGCCACCCACGCCAGCGCGGCGTAGGCAAGGGTGACGATCACCCAGAGGCCGGGCATCCAGCCGGTGATGCCGGGGGCAAAGCCGAAGAACAGGCCGATGAAGGTGACGATCACGAGGGTCGCCAGCGCCGCGAAGGCGCCGAAGGCGAGCGCCGGCATCACGCCCCACTGGCTGCCCTCGAGCCGCCAGGCGGCCCATGCCGGCGGCCGGTCGGCGCCGGAAAGGAAGCCGTGGAGCTGGTAGCTGGCGGCGAGAATGAGACCGCCGATCGCCCCGATCGCCGCCGCCTCGGACGGAGTCGCCAGTCCGAACAGGATGGCGCCGAGGACGGAGAGGATGAGGATGGCGAGCGGCAGGAACGACTTCGCCATCATCCGCGCGATCTCGCCCCGGCTGAAGCCTTCGAACTCGTCCCGCTCCGGCCTGGGCGCGATCTTCGGCTGCACCGCGCTCCGCAGGATGACATAGACCAGGTAGAGGCCTGCGAGCAGGAACCCCGGCAGCAGCGCCCCGGCATAGAGCTGGACGATCGAGACGCCGGACGCGGCCGCGTAGACGATCAGCATGATGCTGGGCGGAATCAGGATGCCGAGCGTGCCGCCCGCACAGATCACCCCGGAGGCGAAGCTGGTGCTGTAGCGCGCCTTCAGCATCGCCGGATAGGCGAGCAGGCCCATCAGCGTGACCACGGCGCCGACGATGCCGGTCGCGGTGGCGAACAGCGCGCAGGTGACCAGCGCCGCCACCGCCATCGACCCGGGGATCCGGTGGGTCGCCACCGCCAGCGTGCGGAACAGCTCGCTGACGATGTTCGCCCGCTCGACGATGTAACCCATGAACAGGAACAGGGGCACCGCCGTCAGCACGTCGTTCGCCATCACCGAGTAGGTCTGGTTGACGAACAGGTTGAAGACGTTGTTGTCGAGCAGCGACTGCATCCGGCCGGGGTCGAAATAGGCGTAGTAGCCGAAGCCGATTCCGAGCGCCATCAGGGTGAAGGCGATCGGAAAGCCGAGCAGGATCAGGAGGATGAAGACGCCCAGCATCACCAGGGCAACGATGGGGTCGCTCATGGTCTCGATCCGTTGTCAGGGCCGGCGGGCGCGCGCGGGGCCACCACGTCCACCGCCTCGCTGCCATGGGCGAGAACCTCGCGCGCATGCTGGTCGGCGAGGACCTTCTCCATCTCCTCGACGTCCGCGGCCTTGGGCGGCCAGTAGCCCTGGCGCAGGCAGAGGATGCAGCGGAACACCTGGGCGATGCCCTGGACCACCAGCAGCACCCCGGCGACCACGATCAGCAGCTTGAACTGCCAGATCGGGATGTTGGCCGGGCTCATCACGCTGACTTCCATGTAGCGCATGGAGCGGGAGGCGTACCTCCAGCCGGCGAACACCAGCGCGAGAACGCCGGGGAAGAAGAAGATGATGTAGAGGACCAGCTCGACGGTCGCCTGGGTGCGCGGCCGCCACAGCCGGTAGAAGACGTCGGCGCGGACATGGCCGTCGCGCGACAGCGTGTAGGCGCCCGCCATCATGAACAGCGCGCCGTACATCATGTAGGACAGGTCGAAGGCCCAGGCCGTTGGCTGGCGCAGCAGGTAGCGCACGAAGACCTCGTAGCCGACGCCCAGGGTCATGATGACGATGCACCAGGCGAACGCCTTGCCGAACCACGACGACAACCTGTCGGCAAAGGCGATGTAGTGCTGCAGCATGGTTTCGCGGGCCCGCCTCGGAAATGGGACGCGAGAAGCCCGGCCGGAGTGCGCTCACCCCGGCCGGGCCGGTTCGTCCCGCCTCGGGCTCAGAAGCTCAACCTGCCCGGGAAGTAGTGGTCGTACGCCATCTTGTAGCCGGCGTTGGCGGTCAGCATGTAGAAGCCGACCCGCTCGCCCCACGCCCGCTGGCTGTCCAGGACCTTCCTGAAGAATTCGTCCTGGCTCAGATCCTCGATCACCGTGTCCCACGCCCGGAGCTGCAGCGCCAGCACGTCGTCGGGCGTGCGGTACACGTTGACGCCGTCCTCGTTGATCAGGGCCTGAAGGTCCCGCGAGTAGTTGTCCATCGCGAGACCGAAGTTGGCCGTGTTCGCGGCCTCGATGCCGTACTCGATGATCGCCTGCAGGTCAGGCTCGAGGCTGTCGTAGACGTCCTTGTTGACGATGATCTCGAACGCCTCGGCCGCCTGGTGGAACGAGCCCATCATGTAGTGCTTGGACACATCCTGCGCGCCGAAGCGGCGGTCGGACGTCGGGTTGTTGAACTCGAAGGCCTCGATCACCCCGCGCTCCAGCGCCGGCACGATCTCGCCGCCGGGAAGCTGGGTGACGCTGAGCCCCATCGCCTGCATGACGTCGGTCGCAAGGCCGACCGTGCGGTATTTCAGGCCCTGCATCTGTTCGGCGCTGGTGATCTGTTCCTTGAACCAGCCGAGCGGCTGCTGGGGCATCGGCATGCAGAACCAGCCGACCAGGTTCAGGCCGAGGATGTCCTGCACCAGCTCGCGGTACAGTTCCTTGCCGCCACCGTACTGGATCCAGGCCAGCATCTGCGCGCCGTCCCAGCCATAGACCGGGCCGGTGCCGAACAGGGAGGCGGCCCTGTTCTTGCCGTACCAGTAGGCCGGCACCGTGTGGGCCATGTCGATGACGCCGTCGTTTACTGCGTCCTGGACCTGGAACGCCTGCACCACCGCACCGGCGGGCAGCAGGTCCACCTGCAGCCGGCCGCCGGACATGGCATTGATCCGGTCGGCGAGCTGCTGCGCCATTTCCTGGAATATGTCGCTCTGGGTCCAGGACGACTGCATCCGCAGCACGCGCGGCGACTGCGCGCGCACGATGGCCGGCGCGGCAAGCGTGCTGGCGGCGGCCGCGGCGGCCACCCCGCCGCCGGTTTTCAGGAAGCGGCGACGCGCGATTCCGGGTTGGGTCATCTCCGACATGTAAGTCTCCCTCTTCACTGTTCTTCTGTTGCGGCACCGGTCTCGCGACCGTTGCCGTCTCCCACTCGCGCGGTGCCTTTCGATGCCCGCGTCGTGTCTGGGACTGGTTCCGTTTATGAAACCTGCGTCCGCGCTTGCCAATCACCCACTGCAACCCGCAGTGGGCTCCGGCCGCAGATCGGGCAATTTGTTCGCTATGCGAACGCAGGATCACGAGCCGTGGCTGTCATCCCTCCATCCAGTTTCGCGCGATGCCGGCCCAGCCTGCAGGCATGCCGTGCCCGCCGGCATGCAGGCAGAAGCGGATGTCGCGCCCGCTGGCGCAGCCGGTCCACGACCGGCACCAGTAGGCATCGCCGACGGCGATTTCGGCCGGCTGGGACGTGCAGCCGTCGGTCCGGCGCAGCAGGTCGAGCGATTCGAACACGTCGCCCTGGTGCCAGTCGCCGATGCCCCGGCCCTCCAGCGGCACCTGGGTGTCGGCAAAGCCGTGGAAATGCAGCATCCGGACCGGGCCCGCCGGGCAGGTGCCCTCGGGCACCGGCCGCCGCAGCGCGCCGCTGATCGAGACGAAGCCGGCGAAACGCTGGCCGGCATGGCAGGCGAGCATGTAGGCCATCGAGCCGCCGGCGGAGAAGCCGGCGGCGTAGATCCGCTCCGGGTCGATCGGGAACCGCACCGCCACGTCGTCCAGCACGGCGAGGGTGAAGGCGACGTCGTCGCGCCACCCGGCAGCACTGGTTCGCGCCGGCCAGGCCCGCGCCCCGTCCTCCGGCCGCAGGTCGCCGTTCGGCGCAACGAGCAGGTAGCCATGGTCGACGAAGCCGGCCTGCAGGCTCCGGTCACGGATGACGCTGAGCCCGGACGACCGGTGGCCGTGGAAGAACAGCAGGACCGGCAGCGGCGTCGTCCGGTCCCAGCCGGACGGGATCGCCAGATGGTACTCGCCGCCGGCGATGCGGCACGGCTCCTCCGCGCTGCAGGGCGCCGACGCTTCCGCGGCGGCGGACCAGCAGAGACAGAACAGGGCTGCGACCAGCCGGCGCATCGCACCTCCTTCCCGCACCGCCGGGAAGGCTAGACCAGGGCGCCGGCAGGTCGCGGATCACAACTGCGCGATCCGCCCCGGTCGCGCCGGGTCAGACCACGCGGACGTTCTTGAACTGCCAGGGGTCGTCGCGGTCGATGTCCTCGGGGAACAGGCTCTCACGGCCTTCCAGCGGCGTCCATTCGGTGTAGGCGCCGACCATCTGCCCCAGATAGGGCTCCGCAAGCTCGAGGATGCGCTCGTGGTCCATCTCCTCGGCCTCGACCACGCCGCGGTGCGGGTTCTCGATCGCCCAGATCATCCCGGCGAGACAGGCGGCGGTCACCTGGAGCGAGGTCGCATTGTTGTGCGGGACGAGGTCGCGCGCCTCCTCGATGGTGAGCTGCGAGCCGTACCAGTAGGCGCCCTTGGCGTGGCCGCACAGCAGCACACCGAGCTCGTCCATGCCTTCCACAACCTCGTCCACCATCAGCCGCTTGGCCTCCGGCTCGCGCAGGTTGCGTCCGTTGAACTCGTGCAGCGACAGCACGGCCGCGTCGCAGGGGTGGTAGGCGTAATGCACCGTCGGCCGGTAAACCGCCTTGCCGTCCTCGAACCGCGTGAGGAAGTCGGCGATCGAGATCGCCTCGTTGTGGGTGATGAGGAAGCCGTGGTACGGCCCCTCGCCCGGCGTCCAGCTCCGCACCCGCTGCGACGCACCGGGTCGGGTCAGGTAGATGCCGGCGCCGCAGCCGTATTCGTGCCGGCCGCCGTCGGGCGGGAAGTGCCGCTCGTGGGTGCCCCAGCCCAGCTCCGCCGGCTGGCAGCCTTCGGAAATGAAGCCGTCCACCGACCAGGTGTTGACGAACTCGCCGCGGCGCTTCCGCCGGTCGCCGACCTGTGTGTCCCGCTCGGCGATGTGGATCACCTTGACCCCCAGCCGCTCGGCCAGCGCTGCCCAGCCCGCCCGGTCCCGGTCGTCCGGTGCGACCGCCGGCACGCCCGTTTCCTTCGCGATGTGCAGCAGCGCGCGCTTGACGAAGTGGCTGACGAGGCCGGGATTTGCGCCGTGGGCGATCACCGCCGTCGGGCCGCCCTCGCTGCGGCGCTTCAGCGCCAGCGCCTGTTCGCGCAGCGCATAGTTGGAGCGCTCGCTGATCGGCAGCCGCGGATCCGTGTAGCCGCCCGGCCAGGGTTCGATGCAGGTGTCGAGATAGAGGGCGCCGCGCTGCTGGCACAGCTCGATCAGCGCGATCGAGGACACGTCCACCGAAAGGTTGAGCAGGAAATCGCCGGCGCCCAGCCGCGGCTCGATCTCGCTGCGCAGGTTGTCGGGCGTCAGCACGACCTGCTGGAAGTCGATGCCCTGCAGCTCCGCCTCGCGGCGGCCGACGGGATCTGCGGCGATGATGGTGATGCGGTCCTGGCTGATGCCGATGTGGCGTCTCACCAGCGGCAGCACGCCGCGGCCGATCGATCCGTATCCGATGACGAGCAGCCGGCCCGGGAAGTCGATGAGCTTGCTCGGAGTCTGCATGGCGGGGCTCCAGGCGGGGAAAGGAAGGGTCTGGTGCGGCCGCCGGTCGGACGCCGGCACGCGGGGGTCTGCTAGCAGAACCGGACCGGCCCGATCAATCGCGATGCCGCCGGGCGTGCCTCATTCCGGCGGCTCGCGCCCGAGCAGCTGCTGCAGCCGCAGCGCATCCTGCACCGCATAGGCCTTCTCGTCGTTGTCGAAGTAGCAGTATGCGTCGCGGCCGCCCGCGCGCCACGCTTCGAGCCGCTCCGCCCAGCCTTCGAGGACACGGTCGTCGTAGCTGCCCTGATAGGCGGCGCCGGGGCCGTGCAGGCGGACATAGGCGAAATCGGCCGTCGTCTCGACCGGCGACTGGCGGCCAGCGATGTCATAGGCACAGAAGGCGGCGTTCCGGCGGGCAAGCAGGTCGAGCGTCGCGGGCACGATCCAGCCCTCGTCGCGCAGCTCGAAGGCGTAGCGGTGCCCGGGCGGCAGCGCGGCGAGGAAGGCGTCGAGCCGTTCCAGGTCCGGCCCCCAGCGCGGCGGGAGCTGGAACAGGATCGGCCCCAGCTTCTCGCCCAGCCCGGCGATCGCGGCCAGGAATCGGGGCAGGCTCGTCTCCGGATCCTTCAGCTTCTTCATGTGGGTGATGAAGCGGCTGCCCTTGCAGGCGAAGACGAAATCCGACGGCACCTGTTGGCGCCATCGCGCCGCCGCACCGGGCCGCGCGAGGCGGTAGAAGGTGGTGTTGACCTCCACCGACCGGAAGTGCCGGGCATAGAACGGCAGCAGCGCCACGCCCTTCACCCGTTCCGGATAGAACGTGCCGCGCCAGTGGCGGTACTGCCAGCCCGAGGTGCCGATGTGGATGCGCGCCATGCCGATCCCGACGGGAGCTGGTGCCGGCAGCAGGACTTGAACCCGCGACCTACCGCTTACAAGGCGGTTGCTCTACCAACTGAGCTATGCCGGCGCCGCGCCGCGGCACGGGTGCGTGATCGGGCGCGGCAGATATAGCAATCCGGCGGCGCGGTGGCCAGCCGCGCGGAGGCCGCCATGCCGTGCCGTCTGCGGCATTGCGGCCGGGGCCGAAACGTTCACAGCCGCGCGCGAGATGCTATCCTCCGCGCCAACGCCGACGAGGCGGCTGCCAAGGGGAGGAAAAGCATGGCGGAATGGACGAAGCGCTTCGCGCTTGACGGCAAGTGGGCGCTGGTGACCGGGGCTTCCAAGGGAATCGGCGAGGAGTGCTGCCGCGTCCTGGCCGACGCAGGCGCGAACATCATCGCGACCGCCCGCGACGAGGCCGGGCTTGCCTCCGTCAAGGCCGAGGTCGAGGCGCTGGGCCGCACCTGCCACGTCATCGCCGCCGACCTTGCCGACCGCGACGCGCCGGTCGCCGTGGGCAAGCGGGCGCTGGAGCTGGTCGGCACCGTGGACATCCTGGTCAACAACGCCGGCGTCGCGCTGCTGGACAAGCTGGTCGACGCCTCCGTCGACGACTGGGACACGACCATGGCGGTCAACCTCCGGGCACCCTTCCTGCTCGCCCGCACGCTGGCGCCGGCAATGATCGCCCAGCGGTCGGGCAAGATCGTCAACATCTCCAGCCAGTCCGGCGTGATCGGCCTCGACCGCCACGGCGCCTACTGCGCATCGAAGGGCGGGCTCGACCAGCTCACCCGGGTGATGGCGATCGAGTGGTCGCCGTACAACGTGCAGGCCAACTCGGTCTGCCCCAACATCGTGTTCACCAAGCTCGGCCGCGAGGTGTGGGGCGACCCGGAAAAGAACCGGCCGATGCGCGAGCGCACCCCTGCCGGCCGCTTCGTCGAGCCGGTCGAGGTCGCCGACCTGGTGCTGTTCCTCGCCTCGCCGGCTTCCGACATGATCACCGGCTCGGTCCACCTCATCGACGGCGGCTACGTCGCCGCGTGAGGCCGTGACCGCCGCGGCGGGCGACCGGCTGCGCGCGATCTGTCTCCGGCTGCCGGAGGCGGTGGAGAAGGAGGCGTGGGGCGACCCCACCTTCCGGGTGCGCGGCCGGATCTTCGCCATGGAGAAGCGGGGCGACGGCCGGGTCTCGGTATGGTGCAAGGCGGCGCCGGGAAGCCAGCAGATGCTGGTCGGCGCCGACCCCGGGACCTTCTTCATCCCGCCCTACGTCGGGCACAAGGGCTGGGTCGGCATGCGGCTGGACCGGTCGCCCGACTGGGCGGAGGTGGCGGTGCTGGTGCGCCGCAGCTACCGTCTGGTGGCGCCGAAGCGGCTGGCAGCGCTGGTGGAGGAGCGCGAGCCTTCCTGACCGCGCTCCGTGACGCCGGTCACGCGCCGCCCGGGAGACGCCGCGGACTTTCCCAGCCTTTGCCCCATTCGCCGCCCACCTCGCCCGTCACCACCGACGGGAGGAGGCGATGGCAGGCTTTTCGCACCACGAGGCGCGGATGCGGGGCGCGCGGATCGTCCGCGCGGCGGACATGGAGCGGGTGCAGGCGCGGCTTCGCTACGGCGGCGGGCCCGACACCGGGCCGTCCCGCGGCGCGACGACCACCACCCTGCTGGCGGTGCTGGTGCTGGCGCTGCTGGGCTTCATCCTGTTCGTGCGCGACGGCGAAGGCGGCCTCGCGCTGGTGAAGGCCTTCACCAGCCTGTTCGGCTAACCCCGGGTCAGGCGTCGAGGGCACGGCCCAGCCACCAGCGGGCTTCCTCCGCCACCCGGTCCTGCTCGACCGCGCTGCGCACCGCGCGCATCAGCCGGTTCATGAAGCTGATGTTGTGCACGGTCAGCAGCGTCTGGGCGAGGATCTCGTTCGCCTTCAGCAGGTGATGGATGTAGGCACGGCTGTAGCGGCTGGAGACGGGGCAGTCGCTCTCCTCGTCCAGCGGCCGCGGATCGTCGCGGTAACGGGCGTTGCGCAGGTTGAGGTGGCCCTGGCCGGGCCTCAGCCCCTCGGCCTCGGCGCGCGCCGGGCGGATGAGCGCGGCGCCGTGGCGGGCGACCCGCGTCGGCGCCACGCAGTCGAAGGTGTCGACGCCGCGCGCAACCCCGTGCCAGATGTCGTCCACCCCGCCGATGCCGAGCAGGTGCACCGGCCGCAGACTTTCCGCCAGCGGCCGCATCGCGTGGCCGACCACCTCCGTCATCTCCGCCTTGCTGCCGCCGAGGCAGCCGCCGACGGCGATGCCGAACAGGTCGCGGGAGAGCAGGAAGTCCACCGCCTCCCGCCGCAGGTCCTCGTAAATGCCGCCCTGGACCACGCCGTAGAGCCGCTGCCGCTCCGGGCCGCCCAGCCGCTCGAACTCGGCGATGCAGCGGTCGGCCCAGCGGTGACTGAGCTGGAGGGAGCGCGCGGTGTAGTCGCGGTCGTCGTGGTAGGCGGTGCATTCGTCCAGCACCACGATCAGGTCGGCGCCGAGCTGGTGCTGGATGCGGATCGAGCGTTCCGGCGTCAGCGTGATGACCGCGCCGTCGATGTAGGAGCGAAAGACGGCGCCTTCCTCCGACACCTTGAGCAGGCTCCGTTCGAAGCCCCACTGGCGGTTGCCCTTGATCTCGGACGCGACGGAGCCGTGGCCCATGGCGAACACCTGGTAGCCGCCGCTGTCGGTCAGCATCGGGCCGTCCCAGCCGGTGAAGGCGTGCAGCCCGCCCATCTTCGCCACCAGTTCCGACCCCGGCTGCAGCATCAGGTGATAGGTGTTGCCGAGGATGATCTGGCTGCCGGCCGCCTTCACCTGGTCCACCGTCGCCGCCTTCATCGCGGCCTTGGTGGCGCAGAAGATGAAGGCCGGGGTCTCGACGACCCCGTGCGGCGTGACCAGCCGCCCGCGCCGGGCGCGGCCCGGCCAGCCGGGGAGCCCGGTGGCGCGCGCGGTGACGGTGAAGGAGAAGCCGGCCACCGCCGCTACTCCAGGCCGGGACGCAACGCCGCGGCGGGCCCGCGGTCTTCCGGCGGCAGGCAGCGGCGCGCCAGGTAGATGAACGGGGTGTCGAGAAGGGCGACGACCACCCTGAGCACCCAGGTGCCGAGGATGTAGGTCCAGATCACCGTGTCGAGGTCCAGCGGCTCGCGCGGCAGCACGACCCACGCCAGCAGCGAGAAGATCGTGTTGTCGATCAGCGCCGAGACCATGGTGGCGACGTTGTTGCGCAGGAACAGCCAGCGGCCGTTGGTCAGCCGCCGGATCAGGCGGTACAGCCAGACGTCATGGAACTGGCTGGCGAGATAGGCCGCCATGCCGGCGATGTAGAAGATCGGGATGGGGGTGAATACGGCGAGCAGGTGCTCCTGCATCCCCAGCGCGTGGGCGTTGCCGGTCGCCTCCGCCACGTCCGGGCTCAGCGGTGCATAGCCCAGAGTCCCCAGCATCAGCAGGGTGAAGGCGAGCAGGGCGAAGAAGCCCAGCCACACGGCGCGGTGCGCCCAGCGCCGGCCGTAGTATTCGGTAAGGATGTCGGTGCAGAGGTAGGTGCTGGCGAAGACGATGGTACCCTGCGCCACCGGCTCTCCCAGCACGCTGCTGTCCACGACCTTCAGCAGCTGGATGTTGGCGCAGATCACCGCCAGCACCACGAAGGCGCAGACCCCGGCGGGGCCGAAGAGGCGCAGGAACAGCAGGATCCCGCCGAAGCAGACGACCAGTTCGGCCACCCAGATCAGCTCGGGCGGCAGCAGATTCAGGGCTTCGACCCACGCGCGCGCGTCGATGGCGTCCATGCCCTGCTACCGGAAGGGGATGCCGCCCGGACGGGGCGGCGCGGCCGATCAGGCGCCGGCGATCTGGCTTTGACCGGCGGCCCTGGCCTCCAGCACCCGCTTGCGGAGCGGGCGCAGCACCGCCGGCAGCTTGGTGGGCGCGGTGGAGGCGAGATAGGCGTCGAGCCCGCCGCGATGCTCGATGGTCCGGATCGCATTGGTCGACAGCCGCAGGCGCACGCGCTCGCCCAGGCTCTCCGACAGCAGCGAGGCGTGCTGCAGGTTGGGCAGGTAGCGGCGACGCGTCTTGTTGTTGGCGTGGCTGACGTTGTTGCCGGACTGCACGCCCTTGCCGGTGATGATGCACTTGCGCGCCATGACGAACGCTCCGATTGGGACTTGGCCGACCGTCAGGCGGACTGGCCCAGGAAATACGGTTCCATGTGGAAGAGGGCGCCTTATACGGGCGGGCGGGCGGCCGGTCAAGCCATGCGACCGCGAGACCCGCGCCGGGCGCCTCAGCGGCCCGCCTTTGCCACCATCGCCTCGGCGGTGGCGCGCAGGGTCGCGCGCTGGCGCAGCGAAAGCTCGCCGAACACCTGCTGCCGCTCGCGGTGGGTGCGGATCGCCGCCGCGATCACCGCCTCGCGGTCGCCCTTCGGCGCCGGGGCGGGCGCAGGCGCCGGCCGCGCCTGCGGCGCGGTGGCGAGCCGGCTCTGGGTGCGGGCGATCAGGTCGGCCAGCGCCGATTCGCGGTCGAGGGTGCCGTTGCGCACGTGGCTGCGGGCCGAGGCGCCCAGCGCCTTCACGATCACCGCGTCGAGCCCGGGCCGCTCCGGCGCGGGCTGACGGGCCGCAGCCGGCTCGGCCGCCGGTACCTTCGGCTCCGCGGCGGCGAGACGGCTCGCCGCCGCGCGCTTCTCCGCCGCCAGCCGGTTCTCGCGCTGGGCAAGGGCGTGGGCGAGGAGCACGGTGCGGCCCCTGGGCCTGCGCTCCTTCGCGGCCGGCGCGGGCGCGCCGATCAGCGCGTCGATCATGTCGAGCGGAGTCTTCTCGGGTGCGTCAGACGGCATGGGCCGGCTCCTCGATCTTTGGGCGATCCGCGGCCTCCTCGCCGCCGTGATGCGCGTCGGACAGCTGCTTGGCCCACATGGCGGCATAGACGCCGCCGGCGGCCAGCAGATCGGCGTGGCGTCCGCGCTCCACCACCTGGCCGTCATCCATGACGATGATCTCGTCGGCATGGACGACGGTGGACAGCCGGTGCGCGATCACCAGCGTGGTGCGATCGGCGGCGACCGCGGCGAGGCTCGCCTGGATCGCCTTCTCTGTCGTCGAGTCGAGCGCCGACGTCGCCTCGTCGAACAGCAGGATCGGCGGATCCTTGAGGATTGCGCGCGCGATCGCCACCCGCTGCTTCTCGCCGCCCGACAGTTTCAGCCCGCGCTCGCCGACCATGGTGTCGTAACCGTCGGGCAACAGGGTTATGAAATCGTGAATGCGAGCCATTCTCGCTGCCTGCTCCACCTCCTCCCGCGTCGCCGACGGGCGGCCGTAGTTGATGTTGTAGTAGATGGTGTCGTTGAACATCACCGTGTCCTGCGGCACCACGCCGAGGGCGGCGCGGAGCGACGCCTGGGTGACGTCGCGGACGTCCTGGCCGTCGATGGTGATCGAACCCGCATCCACGTCGTAGAAGCGGAACAGCAGGCGGCCGATGGTGGACTTGCCGGCCCCGCTGGCGCCGACGATCGCGACCATCGACCCCGGCTCGGCGACGAAGGAAAGGTCCTTCAGGATCGGCCGCCGCGGATCGTAGCCGAAGGAGACGCGGTCGAAGACGATGCGGCCGGCGGTGACGGCCAGCGGCCGCGCCCCCGGCCGGTCCGCGACCTCGGCCTCGGTGCGCAGCAGCACGAACATGTCCTCCATGTCCACCAGCGACCGCTTGATCTCGCGGTAGACGAAGCCGAGGAAGTTCAGCGGCAGGTAGAGCTGCAGCAGGTAGGTGTTGACCATGACGAAGTCGCCGACGGTCATCGCCCCCGCCTGCACGCCGTTGGCCGCCATGATCATGATCGCGGTGAGTCCCGCGGCGATGATCGCCGCCTGGCCGATGTTGAGGAAAGCAAGCGACATCTTCGCCTTCACCGCCGCCGTCTCG
>CALKHQ010000334.1 GCA_937988735.1 uncultured Alphaproteobacteria bacterium
TTCGGACGGGCCGCACCGGGTGACGTTCGGCGCCAACGCCCGCTTCATCGCCGACATGGCCGATCCGGACGCCAACCTGGTGGTGCTGGCGGCGGGCCAGGATGGCTGGGCGGGCAGCTCCACCTTCGCCGACCAGTTCGACCTGTTCATGCGCGGGGAATACTGCCGGCTCCCGCTGCGCCCCGAGACGGCGCGTGCGACCTTTCCCCACGAAACCGTGCTGATGCCGGGCGACGGGCGATGATCGACGCCACGCCAATCCTGCGCGCCCTGTCGCGCCGCCGCCTCGCCCGGCTCGCCCGCCAGGACACCCACGCGGTGCAGCAGGCGCAGCTCATGCGGCTGGTGCGCCGGGCTGCCGGCACCCGATTTGGCGTGGACCACGGCTTCGCCGCCATCACCGGCATCACGGATTTTCAGCGGCGCGTGCCGCTGCGCCGCTACGAGGACTTCCGCGCCGAATACTGGCAGGCGGGCTTCCCGGAGCTGGTGGACGTGACCTGGCCCGGGCGGACTCCCTGGTTCGCCAGGACATCCGGCACCAGCTCGGGCAACAGCAAGTACATCCCCGTCACGCGCGCGATCCTCGCCGGATACCGGCGGGCGGTGCTCGACATGCTCGCCTTCCACCTGCAGGCGCGGCCGCAGAGCCGGGTGCTGGGCGGCCGCAGCTTCATGCTCGGCGGCAGCACCGATCTCGAGCGGCTGGCCCCGGGGGTCGAGGCCGGCGACATCAGCGGTATCGCCGCCCGCGAGGCGCCGCTGTGGGCCCGCGCCTTCACCTTCCCGCCGCCCCGGCTCGCACGCATCCACGACTGGGAGCGCAAGATGGCGGCGCTGGCGCCCCTGTCGCTGGAGAGCGACATCCGGCTGATCGGCGGCACCGCGAGCTGGCTGCTGCTGTTCCTGCACGACCTGATGCAGCGGCGTGGCACCGACCTGAGGGGCTGCTATCCGGCGCTCGACCTCATCGTCTACGGCGGCGTTGCCTTCGCGCCCTATCGCGCCCAGTTCGAGACGCTGGTCGCCGGCACCGGCATCGACCTGCGCGAGGTCTATCCGGCGAGCGAGGGTTTCCTTGCCGTCGCCGACCGCGGCGTGGACGAGGGGCTGCGGCTGCAGGTGGATGGCGGGCTGTTCTACGAGTTCGTGCCGGTGGAGGCGCTGGGCGAGGCCGAGCCGCCGCGGGCGTGGCTGGGGACGGTGGAGACCGGCGTGAACTATGCCGTCGCGCTCAGCACGCCGGCCGGCCTGTGGGCCTATCTGCTGGGCGACACGGTGCGCTTCGTCGATGTTGACCCGCCGCGCATCCTGGTCACCGGCCGGGTCTCCACCTCACTCTCCGCCTTCGGCGAGCATCTGATCGAGGAGGAAATCGTGCGTGGGGTGACGGAGGCAGCGGCGGCGATCGGCGCGGAGGTCGCCGACTTCACCGTGGCGCCGGTATTTCCCCACGCCGGCGAGCGGCGCGGCCGCCACCGCTTCGTCGTCGAGTTCGCGACGCCGGTCGCCGGGGGGGCGGGCGAGCGCTTCGCAACGAGGCTCGACGCCGCACTCGCCGCGCTCAACGCAGATTATGCCGCGCACCGCGCCGGCGACGTGCAGATGCTGGGGCCGGAGGTCGTCGTCGCGCCGCCGGGGACCTTCGCCGCGTGGATGAAGGCGCGCGGGCGTCTCGGCGCACAGAACAAGGTGCCGCGCGTGCTCGCCGACGCCGCGAAGCTCGACGACCTGGTCGCGCTCTCCCGGCAGCGGCAGGCAGAGGGCCGACGGGAATGAACGCCAACAACAGCATTCCGGAGGCGCTGGTCGTCTGCGGCGAGGCGGTGCGGCCGCAGCGCGTGGAGTTCGAGAGCCAGAACCCGTTCCTGCCGGAGGACGTGTCGCCCGAGCCCGAGACGCCGACGCGCGTCCACGGTGCACTGTTCCTGCCGGAGCGGGTCGAGGGCCCGCTGCCGGCGGTGGTGATCCTGCAGGGGCTGGGCGGGGTGAAGCCCGAGCGCGAGCTCACCTACGGCCACAAGCTGGCCAGGGCCGGGTTCGCGGCGCTGGCGGTCGACAGCTTCGGCGCGCGCGGCCTCGCCGCCTCGCCCGATTTCTGGAAGGCGCTCCGGGTCAGCACCTGGGCGCTGCTGGCGGATGCCTTCGCCGCGCTGCGCTTCCTTGCCGGGCACCCCGCGGTCAACCCGGACGCCGTCGGCTTCATCGGCTTCTCCTGGGGCGGGATGGCGAGCGTGCTCGCCGCCTACGAGCAGGTGCGGACCACCTTCCTCGGCGACAGCGACCTCCGCTTCGGCGGCCACGTCTCCTACTACGGCTGCAGCATCCCGCGGCTGGCCGACCCGACCACCACCGGCGCGCCGGTGCTGGTTATGGCCGGCAGGCGCGACGCGAATGTGTCCGTGCCGCGCACGCGGCAGATCTGCGACGATCTCCGCCGCGGCGGATCGGACGTGGACCTCCGCATCTTCGATGCCTTCCACCAGTGGGACGGCAAGGACGAGGAACGGCGCCACGTCGATTTCTCCCTGGCGGGCCTGAAGATGACGCTGACCCGGGACAACCGCATGGTGGTCGAGCCGACGAAGGAGACGATCACCAGCCGGCTGTCGAACGTCTGGCAGCTCATCCGGAACGTCGGGCTCGGCGGCTACGACATCCGGCGCGACGCCGCACTGCATCGCCAGACCGACCGGCTGCTGCTCGACTTCCTGCACGGAATGGCCGCGCAGGGCGGGGCGGCGCTGCCCCGCGCCGACCGGGTTCCGCTCGGCGTGATCGGCTCCGCCGCAGACGGCTGAGCCCGGGGCGGCACTACTCCACCCAGGCGATGCGCAGCACGTTGGTCGCGCCGGGGGTGCCGAACGGCACGCCCGCCGTCACCACCAGCCGGTCGCCCACCGTTGCGAAATCGTCCTTCACCGCCATCGCGCAGGCCTTGCTGACCATGTCGGTGAAGTTCTCGACGTCGGAGGTGTGGTCGCAGTGCACGCCCCAGACCAGCGCCAGCCGGCGCGCGGTCTGCAGGTTGCTGGTCAGGCAGATGATCGGCACCGGGGGCCGCTCTCGGGCGGCGCGCAGCGTGGTCGAGCCGGAGGTGGTGTAGGTGACGATGCACTTCGCCCGGATCGTCTCCGCCACCTGCGCCGCCGCCGCGGTGATCGCATCGGCCGCCGTGCGGTCCGGGGTCGGATGCGCCGCCTGCAGCATCACCCGGTACTGCTGGTCGTCCTCGGTGCGCCGCACGATCCGGCTCATCATCTCGACCGCTTCCAGCGGGTACTTGCCGGCGGCCGTTTCGGCCGAGAGCATCACCGCGTCCGCGCCGTCATAGACGGCGGTCGCCACGTCGGAGGCTTCCGCCCGGGTCGGCGACGGCGAGTTCACCATCGAATCCAGCATCTGGGTGGCGACCACCACCGGCTTGCCGGCGGCGCGGCAGATGCGGACGATCCGCTTCTGGATGCCCGGCACGTCCTCCGGCGGCATCTCGACGCCCAGGTCGCCGCGGGCGACCATGACCGCGTCGGCGAGCTCGACGATCTCCTCCAGCCGCTCGATCGCCTTCGGCTTCTCCAGCTTCACCAGCACCCCGGCGCGACCCGCGACCAGCTTGCGCCCCTCGGCGACGTCGTCGGGGGTCTGAACGAAGGACATCGCGATCCAGTCCGCGCCGATCTGCAGCGCGAAGTCGAGGTCGCGCCGGTCCTTCTCGGTGAGCGCCGACAGCGGCACGATCACGTTCGGCACGTTGACTCCCTTGCGCTCGGACAGCGGCCCGCCGGTGATGACCTCGGTCTCGGCGAACTCCGGGTCCGCCGTCACCACCCGCAGCCGCAGCCGGCCGTCGTCCAGCAGCAGGTCCGTGCCGGGCTCCAGCGCCCGCAGGATCTCGGGATGGGGCAGCGGCACCCGCCGCTGGTCGCCGGGCGTGGGGTCGAGGTCGAGCCGGAAGCGCTCGCCGGGCCTCAGCGTGACGGGACCGTCCCTGAACGTGCCGATCCGCAGCTTCGGCCCCTGCAGATCCGCCATCACCGCGATTGGCCGGCCGGTGTCCGCCTCGATCTGGCGGATCATCTCCAGCCGCGCGCGATGCTCCTCGTGGGTGCCGTGGCTGAAGTTCAGGCGGAATACGTCGACCCCGGCCGCGAACATCCCGGCAATGGTGGCCTGGTCGGAGCTTGCCGGACCAAGCGTGGCGATGATCTTTGCGTGGCGACGACGTCGCATGGTGCCTCCGAGGTGGTCGGCGCCGGTGCCCCGGCTTTGCCGACACGCAACAGCCCAGCCGGCCTTCGTCGTCCGCGTCAGGGTGCGGTGACGAGGATCGCCCGGAAATCGTTGACGTTCGTGCGAGTCGGCCCGGTAACGACCAACGCGTCCAGTGCGGCGAATGCGTTATAGGATTGATGCGCCGCAAGCAACGATCTGGCGTCGAGACCGGCCGCAGCGAGGCGCGCGAGCGTGTCCGGAGCGACAATCGCGCCGGCGTGCGGGCCGCTGCCGTCGATGCCGTCGGTGTCGGCGGCAATCGCATGGATGCCCGGCGCCGCCTCCAGCGCCACGGCCAGTGCCAGCGCGAATTCCGACGCCCGCCCGCCGCGCGCCTGGCCGCTGCCGCCGTGCAGGGTGACGGTGGTCTCGCCGCCGGAGAGCAGCACGCAGGGCGGGCGCAGCGGGGCGTCGCCGCCGGCAAGCCCGCGGGCGATCGCGGCCATCACCCGGGCCACGGCGCTCGACTCGCCCTCGATCCTGTCGCTCATCACCCACGGCGTGATCCCGGCTGCGGCGGCGATATCGGCGGCTGCGGCCAGCGAGCGGGCGGGGGTGGCGACGATGCGGGTCTCGGCGCGGGCGAAGGCCGGATCCCCGGGCTTCGGCGTCTCGTTCGCCGGGTCGGCGAGGGCGGCGGCCACCGCCCGTGGCGGGTCGATGCCGTAGCGGGCGAGAATCCCCCGGGCATCGGCGAGGGTCGTCGGGTCGGGAACGGTGGGTCCGGAGGCGATCACTGCCGGGTCGTCGCCCGGCACGTCCGAGATCGCGATCGTCACCAGCCGGGCCGGCGCCGCGGCGGCGGCAAGCCGCCCGCCCTTGATGGCGGAGACGTGCTTGCGCACCGTGTTCATCTCGTCGATCGCCGCGCCGCTCGCCAGCAGCGCCGCGTTCAGCGCCTGCTTGTCGGCCAGCGACACGCCGGGCGCCGGCAGCGTGAGCAGCGCCGAGCCGCCGCCGGAAATGAGGCAGAGCACCAGGTCGGCCGGTCCGGCCGCCTCGGCAAGGGCGAGGATTCGGGCGGCGGCCGCGCGACCCGCCTCGTCCGGCACCGGATGGGCGGCCTCCACCACCTCGATCCGGCTGCAGGGCACGGCGTGGCCGTAGCGGGTGACGACGAGTCCGGACAGCGGCACGTCCGGCCAGGCGGTCTCCACCGCCTGCGCCATCACCGCCGATGCCTTGCCGGCCCCGAGCACGATCACGCGCCCCTGCGGCGGTTCCGGCAGACCGGCGGGCACGCAGCGCAGCGGATCGGCCGCGGCGACCGCGGCCTCGTACATCCGGCGCAGCAGGGTCTCGGGCGTCATCGCAGCCAGCGTTCGGCCCAGCCCAGCCCGGCCACGGTCTCGCCGGCCGGGCGGTACTCGCAGCCGATCCAGCCGGAGTAGCCGAGACGGTCGATCTCCGGCAGCAGGAAGTCGTAGTTGATCTCGCCGGTGCCGGGCTCGTGGCGACCCGGGGTGTCGGCGAGCTGCATGTGGGCGATCATCGGCAGGTTGGCAGTGATCGTCGGGGTCAGGTCCCCTTCGACGATCTGCATGTGGTAGATGTCGTACTGCAGCCGGGCGTTCGCCGCGCCGACGCGGGCGAGGATGTCGAGCGCCTGCGCCGAGGTGTTGAGGAAGTAGCCCGGGATGTCGCGGGTGTTGATCGGCTCGATCACCACCGTGATGCCGTGCTTGGCGGCCTCGGCCGCGGCGAAGCGGATGTTCTCGACGAAACACTCTGTCAGCGCCTCGCGGTCGGCGCCTGCCGGGGCCAGCCCGGCCATCGCGTGGATGGTGGGGCAGCCCAGCACCCGGGCGTAGTGAAGTGCCTTCTCCACCCCGTCCTGGAACTCGCCGCGCCGCTCGGCAAGGCAGCCGAGGCCGCGCTCGCCGGCGTCCCAGTTGCCGGGCGGCATGTTGAACAGCGCCTGGGCGAGCCTGTTTGCCGCGAGCCGCTCCGCGATCTGTTCCGCCGGCCAGGCATAGGGGAACAGGAACTCCACACCCTTGAAGCCGGCGCGGGCGGCGGCCGTGAAGCGGTCGAGGAAGTCGTGCTCGTTGAACATCATCGTCAGGTTCGCGGCGAGCTTCGGCATCGTCTGCACCCCGTTGTCCGAGTCCGGTTCCCTTGTAAGGGCCGCCGCGGCGGGGCAGCAAGCGCGATCGGCCCGTTGCCCGGCCGCCGGCTTCGCCCTAGAACCGCCCCATGGACCAGCCGAGGCCGAGCGCGCCGGAAGGGGGCGAGCGGGCGGGGACCGACCTTGTCGGGCCGCACGATCCGCCGCCGTTCACCCTGGTGAATCCCGAAGGCCGCCGCGCGCTCCTCATCGTCTGCGACCACGCGACCAACGCGATCCCGCGGCGGCTGGCCGACCTGGGGCTGACCGCGGCCCAGCGCGAGGCTCACATCGCCTGGGATCCCGGCGCGGCCGCGGTGGCGCGGCTGCTGGCGCAGGCGCTCGACGCGCCGGCGGTGCTCAGCGGCTATTCCCGGCTGGTGGTGGACTGCAACCGCGCGCCCGACGATCCCACCGCGATGCCGCTGATCAGCGACGGCGTCATCGTGCCCGGCAACCGTGACCTGTCGGAGGCGGCGCGGGCAGCGCGCATCGGCGCCTGCCATGCCCCCTACCACCGGGCGATCGCGCGGCAGCTCGACGCAATGTGCGTGCGCCATCCGCTGGTGGCGCTGTTCTCGGTCCACAGCTTCACCCCGTCGATGCGCGACGGGGCGCGGCGGCCGTGGGACGCCGGCGTGCTGTGGACCGACGACGGCCGCATCCCGATCCCGCTGATGGCGGGCCTGCGCGCCGAGCCGGACCTCGTCATCGGCGACAATGAGCCCTATTCGGCGCATGATCGCTTCGGTTTCACCATCGAGACCCATGCCGAGCCGCGCGGGCTGCCCAACGCGCTGCTGGAGATAAGGCAGGACCACCTTGCGGCCGAGGGCGGGCCGAGGCGATGGGCGGAACTGACCGCCCGCATGCTGGACCCGATCCTGCGCGGGCTCGGCATCTGAGGGCGGGGAGGCGATGGCCGGGCAGGACCTCACGATGGGCATCGAGGAGGAGTACCTGCTGGTCGATCGCGCCAGCCGCGACCTCCTCGCCGATCCGCCGCCGGCGCTGTTCCGCGACTGCGAGGCGCGGCTGGCCGGGCAGGTCACGCCGGAATTCCTGCGCTCCCAGATCGAGGTCGGCACGCCCGTCTGCCGCTCGGTGGGCGAGGCGCGGGCGGCGCTGACCCGGCTGCGGGCCACGGTGGCCGAGGTGGCGGCCGCCCACGGCGCCGCCATCATTGCGTCGTCCACCCACCCCTTCGCCCACTGGCGCACCCAGCGGCACACCGACAAGGAGCGCTACCACACCATCGCCCAGGACATCGGCGGCCCGGTTCTGCGCATGGTGATCTGCGGGATGCACGTCCATGTCGGGATCGAGGACGACGACCTCCGCATCGACGTCGCCAACCAGATCACCTACTTCCTGCCGCACCTGCTGGCGCTGACCACCTCCTCGCCGTTCTGGCAGGGGGTGGACACCGGGCTGATGTCGTACCGCATCAGCGTCTGGAACGCGCTGCCGCGGACCGGGCTGCCCGAGCGGTTCGAGTCCTACGGCGAGTACGAGCGCCACGTGCAGCTTCTGGTCAGGGCCGGCATCATCGAGGATGCGACCAAGATCTGGTGGGACCTGCGCCCCAGCGCGCGCTACCCGACGCTGGAGATGCGCATCTGCGACGTCTGCACCCGGATCGACGATGCGATCTGCGTGGCGGCGCTTTACATCTGCCTCGTCGGCATGCTGATCCGGCTCCGGCGCGACAACCAGCGCTGGCGCATCTACGCCAACATGCTGCTGGCGGAAAACCGCTGGCGGGCCCAGCGCTACGGCAGCGACGCGGGCCTGATCGACTTCGGGCGCGGCAGCATCGTGCCCTACCCGGACCTGCTCGACGAGATCATCGCGCTGGTGCGGCCGGACGCGGAGGCGCTGGGCTGTGTCGCCGACGTCGAGCACGCCCGCACCATCGTCGCCCGCGGCACCAGCGCCCACAACCAGCGCCGCGTGTTCCGGGAGGCACGCGACGCGGGCGCCAGCCTGCAGGAGGCGCTGCAGACGGTGGTGGACTGGCTGATCGCCGAGACGGCGCCCCGGGCCTGAGCCGGGCGCCGGATCCCGCTACTGCTCTGCGGCCGGCTCCGCGCCGTCGGCCTTCGCGCCTTCCTCGTCTGCCGCCACATGGTCGTCCTCCGTCACCGGGGGCACAGCGGCGTTCGGCTGGGTCGCAGAGCTGAAGGCCGGGCCGACCGGCTGCTGTCCGCGCCAGTTGCCGTCACGGTCGAACATGATCGGCAGGCAGCCGGCAAGTGCGGTGACGGCTGCGGCGAGGACGGCGAGGCGGAGGATGCGGGTCATCGGCAACGATCCAGTCTTGGCGAGGGGCCCGGCCGCATCGGGCGCGCGGGCGAAGGAAGCGAGCGGCAGGACGCTATCATGAAAGGGAAATCCGGCGCGAGAGGGTTATGGGCGGTCCTGCCGCCTTGACGGCCCCCGGCGGATGGACCCACATCACCCCCGGCAAACAGGAGGACGCCATGACCGATCTCGACCCCAAGACCCAGACCGAGCTCGAGGCTGCCGCCTTCCGCCGGCTGGTGGAGCACCTGCGGGCCAACCCGGACGTGCAGAACATCGACCTGATGAATCTCGCCGGCTTCTGCCGCAACTGCCTGTCCAAGTGGTTCGTCGCCGCGGCGCAGGAGAAGGGGATCGAGGTCGATTACGAGCACGCGCGGGAGATGATCTACGGCATGCCCTATGCCGAGTGGAAGGCGAAGTACCAGAAGGAGGCGACCGCCGAGCAGAAGGCCGCCTTCGACGAGGAGCGTGCCCGCGCCCACTGAGCGCACGCCCTTGCGCCCGCGAGACCCCCGCGGGTAACGTCCGCCCGCCCCGGCGCATGAGTCCCCTGCCGGCGGCAGTGACCTCTGCAAATTCGGGAGTTGGGCGATGACGGATGTCGGCGGGATCGCGGCCGAGCAGCTTCGCAGCTACATCGAGCGGATCGAGCGGCTGGAGGAGGAGAAGGCGGGCCTCGGCGCGGACATTCGCGACGTCTACGCGGAGGCCAAGGCCAACGGCTTCGACCCGAAGATCATGCGCCAGATCATCAAGCTGCGGAAGATGGATCCCAGCGACCGGCAGGAGATGGAGGCGCTTCTCGACGTCTACCGGGCGGCGCTCGCCATCTGAGCGCTGCTTTTCGCCGGTGCTGGCGCTACAGGGCGATGCAGCTCACCACCACTGCGGCAATCAGGCTCAGCAGGATGAGTGACCAGAGGTAGGGCAAGGCGAAATCCCATGCGCGCAGGCAGTGGAGCGAAGGCTGAGATAGGACGGCGGTGCGCCTGCGGGCAAGGGCCGGCGGGCAGGCCGGCGCGATGAGCCCGGACGCCTCCGCCGGCCGAGGCCGGCCCGCCGCCGCCCTCGTTGCCGTCGCCAGCGCGGCGATGCTGCTTGCCGCCCTCGGCTTCCAGTACATCGGCGGGCTTGCCCCGTGCCCGCTGTGCCACCTGCAGCGCTATCCCTACATTGCCACGCTGGTCCTCGGTCTCGTCGCCCTCGGCGTGCGCGGCCGGGCGCGGGCGCTGCTGCTGTGGCTGGCGGCGGTCGGCTTCGCCGTCACCGGCGGTATCGGCGTCTATCACGCCGGCATCGAATACCGCTGGTGGGCGGGACCGGACAGCTGCTCCGGCACCGTCGGGCTGGATGCGACCACGATCGAGGACCTGCGCGCCGCCCTCGAGGGCGCGTCGGTGGTGCGCTGCGACGAGGCGGCCTGGTCCCTCGCCGGCATCTCGATGGCCGGCTACAATGCGCTGATCGCCGGCGGGCTGTCGCTGTTCGCGCTCGTCACCGGCGCGCGGATCTGGAGGCGGCGATGAACGAGTCACCGGAAACGGCGTCCACGACCCGCGAGCGCCCCGGGCCGCTGCCGGGCGACCTCAGCCGCGAGGAGCTGATCGCCCGCATCATCCGGGTGGACCATGCCGGCGAATACGGCGCCCGGCGCATCTACGAGGGCCAGCTCGCCGTGCTCGGCAAGGGGCCGGCGGGCGAGACCATCCGCGAGATGTGGGCGCAGGAGGCCGAGCATCTGCGGACCTTCGACCGGCTGATGGTCGAGCGCCGCGTGCGCCCGACGCTGCTGCACCCGCTGTGGCATGTCGCCGGCTTCGCCGTCGGCGCCGCCAGCGCCCTGCTCGGAACCCGGGCGGCGATGGCGGTGACGGTCGCGGTCGAGGAGGTGATCGAGGAGCACTACGGCCGCCAGCTCCGCCAGCTCGAAGGCACCGACGAGACGGAGCTGAAACAGGTGGTCGACCGCTTCCAGGCCGACGAGGCCGAGCACCGCGACATCGGCCTCGAGCACGGCGCCACCCAGGCCCCCGCCTATCCGCTGATGAGCGCGCTGGTGAAGGCGGGCTCGCGCGCCGCGATCTGGCTGTCGGAGCGCTTCTAGCCGCGCCCGGCTCCGGCGTTCGCCATGCGCCGGCGTTCGCGGTGGAAGGTGTAGAGGCCGGAGGCGACGACGATAAGCGAGCCAACCAGCGTCCACAGGTCGGGCAGGTCCGCGAACAGCAGCCAGCCATAGACGGTGGTCCACAGCAGCGTGGTGTACTGCATCGGCGCCACGGCCACCGCCTCACCGACCTCCAGCGCCTTGATCACGCAGAGCTCGCCGAGCCCGGCCAGCACGCCGATGCCGGCGAGGAGCACGAACTCGACGACCGTCTGCGGCGCCTGCCAGATGAAGGGCAGCGGGATCGTGAGCAGCGCGCTGCCGACGAGGGCGGTGTAGGCGAGGGTGGTGCGGGTGCTGTCGCTGTCGGCGAGCACGCGCGACAGCACCTGGCGCGACGCGAACATGAAGGCCGAGCCGAGCGCAAACAGCGCCGCCGGATGGACCACCCCCAGCCCCGGCCGCAGCACGATCATGGCCCCGGTGAACCCGACGATCGCCGCCGCCCAGCGCCGGATGCCGACCGGCTCGCCGAGCAGGACCGCACCCATCACCGTGACCACCAGCGGGGCGACGAAGGTGACGGCGGCGGCGTCCACCAGCGGCACGCGGCTGATCGCGAGGATGAAGCACACCGCCGAGCCGACCGCGAGCGCGCCGCGCAGGAGCTGCAGCCCCGGCCGGGCCGTCCGCAGCACCTGCAGCCCGCTTGCGCCGACGATCGCCAGCATTCCCACCAGCAGCCCGAGCTGGCGGAACCACGCCACCTGCAGCACCGGCAGCGTCTGGCTGAGATACTTGGTCTGGGCGTCCACCGAGGCCATCAGCAGCATGGCCAGCACCATGTAGCCGATGCCGAGCCGGTTGTCGGTCCGGCGGACGACGCCGGAAGGGGAGAGGGGTCGGTGCAAGGGAACGCCTCGGAGACCGGGCCGCGCACACGCGGGCCGGCGGGCCAGCCTACGCCATTCCCGGCCCTGCGCAACGGCGCGCACGTTCCGCTGCGCGCATGGCTGGCATGCAGCGACGACGTGGAACCGCGCCCGGCCGGCGGTCAGTCGGTATCCAGCTCGGTATCCCAGTAGAGGAAGTCGTTCCAGCTCGCGTGCAGGAAGTTGGGCGGATAGCAGCGGCCGTGGTTCTGCAGCAGGTGGTGGCTCGGCTGGAACGGCTCGTTCAGGATCGTCATGCCGCTGTCCTCGAGCAGCCGGTTGCCCTTCTTCAGGTTGCAGGCCGAGCAGGCGGTGACGACGTTGGTCCAGGTGGTGAGCCCGCCCTTCGAGCGGGGGACCACATGGTCGAAGGTCAGCTCGTGGGACGGATAGGATTCGCCGCAGTACTGGCAGGTGAAGTGGTCGCGCAGGAAGACGTTGAATCTTGTGAACGCCGGCTTACGTGCAGCCGGCACATACTCCTTCAGCGCGATGACGCTCGGCAGCCGCATCTGGAACGACGGCGAGCGCACGACCCGATCATATTCCGAGATGACGTTGACCCGGTCGAGGAACACCGCCTTGATGGTATCCTGCCAGGACCAGAGAGACAGCGGAAAGTAGCTCAGCGGACGGAAGTCCGCATTCAGGACCAGCGCTGGACTGTCAGCCGGCGACATCGGTCGCCACCTCCGTCACTCATCGCCAGATCACGGCGCGACAGCGTCGGCGCCGTAGCGCATGAGCATTACCGCATCCGATTCGGCGGCACAACATCTTGCGGCGACAGCCCGGTGATCTTCACAGGACTGTCACCTGCGACCGCAATGTCTAGGGGTCGCCGCCCAGGTGCCGGGCAAGGAACTCGCCGCCCATCTGCAGCCCCTCGGGGTCGATGCCGTGGGCAAGCCCGGGGCGGATCTCGGTGCGCACGTCGAACCCGGCGGCGGCGAGCGCGGCGCCGGCGTTGACCGAAGCCTGGACCGGTACGACGTTGTCGGCGTCGCCGTGCACCAGCAGCACGGGCGGCTTCGATGGCGCGGTCTCCAGCGGCTCGGTGGCGAACAGCGCCCCGGAATAGCCGACGACGGCGGCGCAGGCGCGCGGGCGCCGCGGCGCGGTGTACAGCGCCATCATCGTGCCCTGGCTGAAGCCGACCAGCGCCAGCCGGTCGTCGGTGAGCCCGAGCCGCGCGAGCTGGCTGTCGAGCCAGGCGTCGAGGATCGGCGCGGCGACCTGGATGCCGGCGAGGATCGCCGAGGCCGTTCGCTCCTGCAGGCTGAACCACTGCCGGCCGAAGGGCGCCATGTCGCAGGGGAAGGGGGCGTGCGGCGACAGGAAGGCCGCGTCCGGCAGCAGCGGCGCCCATTCGTGCGCGAGGCCGATCAGGTCGTGGCCGTCGGCCCCCAGCCCGTGCAGCAGGACGACCAGCGCCGTCGGCGGCCGCCCGGATGCGGGGCCCAGCGTCGGGCCGTCAAGTTCGCTCGCTGCTGCCATCGCTCTCTCTCCTCGCGTCGGCGAACTGCTGCTGCCCGCCCGTCCGGTGGTAGTAGTGCCAGAGGAAGGTCGCCATCGCCCCGCGCCATGGTTGCCACGAACCGGCAATCCGGTCCACTTCCAGCCGGCCGGGACGCGCCGCAAGCCCCTTCAGCCGCTGCACCCCGACATGGAGCGCAAGGTCGTCGGGCGGCCAGGCATCCGGTCGCCCGAGTGCGAACAGCAGGTAGATGCCCGCGCTCCATCGGCCGAAGCCCCGGAGGGCGGTGATGGCCGCAACCACGCCGTCGTCCGGCAGCGCCGCCAGCCCCCCTGGATCCAGGGCGCCGGTCATCACCGCCTCGGCCAGGCCGCGGGCGTAGTCCCGCTTCGGCCGGCTCAGCCCCAGCCGCGCCGGCGGCGCCTCGAGCGCGGCGAGCAGGGTCGGTGGGTCAAGCGGCACCACCGCGTCGGTAATCCGCGCCCAGATCGCGTGCGCCGCGGCGGCGGAGACCTGCTGGCCGACGATGATCCGGAGCAGCCCGGCAAAGCCCGGCTCGATGATCCGCAGCTCGCCGGGCGGCCCGACCTCGGCCAGCGCCGCGGCCACGTCCGCGTCTGCGGCGGCGACCTCCGCCAGCCCGTGGCGCAGCAGATCCATGGTCAGCTTGGGAAACGGAGCGGCGGACGTCATCGGGCGGCTGGACCGCAGCGCGCCGGATGGTGCAAGCAGGGGCCATGACGGTCACACGCTTCGCGCCCAGCCCGACCAACCGGCTCCATGTCGGGCACGCCTACAGCGCCTGGTTCGCGTGGCAGGCGGCGGGCCCGGATGGCCGCTTCCTGCTCCGCATCGAGGATCTGGACGACGCCCGCTCCCGACCGGAGTTCGCAGACGCCATCCTCGAGGATCTCGCCTGGCTCGGCTTCTCCTGGCCGGAGCCGGTGTGGCGCCAGTCGCAGCGGCTGCCGGCCTACCGGGCGGCGCTCGACCGGCTGCTCGCGGAGGGCTTCGCCTACCCCTGCTTCTGTTCCCGCAAGGACGTGGCGCGCGAGATCGCCGAGGCCGGCGGCGCGCCGCACCTCGATGCGATGGGCGCCGTGCTCTATCCGGGCACCTGCCGCCGGCTGGGCGCGGAGGAGCGGGCGCGGCGGATCGCGGAGGGCCGGCCGCACGCCATCCGGCTGGACGCGCGGGCCGTGCTCGCCCGCTTCGGCCAGCTCACCTGGACCGACCGTGGCCTCGGCGTGCAGGCGGTGGACCCGGACGCGCTCGGCGATGTGATCATCGCCCGCCGCGACGTGCCCGCCAGCTATCACCTCGCGGTGGTGGTGGACGATGCGGCGCAGGGGGTGACGCTGGTGACCCGCGGCCAGGACCTGGCGCCGGCCAGCCACGTCCACCGCCTGCTGCAGGCGGCGCTGGGCCTGCCGGAGCCGGTCTGGCATCACCATCCGCTCGTCACCGATGCCAGCGGCCAGCGGCTCGCCAAGCGCGACAACCCGGAGACCCTTGCCATGATGCGCGCCGCCGGCGTCACGCCGGCCGATGTATGGCAGCGGCTGGGGGTGACGCACTATCCGCCCGTGTAATGCTCCGGCCACAACGCTTTCACCACCGGTCCGTCGCTGCGGAGCGCGTGGCAGGTGTTGATCGGGGTCTTCTCCACCGGCGGCGGCGGTGCGTCGGGGTCGGCCTTGCGCCGCTCGCGCTCGCGACAGGGGAAGATGGTCTGGTAGGCGGTGGTGGCGATCGGCCCCAGCAGCTCCACCAGATGGGTGCAGCCCTGAATGCCGCCAAGGAGCTGCTTCACCTTCGCGTTCCAGCCGGGGGCGATGGCGAGGCCGACCAGCGCCTCGAAGGCGTGGGTGATGGACGGGCAGACCGGGAAAGGGCTCGCGTCCATCGCCGCCTCGCAGCCGCGCACCACCAGATCGTCGTCGACGGTGAGCCTGAGCCACATCCCGTGCACCGGCTCGCCGGGCGCGAGGGTGCCGCGCCAGCGGCTCTCGAAGTGATAGGCCTTGGTATCGACGAGATGTCCCTCGATGTCCCACAGGCCGTCGCTGCGGCGGTAACCGCGGCAGGTGACGGTGCGGATGTGGATCGGCTCGCGCTCCACGGGCGGGCTGAGCGGCATCGGCCGGCTCCGGTCTGTTGACGTCGGCAACAGAGTAGGGCGGTCAGGCGCGAAAGCGAACCGCGTGCAGCGCCGGGCCGTGGTGCCGCAGCCAGGCGCGGGCGCGCTCGATCCGGCGCTGGCCGTCGCCGTCGCCATCGGCGAGCAGCCGCGCGCAGGTGCGCCAGAAGCGGGGACCGTGGTTCATGTGGGCCAGGTGCGCCACCTCGTGGGCGGCGACATAGTCCATCACCGGCGGCGGCGCCATCACCAGCCGCCAGCAGAAGCTGATCGCCCCGCTGACCGAGCAGCTGCCCCAGCGCGTCGCCGCGTCGCGGACCGTGATCCGCGCCGGCTGCCGGCCGAGCGCAGCGCCCTTCTCCCGCGCCAGCGCGCCGAGCCGCAGCCGCGCCTGCTCGCGCAGGAAGTCCTCGACCCGGCGCGGCAGATGGGCGGCCTCGCCGCGCACGTGCAGTGCGCCCGTCTCGACCCAGGCGACCCGCTCGCCGGCCGGGCCGCGGGCGCCGGCGTCCGTCCGGTGGACGACGACGAGCCGCTCGCCGAGGAACGGCACCTCCAGCCCGGCGGCGACGACGGTGGGGGGCGGATAGCGGTCGAGCTGGCGGGCGATCCAGCCGGCATGGGTGAAGGCGAACCGCCCGGCCTCGGCGAGCGACGCCCAGCGCGGCACCACCAGCTCCAGGCCCTTTGCCCCGTTGCGCAGGCACAGCCGCCCGGCGCGCTCGCTGCGCCGCCAGCGCAGGACCAGCGGGCCCTCCGGGGCGGCGATCGACAGGCTGCCGTCGCGCTCGAACGCGAATCGCGGCGTCTCGTGCATGAGCCCCAGTTAGGCGGCCGGCGCCGCCGATGCCAAGGCCGGCCTTGGCAGCCCTGCCGGCCGCGACTAGTTTCCCGCGCGTGACCGAAAGCGCACCAACCAGGGTGGCAGAGTCCCGGCCGGCGCACCCTGCCGCCGCGCGGCTTCTGCCGATCGCCATGATGCTGCTGCTCGGCACCCTGTGGGGCCTCAACTTCTCGCTGGCGAAGCTGGGGCGCACCGGCGGGGTGCCGCCGATGGCGCATACCTTCTGGCAGGCCACCTGCGGCGGGCTGATCCTGCTCGCGGTGTGCTGGGCCCGGGGCGTGCGGCCGCGGCTCGGCCGGCGGTTCCTCGCCTACTACCTGTTTGCCGGCGTGATCGGCTTCGCCGCGCCCAATGCCAACATGGTGGTGGCGCTGCTGCAGGTGCCGGCGGGCGTGATGGCGGTGCTGATCACGCTTGTTCCCGTGTTCACCTATGCGCTGGCGATCGTGATCGGCATGGAGCGCTTCTCGGCGGTGCGGGCGGTCGGCGTCGGCTTCGGACTCGCCGGCGCGCTGCTGATCCTGGTGCCGAGCGCCAGCCTGCCGTCGCCGGAGATGGTGGGCGCCGCGCTGATCGGGCTGATGACCCCCCTGTTCTACGCCATCGGCAACGTGGGCATGGCGCGCTGGCGCCCGCAGGGGCCGGGCGGGGACTCGATGTCGCTCGCCTGCGGCATGACGCTTGCCGGCGGTGCGGCGATGTTCGTCGCCATGCTGGTGACCGGCCAGGGCTATGTCCTCGGCCAGGATGGCTGGCAGCTCCGCGACTGGGCGCTGACCGGCCAGATCATGGTCACCGCGGTCTCCTTCGTCGTCTTCTTCGAGCTGCTGCGGATGGTGGGGCCGGTGGTGACGGGCGTCGTCGCCTTCATCATCACCTGCGCCGGCATCCTGTGGGGCATGGCGATCTTCGGCGAGAGCCACTCGGCCTGGGTCTGGGCGGCGGTGGTGCTGGTGCTGATCGGGCTCGGGCTGGTCAACCGGCCGACGCCGGCCCCGGCGGCGTCCGAGAAGGAGCTGCCGCTGTGACCGCCGCCGGCATCGCCGCCGCGGGCGCGCGGGGCGACGCCGGCCTGCTGTGGCGCCCGGCCCTGGCCGCTGTGGCGGCGCTCACCCTGCTGCGCTGGGCGACGCTCGCGCTCTCCCCGCTGGAGCTCTATGGCGACGAGGCCCAGTACTGGACCTGGTCGCAGTCCCTCGACCTCGGCTACTTCAGCAAGCCGCCGCTGATCGCCTGGCTGATCGCGGCTACCACCGCCGTCTTCGGCGACGGCGCCTTCGGCGTGCGGGTCGCGGCGCCGCTGTGCCATGCCGTCGCCGCCCTGTTCCTCGGGCTCGCGGGGCGCGACCTCGCGGGCCCGCGCATCGGCGCGCTGGCGATGCTGGCCTACGCCACCCTGCCGGCGGTGTCGTTCTCCAGCCTGATCATGTCCACCGACGCGCCACTGATGGCGTGCTGGGCGGCGGCGCTGTGGGCATACGTGCGGCTGCTCGCCACGCGCCTCCTCGGCTGGGCGGCGGCCGCCGGCATCGCGGTGGCGGCCGGAATCAACGCCAAATATGCGATGGGCTTCTTCCTGCTCTGCGCCGGCCTCCACGCGCTGGCAACGCCGTCGGCGCGCTGGCTGCTGCTGCGGCCGCACGGCTGGCTGCTGCTGGCGCTCGGCCTCGCCGGCTTCCTGCCCAACCTCGCCTGGAACGTCGCCAACGACTGGGCGACCCTCGGCCACACCGCGGAGAACGCCAACTGGCAGGGCGGCCTGTTCCACCCCGACCGCGGGCTGGAGTTCCTGGCATCCCAGTTCGGCGTGTTCGGCCCGGTACTGTTCGCCGCGCTGCTCGCGCTGATCGTGCACTGGGCGCGTGGGCGGGCGGCGGCGGAAGCCCGGCTGATGCTGATGTTCGCCGTGCCGGTGCTCGCGCTGATCACGGCCCAGGCCTTTCTTTCCCGCGCCCACGCCAACTGGGCGGCCACCGCCTATGCCGCCGGCGCAGTGGCGGTGACCCTGGCGCTGGCCGCACCCCGCTGGCGGCGCTGGCTCGCCGGCTCCTTCGCGCTGCACGGCATGGCAGCCATCGGCCTCTGTCTGGTCGTGATCCTCGCGGACGTTCTGCCCTGGCCGCAGGGGCGCGACCCCTTTGCGCGGCTGCACGGCTGGGAGGCGGCGGCGACTGCGGTGGAACAGCGGGTGGCGGTGGACAGTGGCGCGCGCACCGTCATCACCGACGACCGGATGCTGCTCGCCTCCCTCCTCCACGCCGGGCGGGGCAGCGGGCTCCGCTTCGCCGCCTTCGACGCCGACGGCGCGCCCGGCAATCACTACGAGCTGACCATGCCCTATGACGCTGCGGCGGCTCCGCCGGCGCTGCTGGTCAGCCTGTATCCGGAGACGGTGGACATCGTCCCGGCGACCTGGCGGGTCGGGCCACGCGAGGACGTGGCGATCCCGGCGGGCGAAGGGATCACCCGCACCCTCTACCTCTGGCCGGTGAACTGAGCCGCCGTCGGCCCGGCCCCCCGGCCGTCCCTCTCCCGTCACGCCACTCGACAAGCACCGCGACGTGTCATGCCCGGCCCTCTGCCGGGCATCGCCGGCGGGTCGCGCCCTGCTGGCGGGATGGGGGCATATGCGTCCGCCAAATATGCTGTTGCACATATATGCAGATATCCTTATGAAGCGCATATGAGGTTGGCGTGATGGACCAGCTGCTGGCAGCGCTGAAGGCGGCGGCGGAGCCCACGAGGCTCCGCCTGCTGGCGCTGTGCGGCTATGCCGAGCTTTCGGTGAGCGAGCTCACCCAGATCCTCGGCCAGAGCCAGCCGCGAGTTTCCCGGCACCTGAAGATGCTGTGCGACGCTCACCTGCTGGAGCGCTCGCGCGAGGGCACCTACGCCTTTTACCGGCTGGCCGACAGCGGCCCGATGAGCGACCTCGCCCGCACGCTGATCGACGCCATCCCCAGCGACGACGCGATCACCGCCCTGGACCTGGAGCGGCTGGACGCGGTCAAGCGCCAGCGCGACGAGATGGCGGCGCGCTATTTCCGCGAGAAGGCCTCGCGCTGGCACGAGATCCGCTCGCTGCACGTGCCGGAGCAGGAGGTCGAGGCGACGCTGGTGGAGATGCTGCCGGAGCAGGTGGAGGACCTGCTCGACATCGGCACCGGCACCGGCCGCATGCTGGAGCTGCTGGCGCCGCGGGTGACGCGGGCGCTGGGCATCGACGCGTCGCGCGAGATGCTGGCGGTGGCACGCAACAACCTGGACAAGGCCGGCCATGCCCACTGCCGGGTGCGGCAGGCAGACATGTACCAGCTGCCGCTGCCGGCCGACAGCTTCGACGCCGTCGTCATCCACCAGGTGCTGCACTATGCGGAAAGCCCGGGCGCGGTGCTGGCCGAGGCGGGCCGGGTGCTGCGCCCCGGCGGCACGCTGCTGGTGGTCGATTTCGCCCTGCACACGCTGGAATCTCTCCGCATCGAGCACAATCACCGCCGGCTGGGCATCGACACTGCCGACATGGCCCGCTGGCTGGAGCGCGCCGGCCTGCAGAAGCTCGAGCAGCGTGCGCTCGCAGGCGACCCGCTGACCGTCATCGTCTGGAAGGCGGGGAAGGTCGCGGCCGAAGGCGCACGGCCGGAGCCGTCAACGCCCCGCCGCATGATCCGGGAGAAGGCCGATGGCTGAGCCCTTCCCTGCCGCCACCGACGCCGGTTCCGCGCGGCCTGCCTCCGGGGCCGGAGCGGGCGACGCCATTGCGCCGACGCCCCAGACACATGGGGGCCGCCGCGTGCCGCGCGTGAGCTTCGAATTCTTTCCGCCGAAGACGCCGGAGGCGGAGGAGAGCCTGTGGCAGACGGCCAAGCGGCTGGCCCGGCTGGGGCCGCAGTTCGTCTCCGTCACCTACGGTGCCGGCGGCAGCACCCGCGAGCGCACCCATCGCACGGTCAAGCGCATCCAGTCCGAGCTCGGCGTCCCCACCGCCGCGCATCTCACCTGCGTCGGCGCCGACAGGGCCGAGATCGACGCCATCGCCCGCAGCTACTGGGAGGCCGGCATCCGCCACATCGTCGCCCTGCGCGGCGACCCGCCGGCCGACGCCAACGGGGTGCGCGCCGCCTATGTGCCGCATCCCGGCGGCTATGCCTTCGCCGCCGACCTGGTGGCAGGCCTGCGGCGGATCGCCGATTTCGAGATTTCCGTCGCCGCCTATCCGGAGGTGCATCCGGAAGCCTCGTCGGCGGACGCCGACCTCGACAACCTGAAGCGCAAGCTCGACGCCGGTGCCAGCCGGGCGATCACCCAGTTCTTCTTCGATCCCTCGGCCTTCCTGCGCTTCCGCGACCGGGCGGCGGCGGCCGGCATCGCCGCGCCGATCGTGCCCGGCATCCTGCCGATCACCAACTTCGCCCGGGCGAAGAGCTTCGCCGCCGCCTGCGGCGCCGCCATACCCGAGCGCCTGGCCGTGCTGTTCGGCGGGCTGGACGACGAGCCGGAGACGCGCCAGCTCGTCGCCGCTTCGGTGGCCGCCGAGCAGTGCCTGGGGCTGGAGCGCGAAGGCGTCGATGCGTTCCACTTCTACACCCTGAACCGCGCCGAACTGACCGTCGCCATCTGCCGGATGCTGGGCGTGCAGGCGGCGCACCCGACGACGCACTGATGACGGTCATGGCCGACGCCAGGGCGAGCCGCCACGGGCGGTGCGGGTCGAACTGACGAACACCCCGAGACACCGGAGGAAACGGAATGGTCCAAGCCGCCAACCTCGGCTTTCCGCGCATCGGCGCACATCGCGAGCTGAAGACGGCCGTCGAGGCCTACTGGAAGGGCGCCAGCAGCGCCGAAGCACTGGAGGCGACCGCGCGCGAGCTGCGCGCGACGCACTGGAAGCGTCAGGCGGAGGCGGGGCTCGACATCATCCCGTCGAACGACTTCGCGTACTACGACCATGTGCTGAACGCGGCCGTGACCTTCGGCGCGGTCCCCCCCCGCTTCGCGAGTGTCGGCGCCACGGCGCTGGACCGGATGTTCGCCATGGCCCGCGGCGTCGCCGACGTGCCGGCCATGGAAATGACCAAGTGGTTCGACACCAACTACCACTACATCGTGCCGGAGCTGACCGCGGACACGACCTTCGCGCTGAATGATACGGCGCCGGTCGATGCGTGGCAGGAGGCGAAGGCGCTGGGGATCGACACCCGGCCGGTCCTGATCGGCCCGGTGACCTTCCTGTCGCTGGCCAAGACCAAGGACGGCAGCGACCCGCTCGCGCTCCTCGGCCGGCTGCTGCCGGTCTACGCGGAGCTGCTGGACAAGCTCGCCGCCGCCGGCGCGCAGGCGGTGCAGCTCGACGAGCCGGTCCTCGCCACCGACCTTTCCGACGCCGCCAGGTCCGCCTTCACCGAGGCCTATGCCGCGCTCGCGGCCGGCGCCTCGGGCCTGAAGATCACGGTCGCCGCCTACTTCGGCGCCCTGCGCGACAACCTGCCCCTCGCCCTCGGGCTGCCGGTGCACGGCCTTCACCTTGACCTCGTCCGCGGCGGCGAGGATTTCGCGGCCGCCGTTGCCGGCGCGGGCGACAAGACGCTGTCGCTCGGCCTGGTCGACGGCCGCAACATCTGGCGCACCGACCTCGGCCGCGCCCTCGGACTGGTCGAGCAGGCAGTGGCGCGTCTGGGGTCGGACCGGGTGGTGGTGGCGCCCTCCTGCTCGCTGCTGCACAGCCCGGTCGATCTCGCCTTCGAAACGAAGCTGGATCCGGAGCTGAAGGGCTGGCTCGCCTTCGCCGTGCAGAAGCTGGACGAGGTGGTGGCGCTGGCGAAGGCCGCGACCTCCGGCCGGGCCGCGGCGGCCGCCGCCTTCGATGCCAGCGACGCCGCGGTGCGGTCGCGCAAGGCCTCGCCGCGGGTGCACCGCAAGGAGGTCGCCGACCGGCTGGCGGCCGTCGACCCGTCGATGACCCGGCGGAAGTCGCCGTTCCCCGTGCGCCGGCAGGCGCAGGCGGCGGCCTTCGACCTGCCGCTGCTGCCGACCACGACGATCGGTTCCTTCCCGCAGACCGCCGACGTGCGGAAAGCGCGCGCCGCCCATCGCCGCGGCGAGATGAGCACGGCCGACTACGAGGCCTTCCTCGAGCGGAAGACCGACGACTGCATCGCCCGTCAGGAGGCGATCGGGCTCGACGTGCTGGTCCACGGCGAGTTCGAACGCAATGACATGGTCGAGTATTTCGGCGAGCAGCTCGACGGCTTCGCCTTCACCCAGAACGGCTGGGTCCAGTCCTACGGCTCGCGCTGCGTGAAGCCGCCGGTGATCTACGGCGACGTCTCGCGGCCGCGGCCGATGACGGTGCGCTGGGCGACCTACGCCCAGAGCCGGACCAAGCGGCTGATGAAGGGCATGCTGACCGGCCCGGTCACCATCCTGCAGTGGTCCTTCGTCCGCGACGACCAGTCCCGCGCCGACACCTGCCGCCAGATCGCCCTCGCGATCCGTGACGAGGTGCTCGACCTGGAGAAGGCGGGGATCCGGGTGATCCAGATCGACGAGCCGGCGCTGCGCGAGGGCCTGCCGCTGCGCAAGGCGGACTGGCAGGGCTATCTGGACTGGGCGGTGGAGAGCTTCCGGCTGTCCTCCTCCGGCGTGCGCGACGAAACCCAGATCCACACCCACATGTGCTACTCGGAGTTCAACGACATCATCGAGTCCATCGCGGCACTCGATGCCGACGTGATCTCCATCGAGACCTCGCGCAGCGACATGGAGCTGCTCGACGCCTTCACCCGCTTCAACTATCCGGCGGAGATCGGGCCGGGCGTCTACGACATCCACTCGCCGCGGGTGCCGGACGAGAGCGAGATGATCGCGCTCCTCGACAAGGCGCTGGAGGTGCTGAAGCCGGAGCAGCTGTGGGTGAACCCCGACTGCGGCCTCAAGACCCGCGACTGGCCGGAGGTGGAGGCGGCGCTGCGCCGGATGACTTCCGCCGCGCAGGCGATCCGCGGCCGGCTGGCGCAGGCGGCGGAGTAGCCGGAACATCGGCCCTGCCGCCGGTCGCGGCGGCAGGGCAGACCTTCACCCGTTGACCCTGAAGATGAAGTAGCGGCCGTCGTCCACCGTCGGCGGCAGCGGTTCGCGCGTCCATCCCGGGTGGCTCATCGGCTGGTCCGAGAGCACGAGCGCCCCCGGCCGCAGCAGCGGCGCGACCGCGCCGGCGAGGCGGGCAGCGACCGCCGCATCGTGTTCGGCCCGCCCGCTGCCGAAGTCGCAGTGGGCGAGGGCGGCGCTGGGGCCCAGGCGGGCGGCGGCGACCGGCAGGGTGTCGAAGAAGTCGCCGAGGAACAGGTGCTCGGGGTCGGGCGTGCTGTCGGGATGTGCCCGCACCTCGCGCTCGAACACGTAGATCGGGCGCCCGGGGAGGCGCGTGCGCAGGTGGTCGTAGGTGCGGCCGTTGCCGAGGCCGAGCTCGAGCACGCAGCCGGGCAGCGCGGCGATTCGCCGGGCGGCGTGGTCGATGCAGTCGCGCTGCGCGGACAGCCGCCGGATCGCACTTTCCAGCCGGCTCATCGCAACTGCCCGCTCAGGCCGGGGTGCCGGTGTTGCTGTCGTTGATCACCTGGCGCAGCCGCGCGGTGGTCAGCTCCAGCCGGTGCGCAAGCTCGCGCATGATCTCCACCGCCATCTGCGGGAACTCCGTGATCAGGCGGAAGAACAGGTCCTTGGAGATGCGCAGCGTGACCAGGTTGGTCACCGCCGTCACGGTCGCCGTCCGCGGCACGTCGCACAGGATCGCGATCTCGCCGACGAAGTCGTTGCGCCCCAGGGTCGCGACGCGCAGCGGGCCGGTGGGGCTGTCCACCTCCACCGCCGCCTCGCCGTCGATGATGATGTAGGCCGCGTCCCCCTGTTCCCCCTGGCGGAACAGGGTGTGGCCGCTGTTGAAGGTGAGCCGTTCGCTGGTGAACGCGAGCAGCTTGAGCTTCGAGGGCTCCAGCTTGGCGAACAGCGGGATGTTCCGCAGCAGCTCGACTTCTTCCTGCAGGCTCACGACGTCCTCCTCACCCCCCGTGCGCGGCCGTCAGTCCGACTGGATCAGGTCGCGCAACATCTTGCCCTCCACGTTGAGGCTTTCATAGTCGCCATCCTCGCTCAGCCTCCCGTGCGCCATCACCAGCACGCGGTCGAAGAAGCGGGCCTGCTGCGGCCGGCTCAGCACCCAGATCAGCCCCTGGCCGCTGCGGTGCTGGAGGATCGCCTCCAGCAGCCGCGCCTGGCTGGCGCCGTCGAGCCCGCTGGTCGCCTGGTTCAGGATCAGCAGGTCCGGCCGCTTCATCAGCGCCCGCGCCACCGCCAGCCGCTGCCGCTGGGCGCCGGACAGCCGGCTTCCGGCAACGCCGACATGATAGGCCAGGCCCACCTCCATCACGCTGCTGCGCAGGCCGCGCGCGTCAAGCACGCTGCCGATGAGCGCGGCGACCCGGCGTGCGGCGTCGGGCTGGTCGTAGGCCACCTTGCCGAACAGGATGTTGTCCTGGATGGTGGCGGCGGAGGCGAAGCGGTTCGGATCGTAGAACTCGACCATGCCCTGCAGGTGGGCGGGCAGATTCTCGCGGAAGATCCGGCGGGCGGCGACCACCTGACGCTGCATGTCCTCTTCCAGCAGCCCCAGGCGGTGGCGCGCAGCGATCAGCTTGAACGGCAGCGAGATCAGCCGCAGCCGGTCGGTGGCGGACAGACCCTCGACGCCGCCGCGGCCCACCCGGTTCAGGATCGCCTGGAATTCCGGCAGGTCCTCGGAGCTGATGAAGCTGAACAGCTCGAAGAACTCGTGGCCCGGCGGCAGGTCGGCGAACAGCTCGACCATCGTCTCCGCAACCTTGATGCCGGTCTGCAGGAACGCCTCGTCCAGCCCGGCCTCCTTCAGCACCCACGCGACGTAGTCGTGCTCCGCCAGCCGGTCGAGGCCGAAGCCGTCCCCCACCGGGTTGCCGAACAGCAGGTTCTCGGCGACCGTGGCGTTGGTGTTGTAGCGGTCCTGGTCGAAGCGCTCGATCAGCTTCGCCGCATCCGGGTCGTCGTTCAGCCGCGCCTGCACCGCGGCGCGGGCGGCCAGCATGTCCTCCGCGATCTCGGTCTGCGAGTTGGGGTCGATGCGGCCGCGCAGCCCGAAGTGGTAGATGTCGTCGTCCAGCCCGACGAGCGTCAGCACGTCCAGCATCCGCCGGACCAGTTCCTCGTCACTGGCCGCGTCGGCGGCGGCCCGGTCGATCCAGTCGGCCTGGAGGTCGTAGGGCGAACAGCCGGATCGCACCGCCTCCTCCAGCCATTTCACCCGCGCCTCGTCGTCCGGCAGCTTCGCCGGGTCGTTGGGCCGGTGGCGCAGCGCGTAGGTCAGGTTGGACGCGACCGTGGCCGAGAACAGGTAGGCGTTCGGGCCCACATAGCCGATGCGGCGGCCGGTGACCGACTCGGGCAGGTCGGCCGCTTCGACGTCGCCGTAGCGCAGGCTGCCGCTGGTCGGGTTCAGCAGCCGCGCCAGCAGCATGGCGAGTTCCTCCTTGCCGCTGGCGCCGTCGCCGACGACGGCGATGTGCTGGTCGAGCGGCAGCTCGACCGACACGTTCTCCAGCCGTCGCGAGCCGTCGTCGTCCACCAGCCCCACGTTGGAAAGGACGATCGGGCCGGACAGCCGCGCCTCCGGATCCTCCGTCTCCTGCTGGGACTCCGGCATCAGCCCCGGCGGGTCGAACTGCTCGATCACCTGGATGTACTTGATCGCCGAGTCGGCCTGCAGCTGATAGAAGTCCAGCAGCTCCTTCCACGGGCTCGACAGGTCCTTGTAGGCCGCGAGCACCGCGACCAGCGCCCCGAAGCTGAGGTCGCCCTCGATGACCAGGTAGCCGCCGACCGAATAGAAGAAGAACGGGGTGAGCTGACCGATGAAGTTGTTGAGAAACTTGATGAAATACTTGAGCTTGAAGATGCGGTAGCGGATGTCGAAGATGACGCCGAGGCGGTCCGACACGTCGGTCCGCTCCAGCGCCGAGGTGTCGTGGGCGTGAACCTCGGCGACGCCGGCGATGGTCTCGCCGATGCGGTCGGCGAGCTTGCGCACCGTCCGCACCCGCTCCTTGGCCAGCATGTTCACCCGGTACTGCATCTTGGGGATCAGCCACGCCTGGATCGGGTAGAACATGATCGCCAGCAGACCGAGCAGCCAGTCCTGGATCAGCATGAAGCCGAGCAGCGTCAGCAGATAGCCGCCCTGGAAGATCGGCGTGACGAAGGCGGATCCCATGAATCCGCCGATCTGCTCCACCTCCGACGTTATCATCGGGATGATCTCGCCGGAGCTGACCTTGCGGAAATGCGGCAGCGGGAAGCGCAGCACCCGGGCATAGAGCTGGTAGCGCAGCCGGCGCAGCAGCCGCTCTCCCAGCAGCCCCTGGGCGACGTTCAGGTAATATTTGATGCCGCCGTTGAGGACGACCATGAAGAGGAAGAGGAAGCTCAGCAGAAGAAGGTAGCTGATCTGGTCGAACCGGATCGTGCCGAAGAGCGGCAGGTCGAACGCCACCGGCCGGAAGCTCCCGATCGCGTCATTGACGATGATCTTCGGCAGTTCCAGCGAGAAATAGAGGATGGGGAAGGTGAGGACCGTCGCCACCAGCAGGATGATCTGCATCCGGCGGCTGTGGCGCCAGACATAGGCGTAAATATTTCGTTCCATGTTGGCGGCGGCGGTTGATGAGGCGGCCAGCTTAGACGAGCGTGACGCGCCGACAAAGCGATAGTGGAACCTGCATTCGCGGCTTGGTGGCAGACGGGGCGGCGTGCCATAGTGCGCGCGCCGGCAGGCGGTTGCGGGGGCGGCGTTGGACGGCGGCCAGTCGATCCGGATACTGATCTACAGTCACGACAGCTTCGGCCTCGGCCATCTCAGACGGTGCCGGGCGATCGCGCACGCGCTGGTCGAGCGCAACAAGCACATGTCGGCCCTGATCCTCTCGGGATCGCCCATCATCGGCAGCTTCGATTTCCGCGCCCGGGTAGACTTTGTGCGCATCCCCGGCGTGATCAAGCTCAGGAACGGCGAATACACCTCGCTCAGCCAGCTGGTGGACACCCAGCAGACGATGGCGATGCGCGAGTCGATCATCCGTCACACCGCGGACATCTTCGACCCGCACGTGATGCTGGTGGACAAGGAGCCGCTGGGGCTGCGCGGCGAGGTCAAGCCGACGCTGGAGATGCTGTCGCTGCGAGGGACCAAGCTGGTGCTCGGCCTCCGCGACGTGATGGACGACCCGCGGCTGCTGGCGCCGGAGTGGGAACGCAAGCATGTGGCGCCGGCGCTGGAGCACCTCTACGACGAGATCTGGGTGTACGGCCTGCCGCAGATCTGCAACCCGCTGGCAGGGCTGGACGTGGCGCCGGCGGTGCAGGCGAAGATGCACTACACCGGCTACCTGCGCCGCGACCTCCCCTCGGCGTTCAGCGACGAGAGCGAGAATGCCGCACGGCCGCCCTATGTTCTGGTCACCACCGGCGGCGGCGGCGACGGCGACGAGGTGATCGACTGGGCGATCAGCGCCTACGAGGCCGTGCCGGACCTGGAGCCGAAGGCGGTGTTCGTGCTGGGCCCGTTCATGCAGCCGGAGCTGCGGGCCGGCTTCCAGGAGCGGATCGCGCGGCTGGAGGGGCTCGAGGTCATCACCTTCGACGCGCGGATCGAGGCCCTGATCGACGGGGCCGTCGGGATCGTCGGCATGGGCGGCTACAACACCTTCTGCGAGGTGCTGTCCTTCGACAAGCCGGCGGTGCTGGTGCCGCGGACCCGGCCACGGATGGAGCAGTTCATCCGCGCGGCGCGGGCGCACCGGCTGGGCCTGGCGAAGATGCTGACCGGCGGGCGCAAGCGCGACCCGCTGGCGATGGCCGAGGCGATCCGCGGCCTGCCGGCGCAGACGCGCCCTTCGGCGGCGATGATCCCGGGGATGCTCGACGGGCTCGACTCGGTCAACGACCGCCTGCACTCCCTGCTCGGCCTTGCCGAGAGCGAGGCGGAGCGGGCGGTGGCAAGCCCCGTCCTCCGCATCGGCGCCTGAACCGTCCGCACATCGCCATGGCCGGCCGGATCGCGGTCTTCGTCAAGGGCTACCCGCGGCTGTCCGAGACCTTCATCGCCCAGGAGATCCGCGGGCTGGAGCAGCGCGGCCTGAAGCTGGTCATCGTCTCGCTCCGCCACCCCACCGATCCCGACGTCCACCCGGTCCACCGCGAAATCGCGGCGCCGGTGCTCTATCTTCCGGAGTACCTGGAGGACGACCGCCCGCGGGTGCGCCGGGCGTGGGCGCGGGTGCGCGGCCGCCCCGGCTATCGCGAAGCATGGGAGCTGTTCCGCGCCGACTTCGCCCGCGACCGCACCGACAACCGCATCCGCCGCTTCGGCCAGGCGATGGTCGCCGCCGCCGAGCTTCCGCCGGACATCGGGCTGTTCTACGTCCACTACCTGCACACGCCGGCGTCGGTCGGCCGCTACGCCGCCCGCATTCTCGGCCTGCCGTGGGCGGTGTCGGCGCACGCCAAGGACATCTGGACCACGCCGCAGTGGGAGCTCTCCGAGAAGCTCGCCGACTGCGCCTGGGCCACCACCTGCACGCGCGCCGGCGCCGACTATCTGGACGGGCTGGCGCCGTCGCCGGACACGGTGGCGCTGCACTACCACGGCCTCGACTTCGGGCGTTTCCCGCCGCCGCCAGGCAGCCGCCCGGCGCGCGACGGCAGCAACCCGCACGATCCCGTCCGCCTGCTCAGCGTCGGCCGGGCGGTGGCGAAGAAGGGCTTCGACGACCTGCTGGCCGCGCTGGCGGCGCTGCCGCCGGGCCTGCACTGGCGCTGGACCCACATCGGCGGCGGCGCGCTGCACGCGCAGCTCAGGGGGCTGGCGCAGGAGCTGGGCGTGGCGGACCGGGTGGACTGGCGGGGGGCACAGAGCCACGAGGCGGTGCTCGCCGCTTATCGCGCCGCCGACCTGTTCGTGCTGCCGGCCAAGGTCGCCGCGGACGGCGACCGTGACGGGCTGCCCAACGTGCTGATGGAGGCGCAGAGCCAGGAGCTCGCCTGCCTCGCCACCCGTGCCGCGGCGATCCCGGAGCTGATCCGCGACGGCGAGACGGGCGTGCTGGTACCGCCCGGCGACCCGGATGCGCTGGCGGCCGCGATCGTCCGGCTGGCGGCGCGGCCGGACGAGCGCGCCCGGCTGGGTGCGGCGGGGGCGGAGCGGGTGCGGGCCGGGTTCCGCCACGAGGCCGGCATCGACGCGATCGCGGCCCGGCTGGCGGGCCTGCTGGCGCGGGAGGCGGCGCCGGGCTGATGCGGGTGGGATTCTATGCGCCGCTGAAGCCGCCGCACCATCCGGTGCCGTCGGGCGACCGCAGGATGGCGCGGCTGCTCATGCGCGCGCTCGTCGCCGCCGGCCACGAGGTCGAGCTGATGTCCTCGCTCAGGACCTGGTGCCTCACGCCTGAGGCGCTGCCCGCCGCACGCGACGCCGCCCAGGCGGCTGCCGCCCGGCTGGCGCGGATGCTGCCGGCGCGGCCGCGGGCGGAGGCCATCGGCGTCTGGTTCACCTACCACCTCTACTACCGCGCGCCGGACTGGATCGGACCCGCGGTCGCGGATGCGCTCGGCATCCCCTATGTGGTCGCGGAGGCGTCGTCGGCAGGCAAGCGGCTGACCGGGCCATGGGCGGAGGGGGAACGGGCGGCGCGGGCGGCGCTCGCGCGGGCCTCGGCGGTGCTCTCGATCAACCCCGCCGACGATGCCGGCGTCCTCGAACACGTCGACCGGCCGGATCGCCTGTTCCGCCTCGTCCCCTTCCTCGACCTCGCGGCGGAGCCGCAGCCGGCGGCCGACCGGGCGGCGCTGGCGACGCGTTTCGCCATCCCCGTGGAGGAGCCATGGCTGCTCGCGGTCGCGATGATGCGCGAGGGCGACAAGCTCGCATCCTACCGGCTGCTCGGCGAAAGCCTCGCGCTCATCGCCGACCTGCGCTGGCGGCTGGTGGTGGCGGGTGACGGGCCGGCGCGGGAGGCGGTGGCCGCCGCGCTCGGCCCGCGGGCGCACCTCCTCGGCGCCTGCCCGCCGGAACTTCTGCAGGCACTGTACGCGGCGTCCGACCTCATCGTGTGGCCGGCGGTCAACGAGGCGTTCGGCATGGCGCTGCTGGAGGCGCGCGCCGCCGGGCTGCCGGTGGTCGCAGGCGACCAGGGCGGGGTCGCGACCATCGTCGATCACGGCCGGAGCGGCCTCGTGGTCGCCCCGCTCACCCCGGAGGCCTTCGCCGCAGCCGTGCGCCGGCTGCTGCTCGACCCGGCGGAACGCCGGCGCATGGCGGCCTTTGCCCGCGAGACGACCGGCGCTAAACATGGCCTTGGCGCGGCGGCGGCGACCGTTTCCGCGGCGCTCGCCTACGCGGCGGCGCACCGCCGGCCGCTCCAGCCAGCCATCGTCACCACCGACCCGAAAGGCCTCGCCGCCCGATGACCCGAGTTGCCATCATCCGCCATGGCCCCACCCGGTGGAACGCCGAGAAGCGGCTGCAGGGGTTCACCGACATTCCCCTGAGCCCGGAAGGGCGGGAGATGGTCGCGACGTGGCGGCTGCCGGACGGGCTCGCGGAACGGCGCTGGGTGTCCAGCCCCCTCAGCCGGGCGCTGGAGACCGCGCGGCTGATGGGAGCTCCCGAAGGGATCATGCTCGAGCCGCGGCTCAGGGAGATCAACTACGGTGCCTGGGAGGGACGGACCTACGCCGACATCGAGGCCGAGATCGGCGAGGCCCGGCTGCTGGACATGCAGGCGACGGGACTCGCCTATGCCGCGCCCGGCGGGGAGTCGCGGGGCGACCTGCATGTGCGCCTGGCCGACTGGCTTGCCGACGTGGCGGCGGTGGGCGAGCCGGTCCTGGCCTTCGCGCACCAGGGCGTGATCCGCGGCCTGGTCGCGATGGCACTGGGCTGGGACTATGTCGGCGAGCTGCCGCGGCCCTATGCGGAACTGCGCATCCGCGCGGTCGCCCACGAATTCGAGGTCGCGCCCGGCGGGGCCATCGCCATCCGGCAGCTCAACCTGCCGCTCGGCGAGAATGCGCGCTCGGACTGACGTGAGCACCCGCCCCAGGCTGCTGTTCCACGTCCAGCACCTGCTGGGCATCGGCCATCTGCGGCGCGCCGCCCTTGTCGCCTCCGCCCTCGCCGACGAGGGCTTCACCGTCACCGTCGCCCGGGGCGGCATGCCCGGGGCGCCGTTCGATTTCGGCGGGGCGGAAGTGGTGCAG
>CALKHQ010000335.1 GCA_937988735.1 uncultured Alphaproteobacteria bacterium
ATATTGGCGTGACTGGAGTTCAGACGTGTGCTCTTCCGATCTTTCTCGTTGCGGCCGGTGGTGGAATCGGTCGTCAACGAGAAGCTGAACCAGTGGTTCGAGGAGCATCCGGCGGACGCGAAGAAGATCGCCGCCAAGGTGGCCGAGGCGGCGGCGGCGCGCGAGGCCGCGCGCAAGGCCCGCGAGCTCACCCGGCGCAAGACCGCGCTCGACATCGCCTCCCTGCCCGGCAAGCTCGCCGACTGTCAGGAGCGCGACCCGGCCAAGTCCGAGCTGTTCCTGGTCGAGGGCGACAGCGCCGGCGGCTCGGCGAAGCAGGGCCGCGACCGCGCCTTCCAGGCGATCCTGCCGCTGCGCGGCAAGATCCTGAACGTGGAGCGCGCCCGGCTCGACAAGATGCTGTCGTCGGCGGAGATCGGCACCATGATCACCGCGCTCGGCACCGGCATCCGCGACGACTTCAACATCGACAAGCTGCGGTACCACAAGATCATCATCATGACGGACGCGGACGTGGACGGCAGCCACATCCGCACCCTGCTGCTGACCTTCTTCTACCGGCAGATGCCGGAGCTCATCCAGCGCGGGCACATCTACATCGCCCAGCCGCCGCTCTACGGCGCCAAGCGCGGCGAGCGCGGCAGCCTGCGCTACCTGAAGGACGACCGCGAGCTCGAGAGCTTCCTGATCGACAACGTGCTGGCCGAGTCGGTCCTGACCGACGGCGACGGCGCCCAGCGCAGCGGCGAGGACCTGCGCGCGGTGATCGAGCTGTGCCGCAAGGCCCGGGGCTGGATCCGCGGCATCGCCACCCGCACCGGCCACCCGCAGGTGGTGGAGCAGGCGGCGGTGGCCGGCCTGTTCGATCCCGCCCTGCTGGGCGAGCCGGAGAGGGCGGCGGAGACGGCCGCCCTCGTTGCCGGGCTGCTGAACCGCAACGAGCCGGAGGAACACGACCGCACGTGGCAGGGGACGGTGGAGGCGGAAGGCTATGTCATCGCCCGCGCCCACCGCGGCGAGAGCCAGCGCTGCGTGCTGCCGGCGGAGCTGATCGGCAGCGGCGAGGCGCGACGCCTGAACGAGGTGGCGGGCGAGCTGCGGTCCCTGTTCGCGGACCGGCCGGCGATCCTGACCGTGAAGGGCGAGGAGAACCGTATCACCGGGCCGGTCGCCCTGTTCGAGGCCGCCATGGCGGCGGGCCGCGCCGGGCTGCGGATCAACCGGTTCAAGGGCCTGGGCGAGATGAACGCCGACCAGCTGTGGGAAACCACCCTCGACCCGAACGCGCGGACCCTGCTGCGGGTCGAGGCGAAGCATGCCGACGACGCCGACGCCGTGTTCACCACGCTGATGGGCGACCTGGTCGAGCCGCGGCGCGACTTCATCCGCGACAACGCGCTGAAGGTGGCCAACCTCGACGTGTGAGGCCGGCGCCTCCAGGGCGGCGGCTCCGGTTCCCGGGCCGCTACCGCTCCAGCCAGTGGCGGTACTTCTGCCACATCCCCGACTGCGGGTCCCTCAGCTCGATCAGCTTCAGGCTGATCTGGTACTCGTACATCGCCCTGAGCAGGCAGTAGCGCCAGCCGACCCGGCCGTCGAGGAAGCCGAGCTTGCCGAAATACATGTAGAGGAACACGAACAGCGGGCGCATCGGCAGGTGCCGGTAGGCGAAGTTCTTCAGCGCGCGCCGCCGCGGCGGGCCCTTGCGCCACAGGCTGGGCCGGATGGTGTCCCGTGCGCGCCCGGTGAGCAGCCGGTGGATCTCGACCGCCTCCAGGCTGGAATAGACGTTGTGGCGGTCGACGTAGCGTTCGATGCCCTTGTCGTCCTTGTGCACGAAGTGGTTGCGCAGGCGGCCCGTGGGGCCGTCCACCAGCATGTGCTCGTGGACGATGCGGTCCTCGTAGCGGGCGCGGCCGCGGCGGAACAGCCGCAGCTGCCAGTCGGGGTACATGCCGCAGTGGCGGACCCAGCGGCCGGCGAAGAAGTTCTGCCGCGGGATGTACCAGCCGACCGGTCCGTCCGGGTCGTTGCGGGTAACGACGGCCGCAATCTCGGCGGCGAGGGCCGGGGTGACGCGCTCGTCGGCATCGACCAGCAGGATCCAGTCGTGCCGCATGTCGATGTTGTCGATCGCCCAGTTCTTGTGCGTCGAGAACACGTCGAATGCCCGCTGCACCACCCGCGCCCCCTTCGCGCGCGCGATGTCCAGCGTGCCGTCGTCGCTGTAGCTGTCGAACACGATCCGCTCGCCGGCGAAGGCGAGGCAGTCGAGGCATGCGGCGAGGTTCCGCTCCTCGTTCCGGGTGGGAACGATCGCCGTCACCGGCACCGTCCCGGGGCCGGGGCATGAAGCGGGGGCGGTGGGTGGGTGCGTCTGGTCCATGGCGCGCCACGTTAGCCGATGCGGTGGCTCGGGGCAGCGGCCAAATCGACGGCGTCGGCGGCGGGGCACCGCGTCAGAGCGACGAGGCTTCGGCCGGAACCAGCTCCGCCTCCGCCCCGTCGTCGGCGACGGCCTGCACCACCCGGTTGCGGCCGCCGGTCTTCGCCCGGTACATGGCCGCGTCGGCCCGGCGCAGCATGGTCTCGGCGGTATCGACCTCGGGATAGGCCTGGGTCACGCCGATGCTGACCGTCACCGACAGCGGGCCGGCCACGGTGTCGATCTGGATGGCGGCGAGCTCGGCCCGGATGCGCTCCGAGACGATCGCCCCCGCCTCCTGGTCGGACTCCGGCATCAGGATGGCGAACTCCTCGCCGCCCAGCCGCCCCACCAGGTCGTTGGCGCGCAGCATCTTCACGGTGAACTCGGAGAGGGCCTTCAGCACCTCGTCACCCGCCTGGTGCCCGTACTGGTCGTTGATCTGCTTGAAATGGTCGACGTCGAGCGCCGCCAGCACCAGCGGACTGTGGTAGCGCTTGCCGCGTTCCAGCTCCTGCTCCAGCCGCTGCAGGAAGTAGCGGCGGTTGGCGACGCCGGTGAGGCCGTCGGTGTTGGCGAGCAGCGCAAGCTGCTGGTTGGCGCGCTCCAGCTCGAGCTGGCGGCTGCGCAGCCGCAGCATGTTGCGCGTGCGCGCGGCGAGCTCGATCGGATCGACCGGCTTCTTCAGGAAGTCGTTGGCCCCGACGTCGAGCGCCTTGTACAGCGTCTCCGGCTTCTCCTCGGCGGTGATCATCACCACCGGCAGGTCGGCGAGCTGCGCGTTCCGCCGCAGCCGCTGCAGGAAGCTGATGCCGTCCAGCGTCGGCATCAGATAGTCGAGCAGCAGCACGTCGAAGGAATTGCCCTCGCACCACTCCAGCGCCTCGATGGGGTCGATGAAGGTGCGGGTGATCACCGGCCCGACCGACTGGACGAGCTTCTCCAGCAGCATGGCGTTGGCCATGATGTCGTCGACGATGACGATCGTCATCGGCTGCCCGGCGGGCGCACCGGCCGTCTCGGCACCATGCTTCGGGTCGGCGGCTTCGATCAGCATGAAGCGGGTTCAGCCCCTGCGGGTAATCCGGTCAAGGCCACTGTAGACCGGAACAAGTTTGCGCCGCGTTAACCCGCGGGCGTTACCGCTGGCCCGGCAGGCCGATGCTGTGATCAGGGGCGGATGGAGCGGGTGATGGGGATCGAACCCACGACATACAGCTTGGGAAGCTGTCGTTCTACCACTGAACTACACCCGCGACCGGGCCGGATATTAGGGCGTCGGCGCGCCTCGTGCAAGCCGTCCCCCCGCCCGGCTGCGACCGGCTCCCGGGCCCGCCGCCCGGCGGGGGGCACGTTGTGATCATTTTGCCACCCACTGTTGCAATTTCATCGCAGTGCTCCAAAAATCGGAATAAACAACTCAGAACAAATAGATTTTTGGGCTCGAGCGGGGTTCGTTGCATTGGCGTTCGCGGCCTATGTGGGGTATATTCCACACGATCAGGCGTGGGGCTTGCCCGTGGGTTGCTTGCAACCTTGTCCGATTTGGCTAAACATGGCCGGGTGGTCGTCGGCGGTTTCGGCGGTCAGAGGTTTCCGGCTCGCGGCAGCCAGGTTGGAGACGCGGAGTCAAAGGAGCGATCACCCGGACGGGTCTCCGTCAGCGTGTGAGAGCTGTTCAATGAACGAGGGTGAGTCCTCACGATGAAGGAGGCGTTTGTTTCATGAGGAGTGTAACGGAAATGACACGTGGCTTTAAGGCCTGCGTCGCCGTTGGTGCCCTGGCGCTCGTCTCGGGTTGTGCCACCGGATGGAATCTCGATGCGCTGCAGTCCGCAGAACGTGTCGGCTCGCCGTTCACGGTCGCCCTGGCCAATGAGTACCAGGCGCTGGCCGAGTACGAAGCGCTGAAGATGAACGACTGGGTCGACGCCGACTACTTCGCGACCAAGGGGCTGGCCGCGGCGGGTGGCGAGGTCGTTCTGCCCGAGGACCTGAGCAACTGGTGGGTGCCGGAGAGCGCCGTCGCCGACCTCAGCGACGCCCGCGCCTCGCTCCTCGCGGCCCTTGACGGCGGTGCCCGCGAAGCGCAGCCGGAGACGGCGGCCCGCTGCCAGGTTCTCTACGACTGCTGGATCGAGCAGCAGGAAGAGAATCACCAGCCGACGCACATCGCGGCCTGCCGTGACAACTTCTACACCTGCCTCGCCTCCCTCGGTGCCCAGCAGCAGGTTGCCGAAAACTACGTCATCCTGTTCGACTTCGACCGCTCCGACCTCACCGCCGCCGGCCAGGTGGTCGTGAACGAGGTGCTGTCGGTCGCGCTGGCCGATCCGTCCCTGCAGATCAGCCTGGTCGGCCACACCGACACCGTCGGCTCGCCGGCCTACAACCTGCGCCTCGGCCAGGCCCGCGCCGAGACGGTCCGCAACGCCCTGATCTCTGGCGGCGTGCAGCCCGAGCGGATCACCACCGAGTCCCGCGGTGAGAGCGATCTTGCCGTCCCGACGGGCGACAACGTCCGCAACCAGGCCAACCGCCGTGTGGTCGTGACACTGATCTAAAGCCTCCGGCTCAGACATCTCCCGGTGAACGGCGCTGCCTGGTGCAGCGCCGTTCTGCTTTTGGGGCTTTCGGCCCCGCGTGCGCGATGGACAGCCGCCCCCGAGGCTGACTACTCTGGTCCGACCAGAAGCGGCAGGGAGGTAGGGCGATGCGCACGAGACTTGGACCCTGGCAGCCGGTATCCGGGATGCGCGGCGTGGCCGGCATCGCGGTCATGATGCTCGCGGCTGCCTGTGCCTCCGAGCCGGAAGCGCCGCCACCGGAGCCGGCGCCGGTTGCGCCAGCGCCGGAAGTGGCGCCGGTCGCCGACACCACCTATGTCGTGCTGTTCGATTTCGCCTCCACCGCGCTCACCCAGGCGGGGCATGTCGTGGTGGCGGACATTGCCGCGCAGGCGCAGGCCGATCCCGGTCTGACCATCCACCTGGTGGGTCACGCCGACACCGTGGGCCCGCCGGCGATAAACGAGCGCATCTCCCAGGCGCGCGCGGACACCGTGCGCAACGCGCTGGTCGCGGCCGGCATCGCGCCCGAGCGAATCACGACCGAGGCGCGGGGCGAGACGGATCCGGCGGTGCCGACGGGCGACAACGTCCGCAACCAGGCCAACCGCCGCGTGGTCGCAACCCTGATGTGACGGCCGTGCCGGGCCGTTCCCGGGCCGGAGCGACGGGCGGCATTGCGGCCAATGCCTGCCAAAATCGTTACAAATGGCATATTGCGGGTGGGTTCGGCTGGGCGATAGTCTCGAATCATGGACAAGGCCACGATGCAGAAGAAGGGCAGTTTCGGCGGGAGTGTCGCTGACGGCGCGATCTATCGTGCCTGTACGCGCGCAATCGTCGTCACTGTCGAACCGGTCTATCTCGAGCATGAATCCTCGCCCGAGGAGCATCATTACGTCTGGGCCTACCACGTCCGGATCGAGAACCAGGGCACCGACACCGTCCAGCTCCGCAACCGTTACTGGCGCATTACCGACGCCATGGGCCGCGTGCACGAGGTGCGCGGTGCCGGCGTTGTCGGCGAGCAACCGGTGCTGAAGCCCGGGCAGGTCTACGAATATTCCAGCGGCACGCCGCTGGACACGCCCTCCGGCTTCATGGTCGGGACCTACGAGATGCACAGCGCTGCCGGCGAGGTGTTCCACGTGGAGATTCCGGCCTTCTCCCTCGACATTCCCGAGGCGCGCGGCCACCTCCACTGATCGCCGGGCGGCGCTTCCGAGTCGGCGGGCAACCCGCTAGCATCCGCCGGTGCTGGACCCGCGTCCCATCCTGTTCGTCATCGGCGTCCTGCTGGCGACCCTCGCTGCGGCGATGTGCCTGCCGGCCGCCGTCGACCTCGTCGCCGGCCACGCCGACTGGCGCACCTTCGCCCTCTCCGCGCTCGTGACGCTGTTCATCGGCATCTCCCTGGTGCTGACCAACCGGAAGCGCGACTTCCGGCTCACCCTGCGCCAGGGTTTCGTCGCCACCGTGGCCGGCTGGCTCGCCACCGCCGTCTTTGCCGCGCTGCCCTTCGCCTTCTCCGGCCTCGACCTCAGCTACACCGACGCCTTCTTCGAGGCGATGTCGGGGGTCACCACCACCGGCTCCACCATCATGACCAACCTCGCCCAGGTGCCCCCGGGCCTGCTGATCTGGCGGGCGCTGCTGCAGTGGCTCGGCGGCATCGGCATCCTGGTCATGACCATTGCGGTGCTGCCGGTGCTGCAGGTCGGCGGCATGCAGCTCTTCCGGCTGGAGGCGACGGCGCGGCCGGACCTGGTGCTGCCGCGGGCGACTCGGCTGATCGCCACCATCGGCGCGATCTATCTCGCGCTCACCCTCGCCTGTACCGGCCTCTACTGGATGTTCGGCATGACCGGCTTCGAGGCCGTCGCCCATGCCATGACCACCATCTCCACCGCCGGCTTCTCCACCCGCGAGGATTCGATCGGCGCCTTCGCCAGTCCCGCGATCGACATCACGGCGATGGTGTTCATGATCCTGGGCAGCCTGCCGTTCCTGCTCTACCTGCGCGCCGTCCGTGGCGACCTGGCGGCGCTGCTGCGCGATTCCCAGGTGCAGTGGTTCCTCGCCGTGGTGGTCCTCGCGGTGATGGCGGTGTTCCTCTGGCTGTGGCTGGAAAACGGGCTGCCGGCGGGGATCTCCCTGCGCTACGCCAGCTTCAACGTGGTTTCGGTCGTCACCGGCACCGGCTATTCCACTGCCGACTACTGGCTGTGGGGCAGCTTCGCCGTCGCCATGTTCTTCCTGCTGATGTTCACCGGCGGCTGCTCCAGCTCGACCACCACCGGCATCAAGATCTTCCGCTACCAGGTGCTGTACCAGACCGCGCGCGCCCAGCTCGGCCGCCTGCTGCAGCCGCACGGCGTCTTCGTGCCCTACTTCAACGGCCGGCCGATCCCGGAGGAGGTGCAGTTCTCGGTGATGGCCTTCTTCTTCGTCTACGTGCTCGCCTTCGCCGTGCTGGCGACGGCCCTCGGCCTCACCGGGCTCGACTTCCTCACCGCCGTCTCCGGCGCCGCGACCGCGCTCGCCAACGTCGGGCCCGGCCTCGGCGAGCAGATCGGGCCAGGCGGCACATTTGCCCAGCTTCCGGATGCGGCGAAGTGGCTGCTCTGCGCCGGCATGCTGCTCGGGCGGCTGGAGCTGTTTACGGTACTGATACTGTTCGCGCCTTCGTTCTGGAGAGGCTAAGGAAAGCGCATGACCGAGACCCGCAGGACGGACCTGGCCGCCGTCCAGGAGATGATCGCACGGCTGGTGTCGTTCGACACCGTCTCCGACCGGCCGAACCGGGCGCTGATCGACTGGATGCAGGGCTATCTCGCGGCCCGCGGCGTGCCCACCCGGCTGTTCCCGGACGCGCGCGGCGAGAAGGCGAACCTGCTCGCCACCTTCGGCCCGCCCGGCCCCGGCGGCATCGTGCTGTCCGGCCACAGCGACGTGGTCCCGGTGGACGGCCAGGACTGGGACAGCGATCCCTTCACCCTGCGGGTCGAGAACGGCCGGCTTTACGGCCGCGGCACTGCCGACATGAAGAGCTTCCTCGCGATCGTGCTGGCGCTGGCCGACGAGTTCCTCAGCCGGCCGCTGAAGCGCCCGATCCACCTGCTGGCCTCCTATGACGAGGAGGTCGGCTGCACCGGCGTCAGGAGTGCCTTGCCGGCGCTGAAGGCGCCCGACGTCGACCCGCTGGCGATCATCGTCGGCGAGCCGACCTCGATGCAGGTGTGCAGCGCGCACAAGGGCATCCATGCCTTCCGCACCACGGTGACCGGGCTCGAGGCGCATTCCAGCCAGACCGACCGCGGGGTCAATGCGGTCGCGGTTGCCGCGCGCATCATCGGCTTCCTGGAGCGGATGGCGGCCGAGCGGGTGGCGGCGGCCGACCCCGGCAACGGCTTCAGCCCGCCGTACAGCACCATCCATGTCGGCGTGATCCGGGGCGGCACGGCGCTCAACATCATTCCGCGGACGTGCAGCTTCGAATGGGAGATCCGGCCCCTTCCCGACGACGACCCGCAGCCGATCATCGAACGGCTGGAGGCCTTCGTCGCCGAGGAGATCCTGCCGGCGATGCACGCGGTCAGCCCGAAGACCGGCGTGACCACCGAGGCGCTGGTCTGGATCCCCGCGCTGCGCAAGGAGCCGGGCAACGCGGCGGAGACGCTGGCCATGCACCTCGCCGGCACCAACGCCACCCATGTCGTCGCCTATGGCGCCGAGGCGGGCCTGTTCCAGCAGAACGGTACGCCGACGGTGCTGTGCGGGCCCGGTGACATCGCCCAGGCGCACCAGCCCAACGAGTTCATCACGCTGGCCCAGGTCGAGGCCTGCATGGCCTTCATGCGCCGGCTGATGGACTGGGCCGAGCAGACGCCGGCCCAGGGCTAGTCCGGCCCCGATCCGCCGGGGCGCGAGGCGGCGCAAAGCTCTGGCCCGATGGGCGGCGGCTCCTGTATGAAGGCTCGAATTAACGAGTCGCAATTGCGGGCGGACCGGGCGCAATGCGCAACATGTCGATCCTCGCGGTGATCTACACGGCGCTCGCCGCCGTGCTGGTGCCCGCCCATGCGGCCGCGGAGTATTTCGTCAAGGAAGACGGCAGCTACCGCACCATCGACGAGGCGCTGGCAGACCCGCGGCTGGAGCAGGTGCGGGTCCTGTTCGCAAGCTGGAACGCCCGCAACATCAGCCTGCCCGACAAGGCGACGCTGGAGCCGTTCGTGCTGGCGTTCCGCGAGCCGTTGAGCTGCCCGGGCCAGCAGCCCCGCTACGAGATGCGCAACGTCTCGCTGGAGTCGTGGGGCCAGCTCCCGGAGAAGCTGGTGCCGGAGCTGCCGATCGACACCGGCGCCCAGCTGTTCCTGCTCGGGCTGGTCGAGGGCAACATGCCGATGCTCGCCACCCTCGACGCCAACCAGTTCACCGTCCAGCTCCAGCGGGGCGCGTTCCTCGTGCTTGGCACGGCGCAGCAACTCGCCAGGGAGGCCGGCGCGACGCAGATCCGGACCGGGCACATCTGGAGCGCGATGCAGGCCTATCCGTTCATGATCGACCCGTTCAACCCGGCGATCTGCCCGACCGATCCGCCTCATCGGCCGGACCCGGACTGACGGGCCGCCGCTTCCCGGGGACGTCCCATGACCGCCGATCCGCGCTACCCGGCCGACGCCCTCGCCGGCTTCGCCGCATCCCTGTTCGACGCAGCCGGCCTCGACGCCGAAAAGGCGGATACCGTCGCCCGCCTGCTGGTGGAGGCGGACATGATGGGCCACACCACCCACGGGCTGGCGCTCGCCCCCGGCTATCTCGACCAGATCGCCGTCGGCCGGATGACGACCACCGGCGACCCGCACGTCGTCGCCGACGGCGGCGCGGTGGTGACCTGGGACGGCCGCGCGCTGCCGGGCGTGTGGCTGACAGCCCGTGCCATCGAGCTTGCGAACCAGCGCGCCACACATCACGGTGTCGGCATCGTTTCCATCCGGCGCAGCCACCACATCGCCTGCCTTGCAGCCTTCCTGCCGCTGGCCACGGACCAGGGGCGGATGATCATCCTCGCCTCGTCCGACCCGGCGGTGGCCTCGGTCGCACCCTATGGCGGGCGGCGGGCGGTCTACACGCCCAACCCGATCGCGGTCGGAATCCCGACGCCCGGCGACCCGATCCTGATCGACATCAGCGCCTCGATCACCACCAACGGCCTGAGCGCCCGCTACCGGGCCGAGGGCCGGCGCATGCCCTACCCGTGGCTGCTCGACGCCGAGGGGAATGCCACCGACGACCCGGCGGTGGTGTTCGAGGAGCCGAAGGGCTCGATCCTGCCGGTCGGCGGGCTCGACCACGGCCACAAGGGGTACGGGCTTGCGCTGATGATCGAGGCGCTGACCCAGGCCCTCTCCGGCTACGGCCGGGCCGACGCGCCGACCGGCTGGGGCGCCTCGGTATTCGTGCAGGTGATGGATCCGGAGGCCTTCGGCGGCACGGACGCCTATCTGCGCCAGACCGGCTGGCTGGCGGAGGCCTGCCGCACCAACCCGCCCCGCCCGGGTGTCGAGCGCGTCCGCCTGCCGGGCGAGAACGCCATGGTGAAGCGCCGCGAGGCGCTGGAGCAGGGCGTGGCCCTCTATCCGGGCATTCTCGACGGGCTGAAGAAGAAGGCGGACGCCCTCGGCGTCGCGGTCCCGGACGGGCTGTAGCGAGGGCGGATCAGGTCCCGCATCCCGTGGCGGGTGCCCGGGAGGCGGGCGTCATGCCTCGGAGCGGCCGAACACCCAGTTGCGCAGGCACAGCTCGAGGCAGCGGGCGAGGAACAGCAGCAGCTCCGTGCCCTGGTCCGGGGCGAACTTGTCCGGCTCGCGGGAGCCGAGCGCGAGGATGCCCTGCGGGGTCGACGGGTGCGGCTGGATCCGCAGCAGCGCATCCGATTCGATGAGGCCGGCGCCCCCGCCGAAGATCAGCTCGCGGTCGGGCGCGGGCATCGCGGCGTCGCGCAGGATGCAGTCCACGCCCTCGCCCATCACCTCGTCCACCAGCCCCTCGTCCATGACCATCAGGCCGTGGCGCAGCGGCGTCTCCGGCAGCCTGGTCGCGGACTCGATGCAGATCGACACCACGTCGATGTCGAGATGGATGGCGAGGTCGGTGGTGACGACCTCGATCAGCTGTTCGAAGCTCGTGGCGCCCAGCATCGCCAGCACCGCCTCGTGGATGCGGCGCTGGCCGAGCAGGTTCTCGCGGCTGGTGTCGATCAGGCGCGCGTTGCGCATCTGCACCTGGTCGATGTCGTGGCGCAGCCGCTCGACCATGTAGCGCTGCAGGTCCACCACGCCGCCGGACCGGCCGTGCTCGGTGCCGGCGAAGCGGTCGGGAGCGTGCAGCACGGCGGCGACGTCCGGGTACTGCTGCAGGAAGCCAGGGTTCCGCCGCAGATAGATGGCGACCTGGTCTGCCGTCAGCCCGCGCGAGCCACCATCAGCCGATTCGTCGGCCTTGGCTGCCATCCTCTCTCCTTTCCCGCTGGTGCGTCGGCGCCGCGTGAGTCGCGGCGAGGCCTATTCGGCGGCCTTGTGAACCGGATCGTCAAGGATGGATTGGCCGGTCTTCGCCCAGTCGGCGACGAAGGCGGCGAGGCCCTTGTCGGTCAGCGGATGCTCGAACAGCTTCTTCAGCACCGCGGGCGGCATCGTCGCCACGTCGGCCCCCAGCTTGGCCGCTTCCGTCAGGTGGTAGGTGTTGCGGATGGACGCCACCAGCACCTGGGTCTCGAACTCCGGATAGGCGCGGTAGATCTCGACGATGTCGGCGATGAGCTGCATGCCGTCCACGCCGGTGTCGTCCAGCCGGCCGACGAAGGGCGAGACGAAGGTGGCGCCCGCCTTGGCCGCCAGCAGCGCCTGGCCGGGGGTGAAGCACAGGGTGACGTTGACCATCGTGCCCTCGTCCCGCAGCGCCTTGCAGGTCTTGAGACCGGCCGGGGTCAGCGGCACCTTGACCGCCACGTTTCTGGCGATCGACGCCAGCTTCCGCCCCTCGGCCAGCATGGTCTCGAAGTCGGTCGCCGCGACCTCGGCGCTGACCGGCCCCTCGATCATCTCGCAGATCTCGGCAATGGTGGGGATGAAGCTGCGCCCCGACTTGGCGATCAGCGAAGGGTTGGTGGTGACGCCGTCGACGAGCCCGCTGTCGGCGAGCTCACGGATCTCGGCGAGGTCGGCGGTGTCGAGGAAGAACTTCATGGCGAGTATCCTTGCGCTGCTGTGCCTGAATTGCTCACCTCGCGCGCCATGTCTAGCGTAATCGGGAGGGAGGCGCATCCGTCGCCCGCAGCGGCCGGGGGCGACCGCTGCTCCGTGCTGCTGCCGCTGCCGCTCGCGGGAGCCTACGACTATCGGGTTCCGCCGGGTCTTGAAGTGGCGCGGGGCGACATGGTCGCGGTGCCGCTCGGGCCGCGGCTGGTGCCGGGCGTGGTCTGGGGGCCGGCGCGGGGCGACGTCGCCGACGCGAAGCTCAAGCCGATCGAAGGCCGGCTGCCGGCGCCGCCGCTGGATGCGGTGCGGCTCAGGCTGGTGGACTGGATCGCCGACTACTACTGCCAGCCGCCCGGCGCGGTGCTGCGCATGGTCCTCGGCCCGTCCGACGCCTGGGCGCCGCCGCGCCCGCGCCAGCTCGTGGTTGCCGGCGACGTGCCGCTGGGCGAAGGCGGTTCGCGGGCGACTGCCGCGCGACGCCGCGTCATGGCGACGCTGGCCGAGCTGCCGGCGATGGCGCCCGCCGAGCTGGCGATGGCCGCCGGAGTCGGCACCGGTGTGGTCAAGGGGCTGATCGAGGCCGGCGTGCTGCGCCTGGTCGAGGCGCCGCCCGGGCCGGCCTTTGCCGCGCCCGACCCGGAGCGCCCCGGGCCGGCGCTGTCCCCGCCCCAGGCGGCCGCGGCGAAGGCGCTGACGGAGGCGGTGGGCGCCGGCGCCTTCTGCGTCCATCTGCTTGACGGCGTCACCGGCAGCGGCAAGACCGAGGTCTATTTCGAGGCGATCGCCGCCTGCCTCGCCCGCGGTCGGCAGGCGCTGGTGCTGCTGCCGGAGATCGCGCTGACCACCGGGTGGCTCGCCCGCTTCGAGGCGCGCTTCGGCGTGCAGCCGGCCGCCTGGCACTCCGACCTGACCCAGGCCCGGCGGCGGCTGACGTGGCGGGCGGTGGCGGACGGCGAGGCGCCGGTGGTGGTCGGCGCGCGTTCGGCGCTGTTCCTGCCCTACCCCGACCTGGGGCTGATCGTGGTGGACGAGGAGCACGAGGCCGCGTTCAAGCAGGAGGACGGCGTCCCCTACCATGCCCGCGACATGGCCGTCGCCCGCGGCCGGATCGCCGGCCACCCGGTGGTGCTCGCCTCGGCCACGCCCTCGCTGGAGACGCAGTGGAACGTGCAGCGCGGCCGCTACACCGCCCACGTCCTGCCCGACCGGCACGGCGCCGCCAGGCTGCCGTCGGTCACCGCGATCGACATGCGGGCGGACCCGCCGCCCCGCGGCGCATGGCTCGCGCCGCCCCTGCGCGAGGCCCTGGCGGCGACGCTGGCGGCCGGCGAGCAGAGCCTGCTGTTCCTGAACCGCCGCGGCTATGCGCCGCTGACGCTGTGCCGCGCCTGCGGCCACCGCTACCAGTGCCCCGACTGCACGGCCTGGCTGGTCGAGCATCGCCGGCTGGGCCGGCTGCAGTGCCATCACTGCGGCCATGCGATGCCGGTGCCGCGCGCCTGCGCCGCCTGCGGCGCCGACGACGCCCTCGTCGCCTGCGGTCCGGGCATCGAGCGGGTGTCGGAGGAAGTGTCGGCGCTGCTGCCGGGAGCCCGGGTGCTGCAGGTCTCCAGCGACACCCTGCGCGGGCCCACGGCGTCCGAGGCGCTGCAGCGCGCGATGGAGCGGCGCGAGATCGACGTGCTGGTCGGCACCCAGGTGCTGGCCAAGGGCCACCACTTCCCCGGCCTTACCCTCGTCGGCGTGGTGGACGCCGACCTCGGGCTCGACGGCGGCGACCTGCGCGCGGGCGAGCGCACCTTCCAGCTCATCGTGCAGGTTGCCGGCCGCGCCGGCCGCGCCGACAGGCCCGGCCGTGTGCTGCTCCAGAGCTACCGGCCCGACCATCCTGTACTGCAGGCGGTGTGCGCCGGCGACAGGGACGGCTTCGTCGCCGCGGAGCTCGCGGCGCGCGCCGCGCACCGGATGCCGCCGATGGGCCGCCTGGTCGCGATCATCCTCTCCGGCCGCGACGCGGTCGCGGTCGAGGATGCCGGCCGGGCGCTGGGCCGGACCGCGCCGCGGGTCGAGGAAGGCGGCGACCGCTTCGTCCACGTGTTCGGGCCGGCGCCGGCGCCACTCGCCATGGTCCGCGGCCGACACCGCCGGCGGCTGCTGGTGCATGCCGGGCGCGCGGTCAGGGTCCAGCCGCTGATCCGGGCCTGGCTGGCGAAGGTGAAGCTGCCGTCCAGCGTCCGGCTTGCCGTGGACGTCGATCCCTACAGCTTCCTCTGAAAGGGACCGGTGCCGGCGTCGGTGCGACCCGCTGCGGCGATGTGACGAACGGGCGCGCTCGGGCGCTGCCGCCATCGCCTTGCGCACCCCATGCTCCTGTGTTACCAGACGGCCGCGTTTCCCGTGTCCGGCGCCAGTGGCGGGCCAGGAACGTATCGTTTTGCTCATTCGCGACCTGGCCATCCGGCAAAAAACAAGGGGCTCACGTGGCAGCCGAGGGATTGGGCGTATCGCAACTCGCAGAGCGTTATGCGAAGGCGCTGTTCGAGTTGGCCGACGAGAAGCAGGAGCTGGATGCGGTCGCCGGTGACCTGCAGACCGTCCGGCAGCTGATCGAGGCCAGCAGCGACCTGCGCACCGTCATCCGCAGCCCGCTGATCTCCCGCGACGTTCAGGGCCGGGCCGTTATCGAGGTGCTGGCGCAGGCCGGTGTCGGCCAGACCGTGCGCAACTTCGTGGGCGTGGTCGCCCAGCATCGCCGGCTGTTCGCGCTGCCGGACATGATCCGGGCCTTCCTTGCCGAGCTCGCCCGGCGTCGCGGCGAGGAGACGGCGCGGGTGATCTCGGCGCGTCCGCTGGCGGACGAGCAGGAGAAGGCGGTCATCGAATCGCTGCGCAAGGCGATGGGGGCAAAGGTCGCGGTCGACTTCTCGGTCGATCCCGCGCTGATCGGCGGGCTGGTCGTCCAGGTCGGCTCGCGCATGATCGACAGTTCGGTGCGCACGCGGCTGCAGAAGCTGCAGCAGGCAATGAAAGGGGCTTGAGCATGGAGATTCGCGCCGCGGAGATCTCCGCGATCCTCAAGAAGCAGATCGCGGACTTCGGCACCGAGACGGATGTGGCCGAAGTCGGCCAGGTGCTCTCGGTCGGCGACGGCGTTGCCCGCGTCTACGGGCTCGACAACGTGCAGGCCGGCGAGATGGTCGAATTCTCCGACGGCCTGCGCGGCATGGCGCTGAACCTCGAGACCGACAACGTCGGTGTCGTGATCTTCGGCGACGACCGCAACATCAAGGAAGGCGACCTCGTCAAGCGGACCGGCAACATCGTCCAGGTGCCCGTCGGCAAGGGCCTGCTGGGCCGCGTGGTCGACGCCCTCGGCAACCCGATCGACGGCAAGGGCCCGATCGACGTCACCGAGTATCGCCAGGTGGACGTGAAGGCGCCGGGCATCATCCCGCGGCGGTCGGTGCACGAGCCGATGCAGACCGGGCTGAAGGCGCTGGACGCGCTGGTGCCGATCGGCCGCGGCCAGCGCGAGCTCGTCATCGGCGACCGCCAGACCGGCAAGACCGCCGTCTGCATCGACACCATCCTCAACCAGCGCAAGGTCAACGCCGGCGACGACGAGTCGAAGAAGCTCTACTGCATCTACGTCGCGATCGGCCAGAAGCGCTCGACCGTCGCCCAGGTGGTGAAGACCCTCCAGGACGCCGGTGCGCTCGACTACACCATCGTCGTCGCGGCCACCGCCTCGGAATCGGCGCCGCTGCAGTTCCTCGCCCCCTATGCCGGCTGCGCGATGGGCGAGTACTTCCGCGACAACGGCATGCACGCGCTGATCATCTACGACGACCTGACCAAGCAGGCCGTCGCCTATCGTCAAATGTCGCTGCTGCTGCGCCGTCCGCCGGGCCGCGAGGCGTACCCGGGCGACGTGTTCTACCTGCACTCGCGCCTGCTCGAGCGCGCGGCGAAGATGAACGACGAGTACGGTGCGGGCTCGCTGACGGCGCTGCCGGTGATCGAGACCCAGGCCAACGACGTGTCGGCCTACATTCCGACCAACGTCATCTCCATCACCGACGGCCAGATCTTCCTGGAGACCAACCTCTTCTACAAGGGCATCCGGCCGGCCATCAACGTCGGCCTCTCGGTCTCCCGCGTCGGCTCCGCCGCGCAGATCAAGGCGATGAAGCAGGTTGCCGGCACCATCAAGCTGGAGCTTGCCCAGTACCGCGAGATGGAGGCGTTCTCCCAGTTCGCCTCGGACCTCGACGCTGCCACCCAGCGGCTGCTCGCCCGCGGCGCGCGCCTGACGGAGCTGCTGAAGCAGCCGCAGTACTCGCCGATGCCGGTCGAGGAGCAGGTGATCTCGATCTTCTCCGGCGTGAAGGGCTTCCTCGACGGCGTGCCGGTGAACCAGATCGGCGAGTTCGAGCGCCAGCTTCTGGCCAGCATCCGCGACCGGCACGCCGACGTGCTGGAAGAGATCCGGACGAAGCAGGCGCTGGACGACGCTCTGCAGGCGCGGCTGTCGGAGATCATCGGCGCCTTCGCCAAGTCCTTCGTCGCCTGACGCACGCGATCCCGGCGGCACATAAAAAGGAGCGCGGCGGCGGACAATGCCGAGCTTGAAGGATCTCAAGAGCCGGATCGCCAGCACCAGGGCGACCCGGCGCATCACGCAGGCGATGAAGATGGTCGCCGCCGCCAAGCTGCGCCGCGCGCAGGAGCAGGCCGAGGCGGCGCGGCCCTATGCCCAGCGCATGGAACGGATGCTCGGCTCGCTGGCCGGCGGCGTGCGCCCCGGCCAGGGCGGGCCGAAGCTCCTCGTCGGCACCGGGCGCGACGACGTCCACCTGATCGTGCTGATCTCGTCGGACCGCGGTCTCTGCGGCGGCTTCAACGCCAACCTCGTCCGGCAGACGCGCCGGCGGGTCGCCCAGCTCATCGAGGACGGCAAGACGGTCAAGCTCATCGTCGTCGGCCGCAAGGCGGTCGGCGTGCTGAAGCGTGACCTCGGCTCCCGTTTCGTCGCCACCCACGAGGACCTGATCAAGCCGGCACCCGCCTTCGAGCACGCCCACCTGATCGCGTCGAAGATCCTCGAGATGTACGAGGCGGGCGAGTTCGACGTCTGCTCCATCGTCTACAACCGCTTCAAGTCGGCGCTGACCCAGGTGGTCACCGAGCAGCAGCTCGTTCCCTTCGTCGCGCCGAAGGCCGAGGACGGCCAGGCGGCCGAACCGGAGCTGCGCGGCGCGGTTTACGAATACGAGCCCTCGGAGGAGCAGATCCTGGCCGACCTGCTGCCACGCAACCTTGCGGTGCAGGTCTACCGGGCGCTGCTGGAATCCTACGCTTCGGAGCAGGGCGCGCGGATGACGGCGATGGACAACGCCACCCGCAACGCCGGCGACATGATCGACCGTCTGACGCTGACCTACAACCGCACGCGCCAGGCGATGATCACGAAGGAGCTGATCGAGATCATCTCCGGTGCCGAGGCGATCTAGGCCGGAGCAGGGAACCTTTGACACTTGATGCCGTCATGGCGGGGAGCGAAGCGACGCGGCAATCCAGGGACGCCGGGCCCGGCATCGGGCGCCCTGCTGGATTGCTTCGCTCCGCGCGCCATGCCGGCGGAAGGCCGACTTGGCCGGCTGCCGCGCTGAGCCGGAGCGGGCAGCCGATTGGAGGATAGGACATGGCGAACGCAGCAACCGAGGCGAAGAACACCACCGGCACGATTTCCCAGGTGCTGGGCGCCGTCGTCGACGTGACCTTCGAGGGCGACCTGCCGCCGATCCTGAACGCGCTCACCGTGGACAACCGCGGATCCACGCTGGTGCTCGAGGTGGCGCAGCACCTCGGCGAGAACACTGTGCGCTGCATCGCCATGGACACCACCGACGGCCTGGTCCGCGGCCAGAAGGTCACTGACACCGGCGGCCCGATCATGGTGCCCGTCGGGCCGGAGACGCTGGGCCGGATCATGAACGTGATCGGCGAGCCGATCGACGAGCGCGGGCCGGTGAACACCACCCGGCGCTCCCCGATCCACAAGCCGGCCCCCGCCTTCGTCGACCAGGCGACCGAGGCCTCGCAGCTCATCACCGGCATCAAGGTCGTGGACCTGCTGACCCCCTATCCCCGCGGCGGCAAGATCGGCCTGTTCGGCGGCGCCGGCGTCGGCAAGACGGTGCTGATCCAGGAGCTGATCAACAACATCGCCAAGGGTCATGGCGGCTACTCGGTGTTCGCCGGCGTCGGCGAGCGCACCCGCGAGGGCAACGACCTCTACCACGAGATGATCGACAGCGGCGTCATCAACCTCGAGGGCGACAGCAAGGTGGCGCTGGTCTACGGCCAGATGAACGAGCCTCCGGGTGCCCGCGCCCGCGTCGCGCTGACCGGTCTCACCCAGGCGGAGTACTTCCGCGACGAGGAAGGCCAGGACGTGCTGTTCTTCATCGACAACATCTTCCGCTTTACCCAGGCGGGCTCCGAGGTGTCGGCGCTGCTGGGCCGCATCCCGTCGGCGGTGGGTTACCAGCCAACGCTGGGCACCGACATGGGCGCGATGCAGGAACGCATCACCTCCACCAACAAGGGCTCGATCACCTCGGTGCAGGCGGTGTACGTGCCGGCCGACGACCTGACCGACCCGGCGCCGGCCACCACCTTCGCCCACCTCGACGCGACGACGGTGCTCAGCCGCTCGATCGCCGAGCTCGGCATCTACCCGGCCGTGGACCCGCTGGACTCGACCAGCCGCATCCTCGATCCGCGCATCGTCGGCGAGGAGCACTACCGGGTCGCGCGCGAGGTGCAGCGCATCCTGCAGAGCTACAAGGCGCTGCAGGAGATCATCGCCATCCTGGGCATGGACGAGCTGTCGGAAGAGGACAAGCTGACGGTGGCGCGGGCGCGCAAGGTGCAGCGCTTCCTGTCGCAGCCGTTCCACGTCGCCGAGGTGTTCACCGGCCAGCCCGGCAAGTTCGTGCAGATCGAGGACACCATCAAGGGCTTCGAAGGCATCTGCCGCGGCGACTACGACCACCTGCCCGAGAGTGCCTTCTACATGGTCGGCACCATCGAGGAAGCGGTCGAGAAGGCCAAGCGGCTCGCCGCAGAAGCGGCCTGAGCCGGGAATGGCGCATCTGCGCCGGCCCGCGGTGACCCGTGACGGCCGGCGCCAGACGCAACGCGGGACGGGAAGGAAGCGATGGCCGAGGGCAAGGTCGAGTTCGAGCTGGTGTCGCCGGAGCGCCTGCTGATGAGCCGCGCCGTCGACATGGTCGTGGTGCCGGGCACCGACGGCAATTTCGGCGTGCTGCCCCGGCATGCGCCGATGATCTCGACCATCCGGCCCGGCGTGATCGACGTCTACGAGGGCCGGACCATCGTCGAGCGCATCTTCGTCGCCGGCGGCGTCGCCGAGGTGACGCCGCAGCGCTGCACCGTGCTGGCCGAGCGCGCAGTCCCGGTGTCGGAGATCAACCGCGCCGAGGTCGAGCGCCAGCTTGCCAACCTGCGCGAGGACATCCGTGACGCGAAGGACGAGGCCAGCCGCAAGGCCTATGAGGCCGAGGCCGCGGTCGCCGAGGCGATGCTGAAGGCCGCCGCCTGAGGCGCGGCTCCGCCCGCAAGGGCATTCCCACACCGGATCCGGCGACGGCCCGCACGCGCGGGCCGTTCCCGTTTTCGCTGTCCGGACCGGACGGTAGCGAGGAGACAGGGAGCGAACGGCCTTCGGCAGGCGTGGCCCCGTCCGCACGGGCGGGGCGCCTGCCACGCGCGGCGGCAGGGTGACGCCTTGACGCCGTGGCCGGGGGCCGCCTAAACACGTCCGCTTTCTTCCTCACGCTCACGCGCGTCGGGCCGCGGCCGCCGGCGCGAGCGATCACGCCAGCGGACGATGGGGGTGATTTTGGCCAGCCGAGACTACCTGTTCACCAGTGAATCCGTTTCCGAGGGCCACCCCGACAAGGTCTGCGACCGCATCTCCGACACCATCGTCGACCTCTTCCTCAGCCGCGACCCCGAAGCGCGGGTCGCGCTGGAGACCCTGGCGACGACCAACAAGGTCGTGCTGGCAGGCGAGACCCGCAGCAAGGTGCCGGTGGCGCCGGAGGAGCTGATCCAGGCGGCGCGCGACGCAGTGCGCGAGATCGGCTACGAGCAGGAGGGCTTCCACTGGCAGAAGATGTCGGTGGACTGCCTGGTGCATGAGCAGTCGAGCGACATCGCCATGGGCGTCGATGCCGCCGGCAACAAGGACGAGGGCGCGGGCGACCAGGGCATCATGTTCGGCTTCGCCTGCCGCGAGACCGACGCCTACATGCCGGCGCCGCTGCATTACGCCCACAGCATCCTCAAGGCGATGGCCCGCGACCGCCACGCCGGCGTGCAGCCCAGGTTCGGGCCGGACGCAAAGAGCCAGGTGACGCTGCGCTACGTCGACGGCAAGCCGGTCGGCGCCACCTCGGTGGTGGTGTCGACCCAGCACGCCGAGGGCCTGGACGCGGCCGAAGTGCGGGAGCTGGTCCGCCCCTACGTGCTCGAGGTGCTGCCCGAGGGCTGGATGTGCCCGGAGGAGGAGTTCTACGTGAACCCGACCGGGCGCTTCGTCATCGGCGGCCCCGACGGCGACGCCGGGCTCACCGGCCGCAAGATCATCGTCGATACCTATGGCGGCGCGGCTCCTCACGGCGGCGGCGCCTTCTCGGGCAAGGACCCGACCAAGGTGGACCGCTCGGCGGCCTATGCCGCGCGCTACCTCGCCAAGAACGTGGTCGCGGCGGGGTTGGCGAGGACCCGGTGCACCATCCAGCTCGCCTATGCGATCGGCGTCTCCAAGCCGCTCGCCGTCTACATCGACGGCGACCTGGAGGTCGACCCGGAGCGGCTTGCCGAGGTGCTGCGCTCGCTGATGGACCTGAGCCCGCGCGGCATCCGCCAGCACCTCTGCCTCAACCGGCCGATCTACGCGCGTACATCCTCCTACGGCCATTTCGGCCGCGAGCCGGAGCCCGACGGCGGCTTCTCATGGGAGAAGCTCGATCTCGTCGACCAACTCCGCGCCGAATTCAACGCCTGAGGCGGTGTCGGGCGGCGGCACCTCGCCGCTGCGCCGGCTCTATGGACGGCGCAGCGCCCGCAAGCTCCGCCCCGGGCGGGCGCGGCTGCTGACGGAGGAACTCGGTCGCGTCGCGGTTCCGGACGCCGGCGCGCTGACCGCCGCCTCGCTGTTCGGGCCGGACTGCCGGCGGCTGTGGCTGGAGATCGGCTTCGGCGGCGGCGAGCACCTCGCCTGGCAGGCGCAGGCGAACCCGGATGTGGGGATCATCGGCTGCGAGCCGTTCATGAACGGCGTCGCGAGCCTGCTGCGCCACATCGCGGAGGGCAGCCTCTCCAACGTGCGCATCCATGCCGGAGACGCGCGGGACGTCATCGACCAGCTGCCGGACGCGGCGCTGGAGCGCGTGTTCATCCTGTTCCCGGACCCGTGGCCGAAGCGGCGCCACCGCGAGCGGCGCATCGTCTCGGCGTCGACGCTGGATGCCCTCGCGCGGACGATGGCGGACGGGGCGGAGCTGCGGCTGGCGTCGGACGACCCGGTACAGATCCGCTGGATGCTGCAGGTGGCTCCGCCCCACCCGGCCTTCGCCTGGATGGCCCGGGGCCCGGAGGACTGGCAGCGGCGGCCGGAGGACTGGCCGCAGACCCGCTACGAGGCCAAGGCGCTGGCCGCGGGGCGGACGCCGGTGTTCCTCAGGCTGCGCCGCCGGCCGCGTTCCGGCTCATAGACCTTGATTCCCGGCACGCCGGGGACTATCTTCTGGATGTCATCCGGTTTGAGGGATGACCCCGGGACGAGCGGACGGGTGGGCCTCTGGCCCGCCTTTTTTGTTTTGCGCCCGGCGATGCCGAGAGGAGGTGCGGGCCCTTGGACCTGGCTGACAAGGTGGCACAGCTGGTCGAGCCTGCGCTGGAGCCGCTGGGCTTCGAGCTCGTCCGCGTGGCGATCACCGGCCGCGGCCCCAAGGTGGTGCAGGTGATGGCGGAGCCGACCGACGGCCGCGTGATGACGGTCGACGACTGCGCGGCGATCAGCGAGGTGATCTCGGCGCTGCTCGACGTCGAGGATCCGGTGGACGGCGCCTACACCCTCGAGGTGAGCTCGCCCGGCCTCGACCGGCCGCTGACCCGGGCAAAGGACTACCAGCGGTTTGCCGGCTTCGAGGTGAGGGTCGAGCTGGGCCGGCTGATCGACGGCCGCCGCCGCTTCCGGGGCCGCCTGGCCGGCACGCGCGCGGCGGAGGACGGCGGGCTGCAGGTGGTGATCGACGAGGCGGGCACGGAATACGCCGTGCCGCTGGCGGAAGTCGCATCGGCGAAGCTGGTGCTGACCGACGAGCTGGTGAAGGCAGCGATGAACGGACGCCTGCCGCCGGCGCTCATGGCGGCCCCGTCCGCGACTGCGGACGAGGCAGCCCGGGGGGCGCGGGCCGGGCGGACGAAGCGAGGAGAATGACGATGGCGGAGAACTACGCGCTCCAGCGCGGCGAGCTGCTGCAGGTGGCGGATTCGGTCGCCCGGGAGAAGGGCATCGACCGCGAAGAGGTGCTGGAAGCCATGGAGCAGGCGATCCAGAAGGCAGCGCGCGCGAAATACGGGCAGGAGCACGACATCCGCGCCACCGTCGACCGCAAGACCGGCGCGATCACCATTTCCCGCTATCGCCAGGTGGTCGAGGAGGTCGAGGACCCGATTACCCAGCTCACCGAGGAGCAGGCCCGCCGGATCAAGCCGGACGCCGTTGTCGGCGAGTATCTGGTTGACCCGCTGCCGCCGATCGACCTCGGCCGCGTCGCCGCCCAGTCGGCCAAGCAGGTGATCTTCCAGAAGGTGCGCGAGGCGGAGCGCGCCCGGCAATACGAGGAGTTCAAGGACCGCGTCGGCGAGATCGTCAACGGGCTGGTCAAGCGGACGGAGTTCGGCAACGTCACCGTCGACCTCGGCCGCGGCGAGGCGGTGCTGCGCCGCGACGAGCTGCTGCCGCGCGAGACCTTCCGCAACGGCGACCGCGTGCGCGCCTACATCTACGACGTGCGCCAGGAGCCGCGCGGTCCGCAGATCTTCCTGTCGCGCACGCATCCGGAGTTCATGAAGAAGCTGTTCGCGCAGGAGGTGCCGGAGATCTACGACGGCATCATCGAGATCCGCGCCGTTGCCCGCGACCCGGGCAGCCGCGCCAAGATTGCGGTGGTGTCGAAGGATTCCAGCATCGACCCCGTGGGCGCCTGCGTCGGCATGCGCGGCAGCCGCGTGCAGGCGGTGGTCGCCGAGCTGCAGGGCGAGAAGATCGACATCATCCCGTGGTCGCCCGACCCGGCGACGTTCGTGGTGAACGCCCTCGCCCCCGCCGAGGTGACCAAGGTGGTGCTGGACGAGGAGACCAACCGGATCGAGGTGGTGGTGCCCGACGAGCAGCTCAGCCTCGCCATCGGACGCCGCGGCCAGAATGTGCGCCTCGCCTCCCAGCTTACCGGCTGGGACATCGACATCCTCACGGAGGAGGACGAGAGCGAGCGCCGGCAGCAGGAGTTCCACGCCCGCAGCCAGCTGTTCATGGATGCGCTGGACGTGGATGACGTCATCGCCCACCTGCTGGTGACCGAAGGCTTCTCCAAGGTCGAGGAGGTCGCCTACACCGACATCGCCGACCTCGCCTCGATCGAAGGGTTCGACGAGGAGGTGGCGACCGAGCTTCGCGCCCGCGCCCAGGCCTGGCTGGACGAGCGGGAGCGGGCGGAGACCGAGCGTCGCCGCGAGCTCGGCGTTTCGGACGACCTCGCCGAGGTGCCGGGTCTCACCTCCTCGATGCTGGTCCGGCTCGGCGAGGCGCAGGTGCGCACGCTCGACGACCTGGCCGACCTCGCCAGCAGCGAGCTGATCGAGATCCTCGGGCCGGAGGCGATGAGCCAGCAGGATGCGGATGCGATCATCATGGCCGCCCGCGCCCACTGGTTCGCCGGCGAGGAGGAAACTCCCGCCGCGAAGGCGGAGGCCGAGAGCTGATGCGGAGGACGGGTCCCGTGAGGAGCCGCATGGAGGGGCGGATTGTCCGCGCCGGCAGCGACATGCGCGGATGAGCGCGCCAGCGACGCCGGCACGGAGCGCCGCTGCATCGTCAGCGGCGAACGCCGGGACAAGGCGGGCCTGATCCGGTTCGTCGTCGGTCCCGGCGCGGTGATCGTGCCGGACCTGGACGGCAACCTGCCCGGCCGCGGGCTGTGGGTGACCGCGACCCGCGCGACGGTGGAGGAGGCTGTGCGCAAGCGCGCCTTCAGCCGGGCGGCGAAACAGGCCGTGACCGTGCCCGACGACCTGCCGGAACGGGTCGAGCGGCTGCTGCGGGAGCGGCTGGTGAATGCGGTGGCCCTGGCGCGACGTGCCGGGGACGCCGTCTGTGGCTACGAAAAAGTGCGTGCCGTCTTGCGCTCCGGGCGCGCATCGGTCTTATTGTCCGCGCGGGATCGTCAGGCGGAAGGCGCTCGCAAGATGCGCGCGCTGGCCCAGGCTATGGAAGCCGCTGTGCCGATGGTCGATCTTCTGGACGCGGAACAGCTGGGGCGGCCATTCGGACGCGCCGACAGCGTACATGCCGTGATCGCCGCCGGGGCGATGACGGCCAAGGTGATGGGCGCCGCCGAGCGCTTGGCGCACTACGTGGGGAGTGCGCCGATCCAGCGGATCGGTGGCGGGGATAGCGAGGCTCGATGACCGACGGTACCGACGACAAGACGAAGAAGCCCCTCAGCCTGGGCGGCAGCGGCCGGCTCCAGCTCAACCGCCATGTCGAGACAGGGCAGGTCCGGCAGAGCTTCTCGCATGGGCGCAGCAAGACCGTGGCCGTCGAGGTCAAGCGCAAGCGCGCGGTCGAGCGTCCGGCGGTGGATGTCTCCAAGATCCAGCGCGGCAAGCCGCAGAAGGTCGGCACGGGATCGCAGCTCACCGATACCGAGCGCGAATCCCGCATGCGCGCGCTGAAGGAGGCGATCCAGGCGCACGAGGAGGCGAAGCGCCAGGCCGAGGAGGCCGAGCGGCGCCGCCGCGAGGAAGAGGCGCGCCGCGCCGCCGAGGCCGAGGAGGCTGCCCGCCGCCAGGCGGAGGAGGAGGCGCGTCGCCGCGCCGAGGCCGAGCGGGCGGCTGCGGAAGCCGCGGCCAAGCCCGCTGCCGAGCCTGCACCGGCCCCGCAGCCGGCCGAGACGCCTGCGTCGACCATCCGGCGGCCGGTCACGCCGGCCGCGCCGGTACGCGACCTGGATGACGTGCCGGGCGACGCGATCGAGGATCGCCGTTCGGCCGCGGCCAAGCGCGCGCCCGCGCGCACCCGTTCGGAGCCGCGCCGCCGCGCCGGCAAGCTCACCATCGCCCAGGCGCTCGACGCCAGCGCCGAGGACCGTCAGCGGTCGCTCGCCGCGGTGCGCCGTGCCCGGGAGAAGGAGAAGCAGCGGCAGAGCTCCATGCAGCGCAGCATGGAGAAGACCAAGGTGATCCGCGAGGTGGTGATCCCGGAGGCGATCACCGTTCAGGAGCTCGCCAACCGCATGGCGGAGCGCGCGGCCGACGTGATCAAGACCCTGATGCGCAACGGCGTCATGGCCACGATCAACCAGGTGCTGGACGCCGATACCGCCGAGCTGGTGGTCACGGAATTCGGACACCGGGTGCGCCGGGTGACCGAGGCCGACGTCGAGCAGGGCCTGGAGGTCAGCGGCGAGCTGGACAAGACCGGCGAGCCGCGGCCGCCGGTGGTGACCGTGATGGGCCATGTCGACCACGGCAAGACGTCGCTGCTCGATGCGCTGCGCGAGACCGATGTGGCCGCGCGCGAGGCGGGCGGCATCACCCAGCACATCGGCGCCTACCAGGTGACGACCAAGGGCGGGCAGAAGATCACCTTCCTCGACACGCCGGGTCACGCCGCGTTCAGCGCCATGCGGGCGCGCGGCGCCAAGGTCACCGACATCGTCGTGCTGGTGGTGGCGGCGGACGATTCCGTACAGCCGCAGACGGTGGAGGCGATTCGCCACGCCAAGGCGGCGGGTGTGCCGCTCATCGTGGCGATCAACAAGATGGACAAGCCGGGCGCCAATCCCGACCGGGTGCGCACCGACCTGCTGAACTACGAGGTGCAGGTCGAGGCGATGGGTGGCGACGTGCTCGACGTGCCGATCTCGGCGACCCAGCGGATGAACCTCGACAAGCTGGTCGATGCGATCCTGCTGCAGGCTGAGCTGCTGGACCTGCGGGCCAATCCGGACGTGCCGGCGCAGGGCGCCATCATCGAGTCCCGGATCGAGCGCGGCCGCGGTTCGGTGGCGACCGCGCTGATCCAGCGCGGCACGCTGAAGCCGGGCGACATCTTCATCGCCGGGTCCGAATGGGGCCGCGTCCGCGCGCTGTTGAACGACCGTGGCGAGCCGGTGTCGGCGGCCGGGCCGTCGATGCCGGTCTCGATCCTGGGCCTGCAGGGCACGCCGGTGGCGGGCGACGACGTGATCGTTGTCGACAGCGAGAGCCGGGCGCGCCAGGTCGCGGAGTTCCGCAGCCGCAAGAAGCGCGAGAAGGAGTCGATGCCGGCCGCCCGCGGCACGCTGGAGCAGATGTTCAGCGCGATCAAGGCAGGCGAGAGCCGGGAGCTGCCGATCGTGCTGAAGGCCGACGTGCACGGCTCGGTCGAGGCGATCTCCACGGCGCTGGAGCAGCTGTCGAACGACGAGGTCCGGGTCCGCGTGCTGCATGCTGCGGTCGGCGGGATCAACGAGTCCGACGTCACCCTGGCCAAGGCCAGCAACGCGTTCATCGCCGGCTTCAACGTCCGCGCCAACCCGCAGGCGCGCGACATGGCCCAGCGCGACGGCGTGGACATCCGCTACTACTCGGTGATCTACGACATCGTGAACGACGCCAAGGCGCTGATCCAGGGCCTGATGGCGCCGACGCTGCAGGAGAACTTCCTCGGCCACGCCGAAATCCGCGAGGTGTTCAACATCACCAAGGTCGGCAAGGTGGCCGGCTGCCGCGTCACCGACGGCGTCGTCCGCCGCGGGGCGAAGGTGCGGCTGCTGCGCGACAACGTGGTGGTCCACGAGGGGTCGCTGTCGAGCCTCAAGCGCTTCAAGGACGAGGTGCGCGAGGTTCAGGCCGGCTATGAATGCGGCATGGCGTTCGAGAACTACCAGGACATCCAGGTAGGCGACGTCGTCGAGTGCTTCGAGGTTCAGGAGGTCGCGGCCAAGCTCTGACCGGCCGCCGCCCTCTTCCGCCCGGGCCCCGGCAGCCGCCGGCCGGCCCGGGCGTGGCATTGGCGGTCGCATCGCCCGTCCGGCTCGCGGTGTTGCCCATGAGGAAAGCGCCATCCACCGCCCCTTCCCAGCGCCAGCTGCGCGTCGGCGAGGAGATCCGCCACGCGCTGGCCACCATCTTCATGCGCGAGGAACTGCATGACCCTGCCCTGCAGGGCGTGTCGCTCACCTTCAGCGAGGTGCGGGTCAGCCCGGACCTGAAGAACGCGACCGTGTTCTTCCTGCCGCTGGGCGGCCAGGACGCAGCGTCGGTCGCCAGGGGGCTGGGCCGGGCCGCGCCGCACCTGCGGGGCCTGCTCGCGCGGCACGTGCGGCTGCGGGTGCTGCCGCGACTGAGATTCGTGGCCGACGAGAGCTTCGAACGGGCGGAAAGCATCGACCGCCTGCTGCGCCGCGTGGCGGCGAGCCGGCCGGAGACGGACGGGACCGAAGGCGGGGACGGAGAGGGGGAGCCGGACGATGGCACGCCGCCGCAAGGGTGATCCGATCCACGGGTGGGTGATCGTGGACAAGCCGGCCGGTATCGGGTCCACCCCGGTCGTCGGCCGGGTGCGGCGCATCTACGGCGCGGCCAAGGCGGGCCACGCAGGCACGCTGGATCCGCTGGCCACCGGCGTGCTGCCGGTGGCGCTCGGCGAGGCGACGAAGACCGTGAGCTTCGTCATGGACGGGACCAAGAGCTACCGGTTCACGCTCCGCTGGGGCGAACGGCGGGACACCGACGACGCCGAGGGCCGGGTGGTGGAGGAGTCCGCCGCGCGGCCGGAACCCGCGGCGGTGCGCGCGGCGCTGGAGCGGTTCCTCGGCGAGATCGAGCAGGTCCCGCCGCGCTACTCCGCGGTCAAGGTCGCGGGCGAGCGGGCCTATGACCTCGCCCGCGACGAGGTCGAGTTCGACCTCAAGCCGCGGCAGGTCTGGGTCGAGCGGCTGGAGCTGGTCGACGTGCCCGATCGCGACCGGGTGGTGATCGAGGTCGACTGCGGCAAGGGCTTCTACGTGCGCGGGCTTGCCCGCGACCTGGCGGCGTCGCTCGGCTGCCTGGGCCATGTGGAGGCGCTGCGGCGGCTCCGTGTCGGGCCCTTTGGCGAGGAACTCGCAATTTCGCTTTCGGAACTGGAGCAGTTCGGGCATAGTGCCGCCCGTTTTGAGCACCTGGTGCCGGTGAAGACCGCGCTGGACGACATCCCGGCGCTGGCCCTGACCGATACGGAAGCGGACCGGCTGCGCAATGGCCAGTCCGTGCAGGTGCTCCGAGCCGTGGATCTGAACAGCGTCCAGGAACTGGTAGACGGGGATTACGTGTGTGCCCTTCGCGGCGACACACCCATCGCCATTGCCAGGCTGGACCGCGGTACGGATGCGCCCGCAATGGGACGTTTCCGGCCCGTGACGCAGATCCATCCGGTTCGCGTCCTGAACCTGTGATCAAGGAGTAGACCGATGTCGATCACGGCCGAGCGCAAGCAGCAGCTGATCGAGGAATTTGCGACCAAGGCGGGCGATACCGGCTCGCCGGAAGTGCAGGTGGCCATCCTGAGCGAGCGGATCCGCAACCTGACGGAGCATCTGGGCGAGCACAAGAAGGACCACCATTCACGGCGCGGGCTGCTGATCATGGTCGGCCAGCGGCGTCGCCTGCTGGACTATCTGAAGCGCAAGGACGAAGCGCGCTACCGCGCGCTGATCGAGCGCCTCGGCCTGCGCCGCTAGGGACAGCGGTGAAACCGTCCTCGCCGCCGCGCTGCCGCACGCGTCCGCGAGACACCCGGCGCCTCGGCCACGCGGCGCCGGATGGCACGAAAGTGGCAATTTTCCGGCCCTGAATGTATGACGGACGGCGCGGGAGGCAGATCACGCGCGCCGTCCGTCCCCTAATGGACGCGGCAAGAGGGCGTTGGCCCGGATGAAGTGGATGATGTGATGTTCGATATCGTACGCAAGGAAATAACCTGGGGCGGGCGCCCGCTGATCCTGGAGACCGGGCGGCTGGCCCGCCAGGCGGACGGCGCGGTGCTCGTCACCTATGGTGAGACGACGGTCCTCTGTACCGCGGTCGCCGCAAAGAAGGTCAAGCCGGGTCAGGGGTTCTTCCCGCTCACCGTCAATTACCAGGAGAAGACGTTCGCCGCCGGCAAGATTCCCGGCGGCTTTTTCAAGCGCGAGGGTCGGCCGAGCGAGAAGGAGACGCTGGTTTCCCGGCTGATCGACCGCCCGATCCGCCCCCTGTTCCACAAGAGCTTCCTCAACGAGACCCAGATCATCGCCACCGTGCTGGCGCATGACCTGGAGAACGAGCCCGACATCGTCGCGATGATCGGCGCCTCGGCCGCGCTTACCATTTCCGGAATCCCGTTTCTCGGCCCGATCGGCGCTGCGCGCGTCGGCCTGGTCGACGGCCGGATGGTGCTGAACCCGACCAACTCGCAGATGGCGTCGACCAGGCTCGACCTCGTCGTCGCCGGCACCCAGCAGGGCGTGCTGATGGTCGAGTCCGAGGCGCACGAGCTCTCCGAGGCCCAGATGCTGGACGCGGTGATGTTCGGCCACCGCGAGATGCAGGCGGTGATCGACCTGATCATCGAGCTCGCCGAGGACAGCGCCAAGGATCCGTGGCCGGCACCCCAGGAGAGCGAGGAGGAGATCGCGCTGGCCCGCCGGGTGCGCGAGATCGCCGAGGCCGACGTGCGTGCGGCCTACCAGGAGCCGCACAAGGTGACGCGTCACGAGAAGCTCGACGCAGCACGGGCCAAGGTGGAGGCGGAGCTCGGCCTGACCGATCCGGCGCAGCTCGAGATGGTGGCCAGCGCCTTCAAGGCGCTCGAGAGCGACATCGTGCGCAACGCCATCCTCGACACCGGGCGCCGGATCGACGGGCGCGACACGAAGACCATCCGTCCGATCGTCGGCGAGGTCGGCGTGCTGCCCCGCGCCCACGGCTCGGCCCTGTTCACCCGGGGCGAGACCCAGGCGCTGGTGGTGGCGACCCTCGGCACCGCCCAGGACGAGCAGATCGTGGACGCACTGGCGGGCGAGTACCGCGAGCGGTTCATGCTGCACTACAACTTCCCGCCCTATTCGGTGGGCGAGGCGGGCCGGATCGGCTCGCCGGGCCGGCGCGAGATCGGCCACGGCAAGCTCGCCTGGCGCGCGCTGCACCCGCTGATGCCGGACCGGGAGACGTTCCCCTACACCCTGCGCGTCGTCTCGGAGATCACCGAGTCCAACGGCTCGTCGTCGATGGCGACGGTCTGCGGTGCCTCGCTGGCGCTGATGGACGCCGGCGTGCCGCTGGCCCGTCCGGTGGCGGGCATCGCCATGGGCCTGATCAAGGAGGGCGACCGCTTCGCGGTGCTCTCCGACATCCTCGGCGACGAGGACCATCTCGGCGACATGGACTTCAAGGTCGCCGGCACGGCCAACGGCGTCACCTCGCTGCAGATGGACATCAAGATCACCTCGATCACCGAGGAGATCATGCGGATCGCGCTGGAGCAGGCGCGCGAGGGCCGGCTGCACATCCTGGGCGAGATGTCGAAGGCGCTGAGCGGCGCCCGCGAGGAGGTCTCCCAGTTCGCGCCCCGCATCCACGTGATCACCATCCCGAAGGACAAGATCCGTGACGTGATCGGCACCGGCGGCAAGGTCATCCGCGAGATCACCGAGACCACCGGCGCCAAGATCGACATCGAGGACGACGGCACGGTCCATGTGTCGGCGGTCGACCAGGCGGTGATCCAGCGGGCGATCGACTGGATCCAGGGCATCGTCGCCGAGCCGGAGGTCAACAAGATCTACGACGGCAAGGTGGTGAAGACGACCGACTTCGGCGCCTTCGTCAACTTCATCGGCAACCGTGACGGACTGGTCCACATCTCGGAGCTGACCGACGGCCGGGTGGAGAAGACGACCGACGTCGTCAAGGAAGGCGATCACGTGAAGGTCATGGTCCTCGGCTTCGACGACCGCGGCAAGGTGCGGCTGTCGATGCGGGCGGTGGACCAGGCGACGGGCGCGCCGCTGCCGGTCACTGAGCGTCCGCGCCGCGACGGCGGCCAGCGCGGGGGCGGAGGTGGCGGAGACCGCAACCGGGATCGCGACCGTGGCGGGAATGACCGCCCGCACCGTGAGCGCGAGTTCGCGCCGCGCGACTTCACGCCGGAACCGGACTTTGGCGGCGGGGAGCGCGATCGCGGACGCCGCCGCGAGAATCGCGACCGCGACCGGCGTCGCCGCGGGGACAACGACGACGACTTCTAGGAATCGGGCCCAGCGCCCGGGAAATGGAGACCGGCCGCTTCCGCGCGCCGGTCCTTCTCTTTTTGAGGTCCCGGGCCCCGGGACGTTTCAGGACCTGCGACGGGACATCGGCCGCTGGCTCGTCGTGTGGCGCCCGCGGTCGTGGCGACAGCTCATGCCGCCCCATCGTCGCCACCCGCAGGGGGCGAAGGGCACACGCACACGGTCGCGATCATTGACAGTGCGCGATTATTGACAGTGCTGTCGTGAGGCTGCGGGGCTGCCTGTGGCGGGCTTCCAGAGGAAACTGCCGACCCTGCGGCGGCTGCCGCAGGCCGTCGGCGCCGCCTACAGGCGCGTCGGGTTCGGGGCGTCGCCGTAGACCGCGACGGGGTCGAAGGTCTTGCCCTCTTCTTCGAAGCGGAGCGTGACCGGCCCCTCGCTGCCGAGCGGGACCGAGCGGTAGAAGCAGGAGCGGTAGCCGACGTGGCAGCTTGCGCCGCCATCGACCTTCACCCGCAGCCAGACGGCGTCCTGGTCGTCGTCGATCCGCATCTCGACCACATGCTGGACGAGGCCGCTGGTGGCGCCCTTGCGCCACAGCACCTGGCGCGACCGGCTGAAGTAGTGCGCTTCGCCGGTCCGGATGGTGAGGCGCAGCGCTTCGGCGTTCATGTAGCCGAGCATGAGCACCTCGCCGGTGGCGTGATCGGTTGTAACGACCGGGATCAGGCCGTCCGCATCGAACTTGGGGGCGAGCTCGGTCCCTTCCTCGACCTGCTCCACGCTCACCCGACGGACGAAAGGTTCAGTTGCCGCCATTGCCGCGCACCATGTTCAGGAAACGTTGTTCAAGCCGCGGATCGCTCGCGAAGCGGCCGGTGAAACGGGAGGTGACGGTGACCGCCGCGTTCTGCTGCACGCCCCGCGTGGTCATGCAGTGGTGCGTCGCCTCCATCAGCAGGGCGACGCCCGCGGGCGCCAGCGCCTGCTCGATCGCGTTCACGATCTGGGCGGTCATCGTCTCCTGGGTCTGCAGCCGCCGGCCGAAGATGTCGATCACCCGCGCCAGCTTCGACAGCCCGACCACGCGGCCGACCGGCAGGTAGGCGACATGGGCGCGCCCGGTGATCGGCACGATGTGATGCTCGCAGTGCGACACGAAGCGGATGTCGCGCAGCATCACCATGTCGTCATAGCCGTCCACCTCCTCGAAGGTGCGGCTCAGAACCTCGACCGGGTCGTCGGCGTAGCCGGAGAAGAACTCCTCATAGGCACGCACGACGCGCGCCGGCGTGTCGAGCAGGCCTTCGCGCTCGGGATCGTCGCCCGCCCAGCGGATCAGCGTGCGGACGGCGGCCTCCGCCTCGGCGCGGCTGGGCCTGCCATCGCGGCCGGTCTTGACGACCGTGCCCGCAGACTTGTGCATGTCGGTGACCAGGGCATCCATGGGCCGGCTCTCCGTCGCGGTCGGGCCCGGGGCGCGCCTGCTGGCGCAGTCCCCGGAGCAACCCGGTTAATATAGGGGCCGGGGGCAGGAATCCTATGCCGATCCGCCCGCACTCGGCCCGCCGCGATCGCGAAACGCCGACGCCGGCGCGGACGAGCCGACGCCGGCGTGACGCTCAGTGCAGATGCTTCGGGAGGCTGGAGATCGCTTCGTCGATCAGGGCCGCGCCCGCCTCGCCGTCGAGCTGCCGGGCGAGGATCTCGCGGCTGGCGGCGGCCACCAGCTGCGCCGCCTCGGCCCGGATTGCGGCCTGCGCCTGGGCCTCGGCCTGGGCGATCCGGTCCAGTGCCAGCTTCTCGCGGCGGGCCAGCGTGTCCTCGAGCCGGGTCCGGCTCTCGGCAATCAGCGCCTGCGCGTCCGCGCGCGCCTGGGCGATGATCGCCTCCGACTCCTTCACCGCGTCGCGCTGCCGCCGCTGGTAGTCGGCGAGCAGGTGCTGCGCCTCCTCGCGCAGCTTCTCCGCGGCGTCAAGCTCGGCCCGGATCTTCTCCGCCCGCGCGTCCAGCGCCTTCAGGATCGGGCGCCCGCCCTTCCACAGGATCAGCAGCACGGTCACCACGAAGGCGACGGCGACCCAGAACTCCGGTGACTGCAGCATCGGCTCTCCTCCCGGTCAGGCGGCCGATGCGGACCGGGCGGCCTGCGCCGCCGCGACCGCCGCGGCGACCTGCTCGTCGGTCGGCCGGCGACCGCTGATCCGGGCCACCAGGTCGGCCGTCACCTCGGCCACCGCCTCCCCCACCGTCGCCCGGGCGGCCTCGGCCGCCGCGGCGATGCGGGCTTCGGCGTCGGCGATGCGCGCCGCGAGCTCGGCCGCCTGCGCCTGCTCGCGCTTCGCGGCTTCCTCGGCGATCGCCTCCTGGGCCGTCTTCATGGTCTCGTGCGCCTGGGCGCGCGCGTCGGCCAGCGCCTTTTCATAGGCGGCGAGGACCGCCTCCGCCTCGGCACGGGCCTGCTCCGCCCGCTCCAGGTTCTCGGATATCGTCCGCTGCCTCAGGTCGAGCGTCGCCGTCATCCGCGGCAGCACCAGGGACTTCAGGATCCGGTACAGCAGCGCGAACAGGACGATCAGCCAGAAGATCTGGCTGGCGAAGGAGCTGGGATCGAATTGGGGCACGCGTGGTCGCTCCCGGTTGCTGGCCGCTGTCCGGGCCGGGGCCCGCGCGGCCGGGCGCGGCGGCTCGTCCCCGAGCCCCGCGCCCGTGGACGCAACTAGCTGAACAGTGCGATCAGCGCGACGATCAGCGCGAACAGCGCAATGGCCTCGGTAACGGCGAAGCCGATCCAGATGTTGGCGCCGATCTCGTCCTTGGAGGCGGGATTGCGGGCCAGCGCGCTGATGTAGCTGGACCACACGTTGCCCACGCCGATACCGGCGCCGATCATGCCGATCGCCGCGAGGCCGGCGCCGACGTACTTCAGCGCGTCAACGATGCTGCCTTCCATGTTCCGCTTCCTTCTTCCGGATAGGGGTGATTGGGCTCAGTGCAGGTGAATGGCGTCGTGCAGGTAGATGCAGGCCAGGATCGCGAAGACGTAGGCCTGGATCACCGCGACCAGCAGCTCGAGCAGCGTGATCGCGACGAGCGCCGCGAACGGGATGACCCCGGGCACCACCGCGAATGCGCCGAGCCCGATGACGAAGCCGGCGATGACCTTCAGCAGCACATGGCCGACCGTCATGTTCGCGAACAGACGCACCGACAGGCTGATCGGACGCGAGAGGTACGAGACCAGCTCGATCGGGATCAGGATGACGGCGGTCCACAGCGGCGCGCCCTCGGGGAAGAACAGCCGGCCGAAGTGCACGCCGTGCCGCGCGATCCCGATGATGGTCACGCCGATGAAGATGAAGATCGCCATCGCGAAGGTGACGGCGATGTGGCTGGTGTAGGTGAAGCTGTACGGAATGAGCCCCAGGAGGTTGCCGAACAGCACGAACAGGAACAGCGTGAAGATGAAGGGGAAGTACCGCCGCCCCTCGTGGCCGACGTTGTCGCGCACCATGCTGGCGACCACGCCGTAGAGCATCTCGGCGAGCGACTGCAGCCGGTTCGGCACCAGCCGCTGGGTCCGTGTCGCGGCGATGAACAGCAGCGACACCACCCCGACCGCGATCGCCATCCACAGCGCCGAGTTGGTGAAGGAGAGATCGATCCCGCCGACGTTGATGTCGATCAGCGGCTTGATCTCGAACTGCTCCAGGGGGCCGTGCGCTTCCGCGTGGTGCTCGTCCGCCAGCGCGTGAAGCGCGGCGTCCTCTCCCGCGATCGCATCTGCCGCGATGTCGGAAGCGGTGCCCTCCTCCAGCGGAGCCTCACTGGCGCCGTGGCCGGCCTCTGTTTCCTGCTCGGTCTCGCTGTCCATCAGCCGTCCCTGCCGACGCTCAAATGCCGTTGCGGCCCCGGTTCAGGCCCTCCGCCTTCTCCGCCTCCCGCGCTGCCCTGGCCTGGCGCTCCATGGCCTTGGCCACGCGGTAGACGTTCAGGAAAGCGGCTCCCGACCCGAGAATGAAGAAGGTGATCAGAAGCCAGGGACCGGTGCCCAGCCAGGCGTCGAGCGCGATGCCGATCGCAACCCCGACGCCGAGGCCCGCCACCAGCTCGACCGCGATGCGCATGCCGGCGCCCATGCCGGACATGCCGGCGCGCCGGGCCGTCCCGCCGTCCCGCGTCTCGCTGGATCGCAGCGCCGCCAGGCGCCTGTCCAGGTCCGCGAACCGGTCGTGATCGTCCTGGCGCGTCATCCCTCGGTCGCGCTCGACGGCGCAGGCGCCGTCGGCCCCTCGGCCCGCGCAGCCCGGAAACCTCGCGATTGTCCGGCCCGTTCAGGCGGGCGGACCTTAGGATGGCGATTCCGGGGTGTCAAGCCGCAGTCCCCGCCATGGCCGCGCCGCAAACCGCGGCGTTTTTCCGCAGCGTTCCGTCGCAGCTTCCTGCCCGACGCAGTGCCGGGACCGGCGCTATGCGGCGCGCATCCGCTCGGCCATGCCGAGGTCGACGGAAACCAGCTGGCTGACCCCGCGCTCCGGCATGGTGACACCGTAGAGCCGGTCCATGCGCGCCATGGTCAGCCGGTGGTGGGTGACCAGCAGGAAGCGGGTATCCAGCGAGCGGACCATCTCGTCGAGCAGCCGGCAGAAGCGGTCCACGTTGGCGTCGTCCAGCGGCGCATCGACCTCGTCGAGCACGCAGATCGGCGCCGGGTTGGTGCGGAACACCGCGAAGATGAGGGCGAGTGCGGTCAGCGTCCGCTCGCCGCCGGACAGCAGCGACAGCGACTGGAGCTGCTTGCCGGGCGGGCTCGCCATGATCTCCAGCCCGGCTTCCAGCGGGTCCTCGGCGCCGGTCAGCTCCAGATGGGCGCGCCCGCCGCCGAACAGTTCGGCGAACAGCGCCTGGAAGTGGGCGTTGACCTTCTCGAAGGCCGCGAGCAGGCGCATCCGGCCTTCGCGGTTGAGCGCGGAGATGCCCTGTCGCAGCCGTGCAATCGCCTGCAGCAGGTCGTTGCGCTCGGTCTGCAGCCCTGCGATTCGGGCCTCCAGCTCCTCGGCCTCCTCGATCGCGCGCAGGTTGACCGGGCCCATGCCGTCGCGCTCGCGGACCAGCTTCAGGTGCCGGTCCTCAAGCCGCGCGAGCGCGTCGTCGGCTTCCAGCGCGGCGTCGTCGGGGTCGATCTCCGCGCGGCCGGGAAGGTCGGCGGGGCTGCAGTCCTGGCGCTCGGCGATGCGGAGCCGGATCTCCTCGACCGCGCCCCGGGCGGCCTCGACGCCGGCCTCGCGGCGGACCCGGTCCTCGCGCGCCTCCGCCAGCACGCGCTCTGCGGC
>CALKHQ010000336.1 GCA_937988735.1 uncultured Alphaproteobacteria bacterium
GTCGGTGATGCCGAGGGAGCGCGCCGCGCTGTCCACCAGCGCCCGCACCCGGTCATGCACCGCGGGCGGCAGGAAGCTCGGCAGGTCGCCGCCGTTCTCGATGATGTGGGGCGCGTAGACGTCGAGGAGCTCGTAGTTGCGGTCGGAAAAGCCGGGCGTGTGCGCGACGCCGCCGATGACCAGGCTTTCGGTGGAGACCTGCGGCCCGGCCGCGAAGCGCTCCAGCACCAGCCGCCGGCTGGGCGACCAGCTCATGGAAAAGCGGAACGCCCAGCGCAGGTCCTCCTGCCCGGTGAGCCGCAGCACGCCGCGTGCCCCGCGGCTGTCCGCCGGCTTCACCACCAGCGGAAAGCCCTGACGCCGGACCTCGCGCAGGAACTGGTCCAGGCTGGTGATCTCGCAGAACCACGGCTGCGGCACGCCATCGACAGCGAACTTCCGCTTCATCGCGAGCTTGTCCACCGCCCGCGCCCCGGCTTCGGGGCCCGGGCCGCGCAGACCCAGCGCCTCGGCCACGGCCGCGACGCTGTGCGGACAGTCGGTGGCGAGCGCGAGCACGCCGTCGATCCGCCCGCCGGCGCGCACATGGGCGAGCGCCGCCGCCCGTACCTCCTCCGGGTGATAGGCGCTGGCGATCAGCGCACCGTCGGCGACCCGGCAGCCGGGGGCCTCGGGATCACGGTCGGCGACGAGAACCCTGCAGCCCAGGTCCACCGCCCGCCGGATGCCGGGAAGGACCTCGACGCCGCCGCCGACGAACAGGATGGTCGGCGTCAAAAGTAGAGCCCCCCGTTCACGTTGATGGTCTGCGCAGTCACGTAGCTCGAGGCGTCGGAGGCGAGCCACACCACCGCCGCCGCCACTTCCTCGGCGGTGCCGAGGCGCCCGAGCGGGATCGACGCCGCCGCCTGCTGCACCGCCGGGCTGGCGAGGCCGCCGGCCGCCATCTCGGACGCTATCAGGCCGGCCGCCACGGTGTTGCAGCGGATGTTCTTCCGCGCGCCGAAGCGGGCGATCACCTGGGCGAGCGAGATCAGACCCGCCTTCGACGCCGCATAGTGCGCGGTGCGCGGGCCGCCGTACTGGCCGCTCACCGATCCGGTCATCACGATCGAGCCACCGCCCGAGGCTTCCAGATGCGGCAGGGCCTCCTGCGCCACCACGAAGGGGCCGCGCAGGTTCACGTCCATGATCTCCTGCCAGTCCGCGTCGGTGACCTGGTCGAAGTCCGTCGGCCTGTTGATGCCGGCGTTGTTGGCGACGACGTGAAGTCCGCCGAAGGTCGCGACCACCTCCGCCAGCACCGCCTTCACCCGCGGCCGGTCGCGCACGTCCATGGCATAGGCCGCCGCCGTGCCGCCGTCCGCCTCGATCGCCGCCACCACGCCTGCCGCCGCGTCGGCCTCGGCGCGGTAGGTCAGCGCCACCCGGGCCCCGGCCGCGGCCAGCGCGATCGCGATCGCGCGGCCGATGCCGCGCGACCCGCCGGTGACCAGCGCCACCTTGCCGTCGAGGACGCCCACGCTCAGGCCGCCTTGCGGGCGAGCGCCCGTTCCGCAGCGTCCGCGATGTGCGGGCCGGTCAGCCCGTATTTCTCCGCCAGCTCCTCGGGCTCGCCGGATTCGCCGAAACAGTCGCGGACGCCGACGAACTCGACCGGCACCGGCACCGACGTCGCCAGCGCCTCGGCGACCGCACCGCCCAGCCCGCCGTGGATGTTGTGGTCCTCGCAGGTGACGATGCAGCCGGTCTCGCGGGCGCAGCGGGCGAGCAGCTCGGCATCGATCGGCTTCAGCGTCGGCATGTTGACGACCCGCGCCGCGATCCCCTTCTTCGCCAGCAGCGCCGCTGCATCCAGTGCGCGGGCGACCTCGACCCCGCAGGCGACCAGCGTCACGTCGCGGCCGTCGCGCAGGATCTGGCCCCTGCCGATGGCGAAGGAATGCCCCTCGCCGAACACGCGGCGCGCAGGGCTGCGGCCGGTGCGCAGATAGACCGGCCCGTCCACGTCGAAGATCGCCTTCGCTGCCAGCGCCGCCTCCACCGGATCAGCGGGGGAGACCACGGTCATGCCCGGGATCGCCCGGAAGCCCGCCAGATCCTCCAGCGCCTGCGCCGAGGCGCCGTCGGGCCCGGTGTCGAGGCCCGGGTGGCTGGCGACGATCTTCACGTTGCGCCGGTCATAGGCGATGGACAGCCGCGCCTGCTCGATCGCGCGGTAGCAGAAGACGGCGAAGGTGGTGACCACCGGCACCAGACCGGTCGCCGCCATGCCGCCCGCCACCGCCATCATGTTCTGCTCGGCGATGCCGAACTGGTAGAACCGGTCGGGGAAGGCCCTGCGGAAATGGTGCATGCCGGTGCCGCCGGCGATGTCGGCGTCCAGCACCACGATCCGCGGGTCCTCCGCCGCCACGGCGACCAGCGCCCGGCCGAAGGCCTCGCGCAGCGAGTCGCCCGACGACCCGATCTGCTGGGGAACCAGCGGCTCGGCCCCCGAGGCCTGGATGCGCTTAGTGACCGACATGGCTCGCCTCCCGGCCCGCGGGCGCGAGCGCCCAGCTGATCTCGTCCTCGTCGGCGCCGAGCTCGATCAGCGCGGCAACCAGCTCCTCGTCCTTCATCCTGACGCTGCCGTGCCAGTGCGGCGCGCCGGCCATGAAGCTGACCCCCTGCCCCTTCACGGTGTCGGCGATGATGACGCTGGGGCGGTCGGTGCAGGCGCGGGCGGCGGCGAAGGCCGCGAGGATGGCCGGGATGTCGTGGCCGTCGATCGGGATCGCGTTCCAGCCGAACGCCTCCCATTTCCCGGCCAGCGGCTCCAGCCCCATGATGTTGGCCGGCGCGTCGTCGCTCTGCAGCTTGTTGTAGTCGACGATGGCGCAGAGGGAGGCGAGCCGCCAGTGGGCGGCGCACATGGCGCCCTCCCAGATCTCGCCCTCCTGCAGCTCGCCGTCGCCGAGCATGACGTAGACGCGCGCGGGGCTGCCGGCGTGGCGCAGCCCCAGCGCCATCCCGATCGCCTGCGAGAAGCCCTGGCCGAGGGAGCCGGTCGAAGCCTCGATCCACGGAAGCTGGCTGGCGTAGGGATGGCCCTGCAGCGGGCTGCCGAGCTTGCGCAGCGTCGGCACCAGCGCGCGGTCGAGCAGCCCCGCATCGGCCAGCGCCCCGTAGAGCGCCGGGCAGCTGTGCCCCTTCGACAGCACGAAGCGGTCCCGGTCCGGCCACGCCGGATTGGTCGGGTCGAGCCGCAGCTCGCTGCGGTAGAGGCAGGTCAGCAGGTCGGCGGCGGAGAGCGCGCCGCCCGGATGTCCGGAGCCGGCGCCGTAGATCGCCGTCAGCGCATAGCGCCGCACCTGGGCGGCATGGGCGGCGAGCTGCGCGGGGTCGGGTGGGGTGTGCGTCACGGGAAGCTCCAGGACGGAACGCGACTGGAGCCACGATGGCGGCACAAGTTTGGATTTTTGGTTAATGCCAGATTGCCGGCAACCCCGTCCCTTTCACGCGCGTCATTGCCGCGTCGCTGCGCGACCCGCAATGACGGTGTCGCGGGATCCGGTCAGCCTGCCAGCAGCGCCGCGAACGGCACCGTCGCCGCGCCGGGCGCGATGCGGGCGGCTTCGGCGACGATCTCGCCGGCGAACTCGCGGGACGCGATGACGATGGTGTCCACCGCCTGACCCGCCAGCCCGGCGGGAGCGATCAGCGGCGCACCGTGGACGGCGGCGGTGTGCTTGACCAGCTCGCGGTCCACCACCGCAGCAATCCGGCCGAGGTCGAGGCCGCCGATGCGCACCAGGCTGTCGAGGATGCGCCCGGCGCCCCAGATCGCGACCCGGCCGCAGTCGGCCATCCGGGCGATCCGCGCCGCCGCGCCGGCAAGCGCCGCCCGGTTGGCGGCAAGGCGCTCCACATAGCCCGCGATCAGCGCGGCCGTGCGCGCCGGGTCGCCCGGCGGCAGCGCGCCGCGCCACGGGCCGCGCTCGACCACCGCCGACAGGTGGAGGCCCGCCGCGATCCCGGCCACGGGCCGCAGCCCCGCGCGGGCCAGCGCCAGCGCCAGGCTGTCGCGGTCGAAATGGTAGAGGTGCTTGTCGATGAACCATTCCTCGACGATGTCGGCGCTGGCGACGGTGGCGAGGTCCGGCACCTCGATGTAGGCGACACCGCCGGGGGCCAGCGCCGCCGCGATCTGCTTCAGCACCGCCACCGGGTCGGCGACGTGCTCCAGCGTGTGGCTGCAGTGGACGAGGTCGTGGCCGCCTTCCTCCAGCGCCACCGCCTCGACCGGCGCAAGGTGCAGCGTCACCCCCGGCAGCGCGGCATAGTCGCCAACCACGCGCGCATCCGGCTCCACCGCCGTGATCGTCGCCTCCGGCCAGGCTTCGCGGGCCGCGAACAGGAACGCGCCGCGGTTGCTGCCGATGTCGAGGATGCGCCGCGGCTGGCGGCCGCCGAGGGCGGCCATGGTGTCGGCAACGCGGAAGCCCTTGCCGTAGCGCAGGTTGCCCCAGTCGGCGCCGCCCGAGATCGCCGCCGGCTGCCGCGCCGCCGTCGCCGTGCGCGGCAGGCTCTGCACCAGCGCGCAGTCCTGGCACAGATGCACGGTGAGGCCGCGCCGGGTGCCGTCGGGCCGATAGACAGGGCGGAGGTCGGCGCCGCCACACAGCGGGCAGCGCTCCCCGCCGGCCGTCTCGAGCGGCGCCGGCCGGTAGTCCACGGCATATTCTTCCCGCCCGGCATAGCCGAGCCGCTGCATCATGACGCCCGCGATCGCCTCGAACCGCCGGCGCTGTTGGTCGGTCAGCAGCCGGTCCTCCGGCCGGTTCACGTTGTGCGGCCGGCGGAAGGCAGCGAAGTGATCCGCGTGCCACGGCAGTTCGAGGAAGGCGAACAGCCGGCGGAGCCCGGCCTCGTCGGCGACGAGCTCCTCGAGGCGAAAGGTTTCCGCCATTCCGGTCGGGAGCGTCGCCGTCGCGTCGAGGATGACGCGGTTCACCTCCGCCCAGTGGAAGGCGATGCGCTGGAACTGGTCAAATCCGGCGAAGGCCTCGGCCTGCGGGTGATCCGGTCGGGGCAGCGGCCACCAGTAGCGCTTCTCCGGCGGCGGCATCACGCCGTGCCCGTCCCGCCAGCGTGCGAGGGCAGCCACGCTTGCGTCGTCGTAGCACTCGTCGGCGAGCTTGTGGAAAAAGGACGAGGCGACCTTGCGGCCGTCGCGCACGACGTGGACGAAGCGCGCCTCCGGCCACAGCCGGGCGATGACCGGCATGATCCACGACAGCTTGTTGGAGCTGTCGCCCCACACCCCCGCCTCGGAAAGCGCGATCGCCGCGCCGTGGCAGCCCGACAGCACCGCGCGCACCTCGCCCTCGTCGGCGAGGCCCATGGCGTAGCGGCAGGCGACCGGCTGGATGTGGGTGCACAGATATTCGTGGTGCATCTCGACACCCGGCACCTGCGCCAGCAGCTTCGCCAGCGCCGCCGTGCCGGAGCGCCCGCTGCCGACGACGAAGATGGGCCGCGTTGTCTTCATTGCAGCGTCTCGCGATGGAGGTTGTCAGGCCTGCGCATGGAGCACCAGCTCCCGGCCGAGGCCCTGGGCGGCAAGGCTGTCATAGAGCCGGGCCAGCAGGTCGGCCTGCCCCGCCGCGCGCAGCGCGGTCTCGAACACCTTGCGCTTCCGGTGACAGGCGCGGCCCAGGGCATCGTTGCCGACATAGACGTCGCCCATCAGCAGGAACAGCTCCATCGGGAAGGTGGCGCCGCAGTGCACCACCCGGAACCCCGCGCGTTCGACCAGCCGCGCCAGCGTCGTGCCGGTGAAGTAGTTGAGGTGATGGGGCGGCGCGACCCACCACGGGGAGAGGCCCTGCGCCTGGGCCGCGCGCTGCAGCGGATTGAAGTCGTTGGGCACCACCACGCACAGCGCGCCGCCGGGCCTGAGCAGGCCGCGCGCCGCAGCCAGCAGCGCTGCCGGGTCCGGCACATGCTCGAGCACCAGCGCCATGTGAATCGCATCGACCGGCGGCAGCGTCGCCGCCATCGCGGCGTCGAAAAAGCCTTCGCGGATGTCGTGGCCGAGCCCGCGGGCGTGTGCCGCCGCCTGCCGCGACGGCTCGACGCCCAGCGTCCGCCAGCCGCGGGCGGCGGCGGCATCGAGGAACAGGCCCGGCCCGCTGCCGATGTCGAGCATGATCCGGTCGCCCGCCGGCAACCCCGCCTCCATCCGCTGCAGCCGCTCGTCATAGACATCGAGCCACCAGGCGCGGTCCTCCTCGGTGCGGGCGAGGTAGAGCGGCTTCTCGGCGGCGTAGTAGTCGTGGGCGTAGGTCGCGACCAGTTCCTCCACCGTCGGCACCGGAGTCGCGTGGGCGAAGCCGCAGGCGGCGCAGTCGATCACGGCAAAGCCATTGCGCTCCGCGAGCAGCGGGCCGTGGTGATCCGCGGCCTGGTCATGATCGCCGGACGGGAGCGGCAGGGCGGCGGCGCCGGTCATGCCGCGACCTTCGTCTGCGACGGCGCGGTGCGCTCGAGCCGGGCGAAGATGCGGTCGGCGATGCGGTCGGCGCCGCGGCCGTCGATCAGCCGGCGACCGGCAGCGCCCATCGCTTCCAGCCGCGCCCGGTCGGCGACGAGCGTCGCAATCCGGGCCTGCAGGTCCGCAGCCGTCACCGCGCCGATCCGGCCGGCGATCTCCAGCGCGCCTTCGCCCGCCAGCGCCTGCGCGCTCGCCTCGTGGTCGCCGGTGAGGCAGAGCGCCAGCGACGGCGTGCCCGACGCCGCGGCCTCATAGGCGGTCATGCCGAACGAGATGACGGCGAGGTCGGCGGCGGCGAGCAGTGCCGGCATGTCGTCGCTGCCGTGCAGCAGCCGCGCACCCGGCAACCGGTCGGCAATCAGGGCGCGCAGCGGCGCGATGTCCGGGCGCGCACGGCCGACGACCACCGTCACCTCTACCCGCTCGGCGATACCGGCCAGCGCCGCAACGGCGGTCTCGGTCGCGCCGGCGGGGTCGGCCCCGCCCATCGACACCAGCACCCGCAGTGGCTGCCCGCTCCCGGCCGGCATCGCCCGCCCGGCAGCGGCGAAGATGCGGCGCAGGGGCAGATAGTCCCAGCCGACGCCCAGCGTGCCGGCAAAGCCGGCCCAGTCGAGGTCCTTCAGCTGCGGCACCGGCGGGAAGAAGCCGAACTCGGCGGCGAGGCGGCGCGGGCTGCCGTCGTCGAGCACGGCGGTCACCACGCCGCGGCGTCGCCAGCGCCGGACGGCGTCCCCGTCCAGCCCGGTGCGGACGTCGAGCACCAGCGCCGCGGCGCCGGTGGCGGCAAGCGCGCGCTCGATCCAGGCGTCCTCGCTCTCGCCCCCGGCCCGGGGATCCACGCAGGCGAAGCCGTGGCGCGTCGCCAGCTCCACCGCCGGTTGCCCGGACTCGATGGCAAACTGCACGCGACAGCCGTGGCGGTCGCGCAGCGCCTCGGCGACCGCGAGGCAGCGGACGACATGGCCGAGGCCGATGCGGGCGTCGCCGTCGCAGCGGATCAGGACGGTGTGGTCGTCCACCCGCATCTCCTTGCGGACCACGTGCCGGTTCACCGCCATCAGCTCCGGCTCTTCACGGAGCAGCGCGGCGAGCTTCACCACGTCGACCTCGCCGGGGCCGGCGCCCATCCGCCGGTGCACCGCCTCGAGGAAGGCGAGGTCGGCCGGCGTGTCCACCGAGATCCGCGCGCCCCGGAACCAGCGCTCGGGCGGCGCCGGACAGCGGGCGACGGGCACGGTGTCGGGGTGGACCTTGAAATAGCCGGTGACGTGCTCCTGGGCGACCGGATCGTCGCCGGCGACGGCGGCCAGCCGGTGCAGCGCCCAGGTGGTGCAGGGATCGACCCCCTCGTCGATCAGCACCCCGTCCGGCTCGACGCGCACATAGCCGGCGTCGTCGGGCAGCGCGTCCACCAGGTAATCGACCAGCCAGGGATCGACCAGCGGGCAGTCGCCCGTGACCCGGACCACCACGTCGGCGCGGGTGAGCTCCGCGGCCTGGATGAAGCGGGCCAGCACGTTGCGCTCCGGGCCGCGGACGACGGTGAGCCCGAGGGTAGCGGCGTAGTCGGCGAGCGGGTGGTCGGCGGCCGCGGTGGTGGTGGCGAGCACGATCCGGTCCAGCCGCTGCGACCGCTTCAGCCGCTCGGCGACGTGCCAGATCACCGGCCGGCCGGCGAGCGGCAGCAGGGACTTGCCCGGCAGGCGGCTGGAGCCCATCCGGGCCTGGATGACGGCGACGACGCGCCGGCTAACGACGCGCGCTCCAGCCATTCGGCGCGGGTGGCGAGCAGCGGCCGGAGCCCGTCGGAGGGATCGGCGCGCCAGGCGCGGTCCGGCGCCTCGCACGGCTGCGGCCGCTTGTCGCCGCTGCCGTCCAGCACCCGGCCGAGCCGGCAGGCGGCGATCACCGGCGCAATCTCCTCCGGCAGCCAGCAGTGGCCAGGCGCGTATTCCGCCCCCCGCCCGTCGAGATCGAGGTGGAACTCGACCATCGCGGCGTCGAAGCGGTGGACGGCGCGCAGCACCACCTCGGGCGAGCGGCTGTGGTCGGACCAGCCGACCGGCGTCCCGCACGCGCGCGCGAGCGTTTCCATCGCCGCGAGGTTGCACTCCGCCGGCGGGGTCGGATAGCTCGACACGCAGTGCAGCACGGTGAGGTCGCGGGCGCCGGCAGCCCGCGCGACCGCGACCCCGGCGACCGCCTCGTCCAGCGTCGCCATGCCGGTGGACAGCACCGTCGGCAGCCCGGTGCGGGCGCAGGCGGCGATGAGGTCCGGCCAGGTCAGCTCGTAGGACGCGACCTTGAGGAAGTCCACGTGCGGGGCGAGCTCCCCGACCGCCTCCAGGTCGAAGGGCGTGCAGCCGAAGGCCATGCCGCGGGCGCGGGTCTCGGCCGCGAGCGCAGGGATCAGGTCCACCGGCAGCTCCCATTCCCGCCGGCGGCGATGCTCGGCGCTGCGTGCCAGCACCTCGGGCGCGAACAGGCGGTCGATGCGGAACAGCTGGAACTTCACCGCATCGCAGCCGGCCGCCGCCGCAGCGGCGATCAGCGCGCGGCAGCGGCCGGGGTCGCGGGCGTGGTTGGAGGAAATCTCGGCGACGAACTGGGTCATGCCTTCCTATCGCCCCGCCATGGTTAACAATCCCCTTCGCCCGACGCTGCCGGAGGGCGGCAATGTTGGTTGCGATTCGCCGGATGCGGGGTTGCCGCCATTGACCGGCGGCAAGACTTCATTTACCGTACTCTGGGTCTTGCGGCAGCATTTGCCGCCGGCCGGCAAAAATTTCCCCCTGAAGCGGCAGTAATTGCCGACCAATTCGAAATATTAATCTACTACTAACCAACGAAAGTGTGGGAGATCAACACCATGCGGTTGTGCCACCCTGCTGGCACGGCCGTTGCTCCCTTTCGCACGCGGCGTTTGCCAGGCAGGCCAACGTCACGGGGCAGGTAGCCCCGGCGCCGCGGGCGTCAGCCTGGCATGTCGTCGTTCACGTAGAACTGGCAACCCGGACGCAGAATGCGTCCGTCGCCACATCCTAGAAAGGGATACGACATGGCTGACATCGCTCTCTCGGCCCCGATCCGTGCCAACCTTCTGACGCTGTCGACCACCACCGGCCTGATCAACAAGACCCAGAACCGTCTGGCGACGGGCATGAAGGTTTCGTCCGCCCTGGACGACGCCTCCGCCTACTTCCAGTCGAAGGCCCTGAGCGATCGCGCCAGCGACCTCAGCAACCTGAAGGCCAACATCGACCAGGCGGTCAGCACGATCACCGCGGCGATCAACGGTATCGAAGGCATCACGGATCTGGTCGAGCAGGCAAAGGGTCTGGCCACCAAGGCAAAGGCTTCGGGCGATGCCACCGAGCGGTCGAGCCTCGCCGCGCAGTTCGACAACATCCTGACCCAGATCAACGACATGGCGAAGGATGCGAGCTACAACGGCGTGAACCTGATCGACGGCGGCAGCGACAAGCTGACGGTCGACTTCAACGAGGACTCCTCCTCGCGGCTGACGATCAACCACATCAAGCTGACGACCAGCGCCGGCGGCCTCTCCATTGCGGCTGCCACCGGCAACTTCGCCTCGGACGGCGACATCGACACGGCGCTCAAGGCCGTGAACGCGGCGCTGACCGAGCTGCGCACCAGCGCGGCGACGCTGGGTTCGAACAACACCGTGCTGCAGACGCGCCTCGAGTTCACGAGCAAGCTGATCAACACGCTCGAGAGCGGTGCCGGCAAGCTGACGCTCGCCGACCTGAACGAAGAGAGCGCGAACCTGCTGGCCCTGCAGACCCGTCAGCAGCTGGCGACGAACGCGCTGGCGCTGTCGGCTCAGGGCGAGCGCGCGGTGCTCGGCCTGCTCGGCTAAGTCCGCCGGTCATCGGCTTCCTGAACGTGGCGGGGCTTCGGCCCCGCCATTTTCTTTTGTGATTATATACCTTGCAAACCCGTCTCGGGCTAGCTATATGATCGAATAGGGAGAATTCGATCATGAGCATCCTGGGCAAGCCCTACTTCCACGATGAGGCTGCCGCTTTCGAGCATGTCGAAAGCGTGATCTGGCCCGACGGCCCGGTCTGTCCGCACTGTGGGGCGCTGGACCGGATCAGCAAGATCGCCCCGAACCCGAAGGCCCGGGTTCGGTTCGGCCTGCACAAGTGCGGCCACTGCAAGGGCCAGTTCACGGTGCGTGTGGGCACGGTGTTCGAGGCGTCCAAGGTGCCCCTGCACAAGTGGCTGCAGGCGATCTATCTGATGTGCAGCAACAAGAACGGCATCAGCGCCCACCAGCTGCACAGGGTCTTGGAGGTGACCTACAAGACCGCCTGGTTCATGGAGCACCGTATCCGCCAAGCGATTCGGGACGGCGACCTGAGTCCGTTCGACCCGAACGGCGGCGCGGTTGAGGTCGATGAGACGTTCATCAGCCACGACGCGACGATCAAGCCGCGTCACAGCAAGAAGGGCCGCGGTGTGGCGCACAAGCGCAAGGTGCTGGCGCTAGTCGATCGGGGGAGCGGCAGGGCGCGCACGATGGTCGTGGACGATCTGAAGGCGTCCACGATTGCGCCCATCGTGCGGGAGAACGTCGCCAGCGAGGCGCATCTGATGACCGATGAGGGGTGCTACCACACGCTCGTTAGCCGGGAGTTCGCGGCGCATGGCGTAGTGCGCCATAACAGAGGTGAATACGGTCGCAGCTACACGCACATGAACACGATTGAGGGCTGTTTCAGCATCTCCAAGCGAGGTATGAAGGGCGTTTACCAGCGCTGCGCCAAACGCCATCTGAACCGTTATTTGGCGGAGTTTGAGTTCCGGTACAACAACCGGGTCGCGAATGGGCTGCGTGACAGCGCTCGATCCGCTATTGCGTTGCGTGGTACCGTTGGGAAGCGGTTGATCTACGGGGACTCGTCTGCGACCCGCGGGTGAGGGCGCCAAAATGCGCGTGGGTTCTGAGTTTCGCTGGATCTTGGAAGGCTACACGCCTGACACGATCCCTATGGCGCGGTTGGCTATCTATATGCATCACCTCGCCTGCCTGCTCGGCAACGCGAAAGCGGTTCACTTCGTGCGGATTGAGAAGAAGTGCGTTGCCGTGGTCGGCAAGGTGGATGCCGGTGCTGCCGTCGGGAAAGTGAGTGCGCGCGTCCACGCTGTGCGTCAGCGTAAGGGGCCGCTGGACGCGATACGCGCGTACGACACGATAAATGATATGGTGGCAGAGGATAAGACAACCGCTCGATTGACACGGGGCATGGCCACCATCATTCGTTTTCCGGGGAGGACTACCAACCAGCAGCGGCACGTCGAAGTGACCGATCATGGGTTCCTCGTCGGTTACCTGTCCATGCTCGCCGAGAACAAGTCCGGTGAATTCAGCGCGCGGCTTCGCACTGATTCTGAGGACGGCGCAGTGGTATGCTCTGCGTCTGCAGATGTGGCAAGAAAACTACGGGAACATCTTTTCGAGACGGTGAAGGTGTTTGGAACCGGGAGGTGGGAGAGGCGCAGCCAAGGATGGGTTGTTGCGAGGTTTAATATTACAGATGTGGCGCGCGTTGAACCAGGGACAGTTCGAAATGTAATAGATCGACTGAGGGCTCTCAAAATAGATTGGCTGGATGATCCTCTCGGTTACCTTTCCGACTTGGAAGATAGGGAGAGCAGTATACTTCAGTGATTGTCGCATTTGACAATACCTTTCTTACCTTAGCTTTGAATCCAAGTGCGACACCCCGGCCAAATCCGGCGACGGGGCAGCCGGTTTCGCACTGTCGCGAACGGATCGAAGCACTGATCGATAGCTTCGGTCCGAAGGACAAGGTGCTTATTCCGACCCCGGTGCTTGCGGAGGTGTTATGTGTTGCGGAAGATTGCGACCAAATACTAACGGTCACCCGCAATGTGGCGTGCTTTGATGTCGTTCCGTTCGATGCACGGTCAGCCTACGAGTTGGCGCAAATGACACGTGCTGCGATTGCCGCTGGCGACAAAAAGGATGGGGAGATTGAACCTTGGCAGTTAATAAAGCTGGACAGGCAGATTGTCGCTATCGCAAAGGCTCACGGCGCAAAGGTTCTCTATAGTGATGACATCCCGCAATCGAATTTTGCTATTAGAG
>CALKHQ010000337.1 GCA_937988735.1 uncultured Alphaproteobacteria bacterium
CGAGCAGGTGGTTGTGGTCGTTGGCGTAGGCCATGTAGGCCGCCGTCGGCACGAGGAACGCCACCTTTGGCCGCTCGCGGCCCGGAACGGGCTTCTTCCCGGCGCGCACGAACACCGGCACCAGGTCCTCCTCGCTGCCGTCCTCGGCGTCGCCGACCGCGAGATGGCAGGCGTAGGCCCCGCTCGGCCAGTCGTCCGGCACCGTCCAGGCGAAGGCCGGCTCCCAGCCGGCATCGTAGAAGTCGTCGGCGTGGAAGTGGATCGCGCCGTAGTGCTCGGGCTTGCGCGTCCAGTCGTGGCACTCGCCGGTCCAGTTCCAGCCCTTCATCGCGCGGGCGGGCAGGTTGTGCAGCGCACCGTGCATCTGGTGCGGGCCGACGTCGTAGGCGGTGATGCCGGGTATGTCGATCGAGAAGTCCCAGCAGGCGACCACCTGCGCCGCCGTCGCCGGCGCCAGCGGCCGGCGGAACAGCCCGTCGAGCGCGTCGGGGTCAAGGGCGGCGGCGAGCAGGATCGGCGAGTCGATCTTGCCGTCATAGTGGTCGGCCGCGCCGCTTCCATCCGGCCGGGCCGCCACCATCAGGTCCACGGCGGCGGGCGCGATGGCGGCAACGCCGTCGATGGCGGTCTCCCCGGGGCCCTGGGCGGCGACATAGGGGTCGAGCGCCCGCTGGACGACGGTGATGGTCCCGGCGGCCGGGTCGTGGATGCCGGCCGCGAGCACCCAGCGCCGCTCGGTCAGCGGCGACGGCGCGGTCACGCTGTAGACCGTCCGGCCGTCGCCGACCTTGAACCGGAGCCGGCCGGTCTCGTCCACCTCCAGCAGCCAGCCCCGCCGCTCCGCTTCCGACCACTGGCCGATCACCGCCTGGCGCCGCGTCTCGCCGTCCGGCAGCACCGGCAGCGTCGGCCACAGCATGGCGGCGACCGTGAGACCCCTTTCGGGCGTCTGCCGCGGATGGTGGGGCACCCGCATGTGCGAGCCGGCGGCGATCGGCTGCGGACGGCCCTCGTAGCGGCCCTCGATCGCGCTCGGCCGGTGTTCCAGCTTGACTCCCGGCCCCGCCGGGTTGGCGTCGCCGTTGATCACCCGCACCATCCGCGCCGCGAACGGCCGCGGCCGGTCGGTGCTGACCATGAAACGGACGGTCTCGCCCGGGCCGACGCTCAGCCGGTCCGCGTAGCCGACGATCTTCTGCATGTCAGTTGATGTCCTCGCCGGTGTGCGCCTTCCAGCGCAGCTTGAACACGTGCCACTCCGCCTCCGCCCGGTCGGTGAAGACCTGGTCCTCCAGGATCCTGAACGGCTTGCCGTATCCCTGATGGACGGCCAGCACCCACTCGGCGAAGGGCTTGCGGGTGACGAGGACGTAGCGGCCCTTGGCCGGCCCGGCCCGCAGCGTGTTCAGGACCCGCTGCAGGTTCGGGCTGTGCGGCCCCAGCGGGTTCTGCCGCATTTCGTCGATCCACTGCCGGTCCCACTGGCTGATCTTGTAGGGCATCCGCCTCCTCTCCCCGGGTGCGCAAGCCAAATCGTTTCGCGCGACGCTAGCGCCCGTCCGGTGACGGGGCAATAGGTCGTGATCCGGCAGCACGATGGTCGGCGAGCACGGCGTCGAAGCGGCACCGGGCGCAACCGCGGCTGCCCGATTGACAGCGCGGCTCGCCCGCCTGCACCGTTTCGGCCGATGCAGACCATCCACGCCACCTGTGTTGCCATCGGCCGTCACGGCGTGCTGCTGCGGGGCGATTCCGGCAGCGGCAAGTCCGACCTTGCGCTGCGGCTGATCGAGGACGGGGCGATGCTGGTGGCGGACGACCAGGTGGCGGTGACGGTGCGCGACGGCCGGCTGGAAGCGAGCCCGCCGCAGGCGCTGGCCGGCCTGATCGAGGTGCGCGGCTTCGGCATCGTCCGCCTGCCATACCGGGCGCCGGTCACGGTGGCGCTGGTGGCGACGCTGGTGGACCGGAGGGACGTGCCGCGGATGCCGGAGCCGGACCGGACCGGGATCCTGGGCGTCTCGCTGCCCCACCTGCTGCTGGCCCCGTTCGACGTCTCGGCGACGGCGAAGCTGCGGCTCGCGGTGCGGGCGGTGGAAGGGAGTGCGGAGAAGGGGTCGTGACGCGCCTGGTGCTGGTCACCGGAATGTCCGGCGCCGGCCGGTCCACCGCGCTCGACGTGCTGGAGGACGCGGGGTTCGAGGCGGTGGACAACCTGCCGCTCTACCTCGTCGAGCGGCTGGCGGAGCCGGCGCCGGGCTCGCCCGCCAGGCTCGCCATCGGGGTGGACGTGCGCTCGCGCGGGTTCAACGCCGACGCCTTTGCCGAGACGCTGGCGCGGCTTCGCGCGCACGAGGGGCTGGAGACGACCCTCCTGTTCCTCGACTGCGATACCGAGGTCCTGATCCGCCGCTATGCCGAGACCCGCCGCCGCCATCCGCTCGCCGGCGACCGCCCGGCCGCCGACGGCATCGCGATCGAACGCCGGCTGCTGGAGCCGGTGCGCGGGCTGGCCGACCTGGTGGTGGACACCGGGTTGCTGCGCATCGCCGACCTGCGCCAGCGCCTGGTGGAGACGCTGATCCCGGAGGGGATCGGGCTCACCATCACCGTCCAGTCCTTCTCCTACAAGCAGGGCGTGCCGCGGGAGGCGGACCTGGTGTTCGACGTCCGCTTCCTGCGCAACCCCCACTACGACCCGGCGCTGCGGCCGAAGACCGGCATGGACGCCGACGTCGGCGCCTACATCGAGGCCGACCCCGCCTTCGCCGGCTTCTTCGACCGGCTGACCGGCCTCATCCTGCCGCTGCTGCCCTGCTACCGGGCGGAGGGGAAGAGCTATCTGACCATCTGCATCGGCTGCACCGGCGGGCGCCACCGCTCCGTCTACATCGCCGGGCGGCTGGCGGGGGCGCTTCGCGCGGCGGGCTGGACGGTGGCGCTGGCGCACCGCGACCTGCCCGCCGAGCCCGCCGGCTGAGGTCCCCCGAACGGTCGGGTCCGGGGCAAGCCGCGTTGACAGGTCGGAAAAACCGGCCCAAAACGTCTTCGCCATGATCGGACTGGTACTGGTGACGCACGGGCGTCTCGCCGACGAATTCGTCGCTGCGCTCGAGCATGTGGTCGGCGCTCAGCCCCAGGTGGCGACGGTGTGCATCGGCCCCTATGACGACATGGAACAGCGCCGCAACGACATCGTGGAGCAGATCGCGGCGGTCAACCGCGGCCAGGGTGTCATCGTGCTGACCGACATGTTCGGCGGCACCCCCTCGAACCTCGCCATTTCCGCGATGAAGCCGGGCGAGATCGAGGTCATCGCCGGCATCAACCTGCCGATGCTGATCAAGCTCGCCTCGGTGCGCGCCACGGCGAAGCTGGTCGATGCCGTCGAGCAGGCGCAGGAGGCGGGGCGCAAGTACATCAACGTCGCGTCCCGGCTGCTGGAGAGCGCATGACGGGGTCGGCGCCGGCCGAACGGACGGCGGTGATCGTCAACCAGAAGGGGCTTCACGCCCGCGCGGCAGCCAAGCTCGTCGCCCTCGCCAGCCAGTTCAACGCCCGCATCGAGGTTTCCCGCAACGACATGACGGCCAACGGCCAGAGCATCATGGGGCTGATGATGCTCGCCGCCAGCCGCCACTCCGTCGTCAGGCTCCGCGCCACCGGGCCGGAGGCGGAGCAGGCGGTGGACGCCATCGCCGGGCTGATCGCCGCCGGCTTCTACGAGCAGGACTGAGGCTCGCGCCCGTCTCGCGCCGGCCGCCATTGAGCCGGCCGTGCCGCTCTGCTAAGACCCGGCGCGCCATACAGGAGGAGCCGATGACCGCGCAGGACTACAAGGTCAAGGACATGTCGCTGGCCGAGTGGGGCCGGAAGGAGATCGCGATCGCCGAGACCGAGATGCCCGGCCTGATGGCGACCCGAGAGGAGTATGGCCCCTCCCAGCCGCTGAAGGGGGCGCGCATCGCCGGCAGCCTGCACATGACCATCCAGACCGCGGTGCTGATCGAGACCCTGATCCATCTGGGCGCCGAGGTCCGCTGGTCCTCCTGCAACATCTTCTCCACCCAGGACCATGCCGCCGCGGCGATGGCCGAGCGCGGGGTGCCGGTGTTCGCGTGGAAGGGGATGTCCGAGGACGAGTTCTGGTGGGCGATCGACCAGACCATCTTCGGACCCGACGGCTGGCGGCCGAACATGCTGCTCGACGACGGCGGCGACCTGACCAAGGTGATGCACGAGAAGTACCCGGAGCTGCTGAAGGATGTCCGCGGCGTCTCGGAGGAGACCACCACCGGCGTCCACCGGCTCTACGAGATGGAGCGGACCGGCCGGCTGAAGATCCCGGCGATCAACGTCAACGACAGCGTCACCAAGTCCAAGTTCGACAACCTCTACGGCTGTCGCGAGAGCCTTGTGGACGGCATCCGCCGGGCGACCGACGTGATGATGGCTGGCAAGGTGGCGGTGGTCGCCGGCTACGGCGATGTCGGCAAGGGCTCGGCCGCGTCGCTGCGCAACGCCGGCTGCCGGGTGCTGGTGACGGAGGTCGACCCGATCTGTGCGCTGCAGGCGGCGATGGAAGGCTACCAGGTGGTGACGATGGAGGAGGCCGCGCCGATCGGCGACATCTTCGTCACCGCCACCGGCAACATCGACGTCATCACCATCGACCACATGCGCCAGATGCGCGACCGCGCCATCGTCTGCAACATCGGCCACTTCGACACCGAAATCCAGGTCGAGGCGCTGCGCAACTTCCGCTGGCACCCGGTGAAGCCGCAGGTGGACGAGGTGGAGTTCCCCGACGGCAAGCGGATCATCCTGCTGTCCGAGGGGCGGCTGGTGAATCTCGGCAACGCCACCGGCCACCCCAGCTTCGTGATGAGCGCCTCCTTCACCAACCAGGTGCTGGCCCAGATCGAGCTGTGGAACAACCACGCCCAGTACGAGAACAAGGTCTACGTGCTGCCCAAGGCGCTGGACGAGAAGGTCGCCCGGCTGCACCTGAAGAAGATCGGCGTGCACCTGACCGAGCTCACCCAGGCGCAGGCAGACTACATCGGCGTGTCCCGCACCGGGCCGTTCAAGCCCGATCACTACCGTTACTGAGCGCGCGCCGCGGCGCGATCCGTCGTTGCGGGACCGGGAGGGCGCGATGACGGGCTGGCGCCGCGGCGGCGCCCCGGCCCTCCCGTTCCGGCCAAGTTCCGGTTGGAGGGGCGTGCGGGCGCCGCATAGACTGCGCGCCATGGTGGCGTCGCGACGGTCAGCCTTGGCAGCCGCCGCCGCAGCGGTCGGCTGCGGCGCGCCTGCGCCCGCCTTCGCCCAGGCCGCGGTGCCGCCGCTGGACGGCATCAGCGTGCTGGTCGGCGCGGCGGCGGCGGCGCTCGTCGCCGGCATCGTGATCCTCGTCCGCAGCGTCCGCCGCAGTGGCCGGCCGCCGGCCGACAGCGGGCTTGCCGCGACCCTGCTGCAGGGCTGCCCCGGCGCGGTCCTCACCTGGGTCGGCCGCGATGTCCGGCTGCTGTGCGGCCCGGGCTCCCCGCTGGCGGCGGTGGCCCAGGGCGGCGAGACGACGCTGGAGAAGGTCGCCGCCTGCTTCGCCAGCACCGATGCGGTGCGACTGAAGGACGCCGCGATCCGCCTGCGCGAGAGCGGGCGCGGCTTCGAGCTCCGGCTGTCGGGGGCCGCGGAGGGCGCCGACCTGCTGGCGCAGGGGCGGCGGATGGAGGCCGAGGGCCAGTCGCTGGACACGATCTGGTTCTTCGACATCTCCGAGCTCGCCCGCCGCACCCGCCAGCAGCAGCGCGAGATCGAGGCGCTGGACCACGCCCACCGCGCGGTGGTCGGGCTCCTCGACGGGCTCGCCTTCCCGGCCTGGGTGCGTGCGCCCGACCTGCGCCTCACCTATGTCAACCCGGCCTATGCCCGCGCGGTGGACCAGAAGGACGCGGCCAGCGCCGTGCGCGAGGGCCGCGAGATCGGCGCCGGGGTGCTGGGCGACGACGGCCGGGAGCTCGCCCGGGCCGCCAAGCGCGCCACCGCCACCCAGACGGCGGAGGGCTACGTCGTGCTGGGCAGCGAGCGGCGCTACATGCGCTTCATCGAGCATCCGCTCGCCGACGGCCGCGTCGCCGGCATCGCAATCGACCGCACCGAGGTGAACGAGGCGAAGGACGAGCTGCGCCGCCACGTCGAGGCCCATGCCGCCGTGCTGCACAACCTGGCGGTGCCGATCGCGATGTTCGCGTCCGACGGCCACCTCACCTTCCACAACCGCACCTATGCCGAGACCTGGGACCTGGACCCGGAATGGCTGGCCCAGGGTCCGTCGCTGGGCGAGGTGCTGGAGGTGCTGCGCGAGAAGCGGAAGGTGCCGGAATACGCCGACTTCCCCGCCTTCAAGCGCGAGCAGATGCGGCTGTTCAAGTCGCTGCTGGCGCCGCAGGAGGACCTGCTGCACCTGCCCGACGGCGCCACCTTCCGCCGGGTGGTCTCGCCGCATCCGTTCGGCGGGCTGATCTTCACCTTCGAGGATGTGACCGACCGGCTGGCGATCGAGCGCAGCTACAACACCACCGTCGCCGTCCATCGCGAGACCCTGGCCAACATGCACGAGGGCATCGCCGTGTTCGGCAGCGACGGCCGGCTGAAGCTGTCCAACCCCGCCTTCGCCAGCCAGTGGAAGCTGGACCAGGCGCTGCTCGCCGACCAGCCCCACGTGCGCGAGGTGGCGGACTGGTGCCGCCCGCTGCTGGAGCGCGAGGGCATCGATGGCCGCAGCCCGGCGGACGAGATCATCGACCAGGTGATGCAGCGCCGCGCCGCCGCCGGCACGGTGGAGCGGACCGACGGCATCCTGCTGGACTACACCGCGGTGCCGCTGCCCGACGGCAACATCATGTTCAGCTATGTGGACGTGACCGACAGCGTCCGCGCCGCCCGGGCGCTGGAGGAGCGGGCCCAGGCGCTGGAGGCGGCCGACAGGCTGAAGTCGGAGTTCCTGGCGACGGTTTCCTACGAGCTCCGCACGCCGCTCAACGCCATCATCGGCTTCTCCGAGATCCTCGACAACGGCTACTTCGGCCCGCTCAACGAGCGCCAGCTCGAATACACCCGCGACATCCTCGACGCCTCGCACCGCCTGCTGGCGCTGATCGACGACATCCTCGACCTCGCCTCGATCGAGGCCGGACGGTTCGAGCTGGAGTACGCCACCGTCCCGGTGCCGGCGCTGCTGGACAGCGTCGCCGCGGTCACCCGCGAATGGGCGCGCAAGCAGGGGCTGGAGATCGAGCTGGACTGCCCGCGCAACGTCGGCGCGATCCAGGCGGACGAGGGGCGGATCAAGCAGGTGCTGTTCAACCTGGTGTCGAACGCGGTGAAGTTCACGCCCAGCGGCGGCCGCATCACGCTTTCCGCCCGCCGCGCCAGGGGGCAGGTGCAGATCAGCGTCGCCGACACCGGCATCGGCATCGACGAGGAAACCCGCGAGAAGGTGTTCGACAGCTTCACCCGCGGCAAGGCCGGCAGCCGTTCGCCCGGCCCGGGGCTCGGGCTCGCGCTGGTCAAGAACGTGGTCGAGCTGCACGGCGGCACGGTCAGTGTCGCCGACAATCCCGGCGGCGGCGTCATCTTCACCTGCACGCTGCCGGTTGCCGCCGCGTCGGCGGAGCCGCCGGCGCCGCCGGCCGACCAGCCCGCCGATGCCCCTGAGACGCGGGCTACCGGCGTCGGGTGAGACTCCGCCGCGGGTCTCAGGCCCGGATCCAGGACGGCGCCCGGCGCAGGATCGCCTCCGCCTCCGCCGCCATGCGCGCGATCACCGCGCCGGCCGGCTCCACCGCGTCGATCAGCCCGATCGCCTCGCCGACCAGCGAGCTCACCACCTCCGGGTCGCCGGCTGCGACGGCCTCGGCATAGGCCCTGGCCTCCTTCGCCGCCACGGCGGCAAGCTCGCTCTCGCGCCCGTGCCAGCGCTCGGTGGTGCGGCTGGTCAGCGTGCGCAGCGAATAGCGCTCCGGCCAGCCGGTGATGCCGCGGACCATGTCGATCACGCGCGACCGCAGCGTGTCGTCGCCGGTGCGCGTCACCGCTGCCGCCTTCAGCCGCGGGTTGCCGATCGCCTCCTCGCTCGCCCACAGCCGGGTGCCGACCAGCACGCCGTCCGCGCCCAGCGCCAGCGCCGCCGCCAGCCCGCGCCCGTCGGCGATGCCGCCGGCGGCGACCACCAGCGTCTCCGGCGACCGCTTCGCCACCAGGTCGGCGATCTCCGGCACCAGGGTCATTGTCGCCCGCCGCTCGCCGTGGCCGCCGGCCTCGGTGCCCTGGGCCACGATCACGTCCGCGCCCAGGTCCAGCACATGGGCCGCGTCGCGCACCGTCTGCACCTGGCAGATCAGCGGCACGCCCGCCGCCTTCACCTGCACCACGAAGGGCGCGGGGTTGCCGAAGGACAGCATCATCGCCCGCGGCGCCCGCTCCAGCGCCAGGCCCAGCAGTTCGGGCCGCCGCTTCAGCGACCAGGTGATGAAGCCGCAGCCGATCGGCTGGTTGCCGGCGGCGTCGAACTGCTCGCGCAGCCAGTCGCCGTCGCCATAGCCGCCGCCGACCATCCCCAGCGCCCCCGCCGCCGAAACCGCCGCCGCCAGCCGCCCCCCGCTGACCAGCCCCATCGGCGCCCCGATGATCGGATGCTCGAGGTTGAAACGCTCGGTCAGGCGCGTGGTGAGCATGGTGGGGGTTCCTTCTTGTCTGCCTCGGATGTAGAGCGCGCTTCAGTATTGGCGATGCATGACCGTCCCCAGGGGCACCTGCAGAAGATCCCCTACGATATTCCAGCGCCGCAAACTGGAAGTCACTCGACCATCGTCAGGCGTCACCCCCCGGCCTTCGAGCCAGGGACAGCCGGTTCGCAAGCGAATTCGCTTTCGCCAACAAACCCCTCCAGCCTTAGCCTTCCAGTTCTCGTCTTTCGAACTCAGACCTCAGGCTCCACACTCGATCAAGCGCCTTATCGTGCCCAAATTGCCCGATAGCCCAGATTGCCAAACCGCGTTCGCCGCCCGCTGACTCTATGATGTCGAAGGCCTCGGACTCGCTGATGTGGCGACCTTTCTTCACGCACAAATATGCATACGTTGCAGGGAATTTCTCTCGAATCATCGACCAACTTTCTTCAGACAAGGGGCCTACTCTTAGAGCGGCACGGCTGATCACCCATCCCTCATCACATCGGGAGATCAGTTCCGGCAAAATCTGTTCAAGCACGCCCTCCTCCGCGTGCTTGACGATGATCCCGGCGGCACCGACATCGCCGGTTTCGCGCCAGTACGCGATAATTTCGCTGAGGCCTCGCATCAGCGGGTCATGGGCGATGGCCTTCAACCACCGTGCTGAAGCGCTACGGGTGCCTCTATCTCGCCATCGACCGAGCGCATGTTCCCGCGTCGTCGGCGACAGAAAAGGGTAGAGCAACGACAGCAAAGAATCGATCCGAACTCGGATCCTTGCCTCAGATACATGCATTTCCATTAGCCGCGCTGCTAAACTATCCAACATTTCGGGTGACTTGCTGTCTTTGCCCAGCCTCGTCAAGCGGGTACGTACGGCGCGAAGGACGTCAGGCGAGGCTGACAGAGCTCGCAGTGCCACATCCTGAAGCTCATCAAGTGTTAGACAAGATGTATAACCGTGAAGAAGCTCACGGGCTAGATCGCTCGATTTAGCCTCTCGAGCAAGTTCAGCAAGGCGATCGAATCGCGAATCTGTACGCTTACAAGCCATGCTGCGCTCTCGGGGAGATGTCTCCATCACCCCATCAAGCAGTCTATTTATATCTCCTCCACCCTCACCGCCCTTCCCAGCTCCTGTGACCGCAACGCCGCGAGCGTGAACCGCAGCACCTCGCGGCCCTCCTCGCCGGTCAGCGAGGGGGTGCCGCCTTCGGTCATCACGCGGATCCAGTGGCGGGTGGAGTGGACGAAGCTCGATTCCCAGTCGGTCTCCATGTCGGAGAAGCCGGTGGTCTCGCCCTCGCGGTAGAGGATCACCGGCGGGCGGTCGCCGATGCGGCCGTGGCCGCGGGTGATCCAGATGACGCCTTCCTCGCCCGTGATCTCGACCTGGTCGTCCTGCGGGTAGGTGCGGGTGTGGACCTCCAGCCGCGGCGCGTGGACGGCCTCGAAGTTGCCGAAGCGGCCGCAGGAGAAGCGCCAGCTCACCATCGCCGGCGCGTCGAGCAGGCCGGCGTCCACCTCGGTCGCGCCGATCCAGGCGTGGACCTCCTCCGCCTGGCCCATGAAGTACCAGCCGAGCGCGAACTTGTGGTGGCCGTCGTCGAAAATCACCGGGCCGCCGCCGCAGGTCTCCGGGTTGAACCGCCACGCCGCGGCAGAGGGCGGGATCGGCCAGGCGTTGCGCCCCTTGCCGAAGGTGCTCTTCACCCGGATCGACAGCGGCCGGCCGATGGCGCCGGCGTCGATCAGCGCCTTCGCCTTCACCACCGGCGGGTAGAACACGAAGTTCTCGAACACCTTGAACACCCGCCCGGCCTGTGCCGCCGCGGCGCACATCGCGTCGGCGTCGGCGACCGAATGCGCCATCGGCTTCTGCACCGAGACGTGCTTGCCGGCGGCGAAGGCGGCCAGCGTCGCCGGCTTGTGCAGGTGATGGGGGAGCAGGATCTCGACAGCGTCGACCTCGTCCACCGCCAGCAGGTCGTCCCAGTTGTCGAACACCCGGCTTTCCGGCACGCCCCAGGCCGCGGCCTGCGTCTTCGCCAGGTCCCGGTTGGCGTCGCAGACCGCGACGATCTCCGCCTTCGGGTTGGCGATGTACTCCGCCGCATGCAGGCCGGAGATGCGGCCCGTCCCGATGATGCCAACCCGCAGCCTGTCCATGATGGCTTTCCCCCCGATCGTGCGACGCCGTTGTTGCCGGCCTTGCCCATGAGATCACACCGCCTGCGCGCGGAATGCAATGCAGTCGGGCGGGCAGGGGCGCAGATCGGGCCGCGGGGGAGGGCGGGCTGGTCGGAAGGGCTAGCCCAGCCGTTCCAGCCACAGGCTGCCGGGCGGCGCGTCCGGGGCGGCGGGGAGGCGTCCGGCGACCGAGGCGGCGACGGCTGCGTCCATGCGGGTGGCGGCATAGTGGCTCGCCCACAGCGGCCGCCAGCCGCCGGCGCCGATCAGCGCGCCCACCGCCTGGCTCTCGTTGTACCCGCGCCACGCCCACGCCTCGGGGTAGGGGTCGGGCAGCATGATGTCGTGGAAGTGCACCAGCACCCCCGGCGGCAGCGTCGGCAGCACCCCGTTGAGGATCAGGTCCACGTCCGTCCCCGGCATCAGGATGTGGCTGGAATCGACGCTGAGCAGGTCGCCGGGCCCCAGCGCCGCGAACAGAGCCGGGTCCGCCTCCTGCACCACCGTCGCCTCCCAGCGGGCGGCGAGCCCGGTCAGCGTCGCCCGCGGCTGCGGGTCGATGGCGACGAGTTCGGTGGCGAGCCCGCCGTCGGCGATGGCGCGGGCGAGGAAGCGGGTGGAATGGCCGGCGCCGACCTCGACGATCCGTCGCGGCCGCCGCTCGCGGACCATGACGTAGGCGACGGCGGCATCCAGCGTCGGGAACCAGTCCTGCCGCCAGCGCGGCGCGCCGGGCGTGGTGGGGTCCGCCGGGATCGCCTGCAGGGCGGCGGCATGGGCGTCGCAGGCGGCGAGCACGTCACGGAAGGCGGGCTCGGCGGCGGCGAGCAGGCGTTCGATCGCGGGATAGGCCATCCGCGCGCTGACGGAGGCCCGGTAGCGGTAGGGGATGAAGAACCCCGGCCGGCTCACACCTGGAGCACCAGCCCTTCGCGGGCAACCACGGTGCCCGGGCGCGCGGCCTCGGCCTCGGCGGCCACCCTGTCCATGAAGGCGTCGTCGTGGGAGGGGTCGTGGTGGAACAGCACGCAGGTGCCGACCCCGGCGGCGTCGGCCACCCGCACCGCCTCCTGCCAGGTGGAATGGCCCCAGCCGATGAAGCGCTGGAATTCCTCGTCCGTGTAGGTGCTGTCGTAGATCATCATGTCGGCGCCGGCGCAAAGGTCCACGACCCGCTGGTCCACGATGCCGGGCCTGTGCTCGGTGTCGGTGATGTAGCAGACGGCGCGGCCGTCATATTCGATGCGGTAGCCGCAGGCGCCGTTGGGGTGGTTCAGCGCGCCGGTCTTCACCCGGATGTCGCCGTTGATCTTCAGCGTCTCCCCGCAGCTGAAGTCCTGGTAGGTGACGTCGGCGGCGAACACCGAGGGCGGGATCGGGAACAGCGGCGCCATCATCAGCTCGCACAGCACCTTGCGCACGTTCGACGACGGCAGCAGGTGCCCGGCGCGCATCTTGATGCTGTAGCCCTTGCAGTAGATCGGGGCGAAGAAGGGCAGCCCGCAGATGTGGTCGAAATGGGTGTGGGTCAGCAGCAGGTTGGCCGATTTCGTGTCGCCCTGCAGCATCGCCTTGCCCAGCGGCCGGATGCCGGTTCCCGCGTCGAGGATGATCAGTTCGTCGCCGCAGCGCACCTCGATGCAGGAGGTGTTGCCGCCGTAGCGCTGATACGCCGGGCCGGGAGTGGCAATGCTGCCACGGACTCCCCAGAACTTGACGCTGAACCCGTGCTTGGCCATCAACCGGGAACGACCCCTTTCACCTGCCTGTCCGTGGTCGGCCGTGGACATCCGCCGTCCCGGCGGGTGTCTGTGCACTTTCGCACAAAAGCCCGGGCAGACCATGGCATATATGCAACCCCTTCCCCAGACCAAGTGATGGCCATCACAACATCCGCCCCGCGTCCCCGCGACATCCCGCCGCCGGCGCCGGGGCCGGCCGGGCGCGAGCGCACCGACTGGCTCGGCATCGCCTTCGGCCTCGCCCTGGGGTCGCTCGCCGGCTACCACCAGTTCAAGCTGCCCCCGGCGCTTCCGGTGATGCTGCGCACATACGGCTTCGACGAGACCTTCGCCGGCGCGCTGATGTCCGTCTATGCCGTGATCGGCATGCTGTTCTCGGGCGCGATCGGCGCCTGGCAGAGCCGGCAGGGCATGGCGCCCTTCCTCCACGTCGCGCTCGCGCTGCTCGCCGCCGGTAATGTGGTCGGCCTCATGGCGCCGGAAAGCCCGCCGCTGCTGCTCCTCGGCCGCGCGGCGGAGGCGGCCGTCTTCGCCATCCTCGCCATCAACTGCCCGCTGCTCTGCGCCCGCCATGCGAGTCCGCGCCACCGCATAATCGCGGTCGCCATCGGCGCGACCTGGATCCCGGTTGGCCAGCTCTGCGCCATCGCGCTCGGCGCGGCGACGCTGCCGGCGGGGGACTGGCAGGCGCTGTGGTGGGGCGGGCTCGTCGCCTGCGCCGCCTTCGCCGCGCTTGCCGTGGCGCTCTCCCGCCGCCTCGACCTGTCGCCGCCGCAGGCGCCGGGCCGAAACCGGCTCGATGCCGCCGACCGCGGCCGGCGCGCGGCGGTGGTGCTGACCGCCACCCTGTTCATGCTGTGGTCCACCCAGCTCATCGCCTACTTCACCTGGCTGCCGGAGGTGCTGGTCAGCGCCTTCGCGCTGGACGCCGCGCAGGCGGCGGTGGCCTATGCGGTGCCCGTGGCCACCGTGCTCGCGTTCAACCTCGCCGGCGGCTGGCTGCTGCGCCACGGGGCCGCGGTGGCGCCGCTGCTCGCCGTGTCGCTGGCGCTGCAGCTTGCGGTGTGGGTGGCGCTGCCGTGGACGCAGACGGACTGGACGGGCGTCGTATCGCTGCTGGTCTACGGCGCCGGTGCCGGCGTCACGCCGACCTGCCTGTACGCGCTGCCGTCGCTGCTGTTCGGCCACCGGCCGCCGTCGTCGGCCTTCGCCACGCTGATGACCGGGCGCAGCCTCGGCGTGCTGGTCGGCCCGCTGCTGCTGGCGCAGGCCTTCGCTCTCACTGGCGACTGGAACGTCGCCTCACCGATCTTCGCCGTCGCCAGCGCGCTCGCGGTGGCGGGGGCGGTCGTGCTGCACCGCCGGCTGCAGCGGCTCGGTCTGGGCCGTCACCAGCACGGCGGGTGAGGGCGCCGGCCGCGCCATCCGCCGGGGCGACAGCAGCGCCTCGATCGAGGCGAAGGCGCCCCAGCAGGCGTGCCAGTACCGCCGCCAGCCGAAGCGGCCGGCGCGGAACACCCGCCAGTGGTCCACCCAGACGAACAGCATCGCCAGCAGCAGGAACAGCCGCTGCACGCGGATGCGGAACCGCACCGCCGCTGGCCCGCGGGACAGCCGCACCCGGCCGAGCGTGCCGGCCTGGAACACGACATGGGTGCGCTCGTCGCGCAGGATCTCCGCGCAGATCGAGCGCAGGGCCAGCGACCCGGTCGCCCGCGCCAGCGCCTGGTAGTAGACCAGCGCCACCAGCTCGGCCGTCAGCAGGACGGAGAGGGCGAGGTCGAGCCCGCCCAGCTTGCGCACCCGGCGGAAGATGCTGTCGGACCAGTGGCGGCGCATCAGCGGCAGTCCCTGGCCTTCCATGAACCGCGCCAGCTCGGCGGCGTGGCGCTGCTCCTCGCGGACGAACAGCCGCACCGCCTCCGCGAAGGCGAGGTCGCCGGAGCGGGCGGCGTGCAGCTCGGCATGGTGCAGCAGGAAGCGGCCGTCGGAGCTCTCGCCGAGCTGGAACTTGGCCATCGACCGGCGGATGGCGCGGCGCTCGGCGGCGGTCAGGCGGTAGCCGTCGTCCCAGCGGATCGCGCGGGGCGCGGCCAGGTTCATGCGGAAGTGCGCCACCCACGGCCCCGCCGGCCCGAAGGGCGCCGGATCCAGCGCCCGCTCCGGTCGCCCGGCGGCCGCCGCCTCGCGCCGCAACCCCCGCCGCGAAAGGCTGCCGATCAGTCCGCGCATGAACGGTCTCCCCGCGCCGCTGTCCGGGTCGCAGGATGGCGGGCCGGGCGAGGCGGCGCAAGCGCCCTGCCGTCACTCCGTCTTGCCGGGCCCGGGCCGGATCCGCCCCCGCGCTCAGGCGCCCGGCTCGGCCGCGTCGTCGGCTTCGTCCGCGTCGGCCTCGAAGCCGGGGAACTGGATGATCGAGCCACTCTCCGGCAGTGGGAGCTCCTCGACTGTGCGCAGCTTGCGCTCCACCGCGCGGGTGCGCCGGCCGGCCTCGTCCACGGTCCGCTTCGCCGTGTCGAGCTGCTTGCCGAGCTTCTCCCACACCTCGCCGTACTTGCGGAACTCGGCCTTGGCGGCGGCGAGGACCTGCCACACCTCCGACGAGCGCTTCTCGATCGCGAGCGTGCGGAAGCCCATCTGCAGGGCGCTCAGCACCGCGGTCAGCGTCGTCGGCCCGGTCACCATCACCCGATGCTGCGCCTGCAGGTCGCTGCACAGACCGGGCCGGCGCACGACCTCCGCAAACAGGCCCTCCGTCGGCAGGTACATGATGGCGAAGTCGGTAGACTGCGGGGGATGGATGTACTTCTCGCAGATCGTCTTCGCCTGCTGCCGCACCGCGCGCTCCAGCGCCGCCGCCGCCCGCTCCGTCTCCTCCGGGGTTCCCGCCTCCTGCGCCGCCAGCAGGCGGTCGTAGTCCTCGTGCGGAAACTTGGCGTCGATCGGCAGCCAGATCGGGTCGCCGTCCCGCGCGCCGGGCAGGCGGATGGCGAACTCGACCGATTCCAGGCTCTCGGGCCGGATGCGCACGTTCTTCGCGTACTGGTCCACCGTCAGCATGTCGTCCAGCAGCATGCCGAGCTGGATCTCGCCCCAGCGCCCGCGCGACTTGACGTTGGTCAGCACCCGCTTCAGGTCGCCGACGCCGCTCGCTAGCGTCTGCATCTCGCCCAGCCCGCGGTGCACCTGCTCCAGCCGCTCGCTGACCAGGCGGAAGCTCTCGCCGAGCCGCGTCTCCAGCGTGCCCTGCAGCTTCTCGTCCACGGTGGCCCGCATCTGCTCCAGCTTCGCCTCGTTCTCCTTGCGGAGCTGCTCGAGGCTGCCGTGCAGGGTCTCGCGGATCGCTTCCTGCTTCTTCGCGTTGGATTCGGTCAGGCTGTCGATCCTGGCGGCGACGCCCTCCAGCCCCTCCTTCTGCTCGCGGCGCGCCTCGGCGTGGGCCTTCTCCAGCCGATCGGCCAGCTCGCGCACCTGCTGGTTGGTCTCGCCCAGCCGCCTGGCCTGGCTGTCGGCGAAGGACTCGGTGCTGCGGGCGAGTTCCGCGCGGATGTCCGCAAGCTGCTGGTTCTGCTGCTGGCCGAACGAGGCCAGCCGGGTCTCGAGCTGCGACTGGTGACCCTGCAGGATCTGGCGCAGCTCCTCCCGGTTCTGCCGGCCCTCCTCGCGGATGGCGGGCGCGATCCCGTCCAGCTTCTGCTCGAAGGCGGCCAGCTTCGGCTGCAGGTCGCGGATCACCCGCGTCTGGCGTGCGACCTGGCCCAGCAGGAGAAGGCAAAGAAAGGCCGCGGCGCCGGCAAGGGCCGCGGCGGCGATGGCAAGGTAGAGCTCCGTCATCGTTGTCCCTGCGCGATCCGGACTGCCGCACGGATCAGGCGGCGGTCCGCGATCCCGGGCGACTCGAGGAGTGGAACGGCATTGTCCGCCGTGCAACCGGGCGATGTCCAGCCCGGCGGGCCGCTCTACGTCCGCGGGTTTCCGGGCGGGGGCGGAGCGGCCCCTGCCGTGCCCGCGCTACTGCCCGAACATGCCGGCCGGCACCGCGCCGGCGAGAAACGGCTCGATGAAGGCGACCAGCAGCTCCGGCTGGGTGATGACGGCGGTGTGGGAGGTGGCCGGCATCACCGCGAGGCGCGATTCCGGCAGTGGCTGGCCCATGTCGCCCATCACCCCGCCGCCGAGCAGGCGGAACAGGGCGACCGAATGCTCCAGCGTCACCACGTCGGCGTCGCCGGTGATGATCAGCACCGGCGTCTCCAGCGCCCGCACCTCCGCTTCCCAGGCCATCGGCTCGTGCTCCAGCCGGATCAGCTTCTCGACCAGCGCGGGGAAGCCGTCCGGGTCGGCGGCGAGCCGGCGGAACTCCTCGGCGAAGGGCATGTCGAGGAACATCTCCACCGTCAGGTGCGGGATGAACTCGCGGAACGCCGGCTGCCAGCCTTCCACGTCATAGGCGACGGAGGCGGCGACCAGCCGGTCCACCTTCTCCGGATGGCGGATGGCGAGCTGCAGCCCGGCGGCGGCGCCCATCGAGTCGCCGAACACGTCCGCCCGCTCGAGCCCCACCGCGTCCATGAACGCGGCCACGTCGTCGGCGAGGTTGGGATAGGTGATCGGGCGGTCGATGTCGGTGGTGCGGCCGTGCCCCTGGAACTCCAGCGCATAGACCCGGTGGTTCTCGGCGAGCATCGGGATGATCGCACCCATCGCCGGGATGTTCATGTAGGCGCCGTGCAGCACCACCAGCGGATCGCCGGCGCCCGAGACTTCGTAGTACATCTGCATCCCGTTGACCTCGACCCGGTCGCCGACGGCCCCGGTCTGGGCGGAGGCGGGGCCTGTGGCGGCGAGGCAGGCGGCAATGAGGGCGGTGCGGACCATTGAGGTTCTCCTTCGATCGGTGTCCGTGCGCCGTCGCCGGACCGGCGACGCTGCCGGAAGGACGAACGGGGCGGCGCCGTTCCGACAGGCGAGACAGGGCGACCTGCACGTCCAGGGCCACGCCGGCCGCGCTCAGCGCCGGTCCGGCACCCGGGCGCCGAGGTCGGTGAGGAGGTCGTCGCCGGCGCCGTGGCCGCGCACGTGGAAGAAGCCGGCGTCGCGGCAGGCCTGCCCGGTCTCTGCCGCCAGCCGCTTCCGTATGGTCAACGCCATGCTGTTGGCGCTGCGGGACCCGGGCTGAACCCGGGCCTGGTTCAGAGGCCGAGCACGTCGGCGATGCCGTAGAGACCCGGCTTCTGGCCGGCGGCCCACTTGGCCGCGCGCAGCGCGCCCTGGGCGAAGATGCTGCGGTCGGCGGCGATGTGGGCAAGCTCGATACGCTCGTCGGGCCCGGCGAAGATCACCTTGTGCTCGCCCACCACCGTGCCGCCGCGCAGGGTCGCGAAGCCGATGTCGCCGTCGCGCCGCGGGCCGGTATGGCCGTCGCGGACCGCCTGGCGGACGGTGGCGAGATCCACGCCGCGCCCTTCCGCCGCGGCGCGGCCGAGGGCGAGCGCCGTGCCGGACGGCGCGTCCACCTTGCGCCGGTGGTGCATCTCGAGGATCTCGATGTCCCACTCCGGGCCCAGGGTCGCGGCGATCTGGCGGGTCAGCGCGCTCAGCAGCGCCACCCCGATGCTCATGTTGGCGGCATAGACGATGGCGGTGTGCCGCGCCGCCCGCTCCAGCGCCGCTTCCTGCTGCGGGTCGAGGCCGGTGGTGCCGATGACGTGGGCGCAGCGCGCCTGGGCGGCGAGCGCCGCATGCTCCACGGTGGCCGCGGGCGCGGAGAACTCCAGCGCGACGTCGGCCTGGGCGAACAGGGGCGCCGTGTCGCTGGTGGCGACGATGCCCAGCGAGCCGATGCCGGCAAGCGCGCCGAGGTCGCTGCCCTCCTCGGGCGCGCCCGGTTCCACCGACCCGCCCACCAGCCGCACCTGCGCGTCCGCTGCCGCGGCGCGCACCAGCATCCGGCCCATACGGCCGGCGCAGCCGATCACGGCGACGCGGATCGGGTCCGTCCGCTCCACCGCCGCTTGCGTCATGCAACCTTCTCCCGCTTTCGGTCTACCGCCCCGGCCCGAAAAGTGACAAAGTTCGCTCGCGATGACCAGCCGCAACCAGCACCTCCTTTTCTAGGCCGCGCCCATGGCCATCGTCGTCTCGATCGGCGCCCTGCTGCTGAGCGTGTTCCTGCTGGTCAGCGGCAACGGCCTGCTCGGCACCCTGCTCGCGGTCCGGATGAACGACGGCCAGACACCGGCCCAGCTCATCGGCCTGGTGCTGTCCTGCTATTCCGTCGGCTTCGTCGCCGGGGCCTATTCCGCCGGCCGGATCATCAGCCGCGTCGGCCACATCCGCAGCTTCGCCGCCTTTGCCGCCTTTGCCTGCACGGCAATCCTGGTGCACAGCATCGCGCAGGACCTGGTGCTGTGGGCGGCGCTGCGCGTGCTCACCGGCTTCTCGATCGCCGCCATGTTCATGGTGACGGAAAGCTGGCTCAACGAGCGCGCGACCAATGCGGTGCGCGGGCTGATGCTCAGCGTCTACATGGTGTGCAACTACACCGCGTCGGGCGCCGGCCAGTTCCTGCTCAACGCCGGCCCGGTCGAGGGCTCGGTCCTGTTCACCTACGCCGGCATCCTCACCGTGCTGTCGCTGGTGCCGCTGGCGCTGACGTCCAGCGCGCAGCCGCAGATCCCGGAGCGCCGGCGGTTCGGCGTCGCGCGCCTCTACCGCGTCTCCCCGCTCGCCCTTGTCAGCGCCATCACCGTCGGCATTTCCACCGGCGGTTTCGGCTCGATGGGACCGGTGTTCGCCCAGGCGGTCGGGCTCGACGTCGATCAGGTGTCGCTGTTCATGGGTTTCGGCGTCATCGCCGGGCTGCTGCTGCAGTTTCCGATCGGCCTGCTGTCCGACCGGATGGACCGCCGCATCCTGATCCTCGCGGGCAACGCTGTCGGGGCGGCGCTGGCGCTCGCCATCTTCTTCCTCGCCTGGACCAGCGACAACGCCCCGCCCTTCGTCTGGCTGCTGGTCGTCACCTGCGCCTGCATGTCGGTGCAGTACGTGCTCTATCCGCTGTGCGTTGCCCATGCCAACGACTTCGCCAAGCCGGGCGAATCGACGGGCGTAGCCGGCGGCCTGCTGATGGCGTGGGGTGCGGGCACCATCTTCGGCCCGATCATCGGTTCGAGCGCGATGGAGCTGCTGGGGCCGCCGGCACTGTGGCTGTCGACGACCGTGCTGCTGGCGCTGACGGCCGCCTATGCCGGCTGGCGGATGAGCCGGCGGCCGACGGTGGAAGAGACGGTGCCGTTCGTGCCCACGCCGGTGATCGCGACCCCGGTGGCGGTGGAGCTCGACCCGCGCGCGACCCCGGCGGCCAACGAGGACGCGTCGCCGCCGGGGGTGGAGCCGGTGGCGGACGCGGCCGAGGAGAGCCGGTGAGGGGCATCGGTCGCGCACTCGGGCTCGTGCTGGCGTTGTGCCACCTCGCCGCGCCGGCGCAAGCCGATTTCGCCGCCGGCTATGCCGCCTTCCAGGCCGGCGACTACGCCGAGGCGTGGAGCCAGCTCGAGCCGGAGGCGGAGGCGGGCGACCGGCGGGCGCAGTTCCTTCTCGGCGAGATGCTGCTGCGGGGCCTCGGGCGGGGGGCCGACAGCGCCGCCGCTGCCGGCTGGTTCGAGCGCGCCGTGCGCGAGCCCGACCCCGACCGCTATGCCCTCTACGCGCTCGCCTCGCAGTATTTCAACGGCGACGGCGTGGACCGCGATGTCGCGCGGGCGATGGCGCTCTACGAGCGGGCTGCGGACCTTGGCGACGTCGATGCCATGCGCTCGCTGGCCGCGATCCACGCCCGCGGCGAGGATGTGCCTCAGGACCTGAACGCGGCGTTGCGCTGGCTGTTTCTTGCCGCGCAGAGCGGGGAGCCGGCGGCAGTGGAGCGGTTCAACCGCCTTGCCGGCGTGGCCGGGCGCGTTCCTCCCTTTTCCGGCAGCTGGACGGCGATCGCCTATGTCGCGCCGGCCGACCATCCGAGCTGGCCGGCCAGTCCGGAATTCCTGCCCGGGCTGATCGGCGCCCGCCTGACCATCGGCGAGCGCAGCTTTGCCATGCCCGGCCGCGCGAGCTGCCCGCGCCCCGCCTTCGTCTCCGGCACCACCAGCGGCGCCGCGCTGTCGGCGTCGATGGCCGGGGCGCTGCCCTATGGCGCCCTGGCGGCCGACGACACCTCACCGCTGACGACGCTGATGGTCACCTGCGACGGCGCGCTGGCGGCGACCATCGTGCGGCTCGCCGACGGGCGCCTGCTGCTGTCCGCACTCGGCGGCGCGCTCCTGTTCGAGTCCGCCCCGTCGGCGACGGTGGCGGAGGCGCAGCGCCTGCTGACGGCGATCGGCTACCAGCCCGGCCCCGTCGACGGCATCTTCGGGCCGCGGACGGGGGCGGCGCTGCAGGCGTTCCAGACCGACTCGGGGCTGCTTGCCACCGGCGCGTTCGACGACGCCACGATGTTCGCGCTCGCCGCGCGTGCGGCGGCGGCTCAGGGCGAGCGGGCCCAATGACCGTTCCGGCGCCGTACAACCGTGGCCGCCAGGCAACGCATCATGGACCTCGCTGCAAGGTATCGCATTCAAATCAATGGCTTAGCATGTTGCCCTGTCGCAACAGGCTGTCGGGATATGCCACTGGCGCGATTGACAAAGACGCGAGTCATCAAACAAGGTAACCGCGATTTAATGGAAAATGCCGGCCTGGCGAGGGAGCGGAGTCCTGCGCCGCTGATCGGCCGGCGCAGGGGCTGGGGCGAGATGAAGCATGATACCCTTCTCGCGGCGCTCGTCGCCGCGGTGATGGCCGGCTACGCCGGCGCCGTCATGGCACAGCCGATCGACGCGCTGCCGGGCCCTGCCGACCCTGGCCGCATCGACGAGCAGTTCCAGCCCGGCCTTCCCGAGCCGCTGTCGCGGCCGGAGGAGCGGCCGGATTCGCCGGAGCTGGAGGCGCCGGAAGGGGCCGAGCTTCAGACCTTCGTGCTGAACGGGGTGGTGGTCGAGGGCTCCACCGTCTTCTCGCAGGCCGATTTCCAGCCGCTGTTCGCCGACCGTATCGGCCAGTCGGTGTCGCTGGCGGACATCTTCGCGATCGCCAACCAGGCGACCGCGCTCTACCGCAACAACGGCTACATCCTGTCCCGCGTGGTGGTGCCGCCGCAGGACATCGTCGGCGGGACGGTGACGCTGCAGGCGGTCGAGGGCTACATCGCCAACGTCACGATCGAGGGCGACGTCGGCGGCGACCGGTCGCTGCTGGAGGCCTATGGCGCGAAGATCGCGGCAGCGCGTCCGCTGAACGCGGCCGATCTCGAGCGCTACCTGCTGCTGGCGGGCGACCTCGCCGGGGCCGACGCCCGCGGCGTGCTCTCGCCGTCGCAGGACACGCCGGGCGCTTCCGACCTCACCATCGTGATGGAGCACGACTACGTCGACGGCTTCGCCGCCATCGACAACCGCGGGTCGCGGTTCGTCGGCGAGTGGATCGGCACCGCGGGCGTCGGCCTGAACTCGCTGCTCGGCTTCTACGAGGAGTTCAACCTCACCGTTGCCACCTCCTCCGACTTCAGCGAGCTCGCCTTCGCCGAGTTCGCGGCCACGATGCCGGTGGGCACCGAGGGCACTACCATCACGGGCCGTGCCTCGACCTCCTTCTCCGAGCCCGGCGACATCCTGTCCGACGCCGATGTGGACAGCCGCTCCTGGCGCTTCGTGCTCGAGGGAACCCATCCGGTGATCCGGTCGCGCACCGAGAACCTGTTCGTCTCCGGCCGGTTCGAGTGGAACCACTTCAAGTCCACCACCTTCGGCGTCGACCTCAGCGACGACGATCTCCGCGTCCTGCGGGCGTCGGCCACCTACGACTTCGTCGACGACCTCCTGGGTGTGAACCTGATCCGCGGCACGATCAGCCAGGGGCTGCCGATCCTCGGCGCCAGCGAGTCCGACGATCCGGCGAAGTCGCGGGAGGAAGGCAGCGGCACCTTCACCAAGCTGCAGATCGACCTGCAGCGGCTGCAGCGAATCGCGCCGGGCCTCAACCTGCTCGTCGCCGCGCAGGGCCAGGTCGCGAGCGGCGCGCTGCTGGCGAGCGAGGAGTTCGGCGTCGGCGGCCCCAGTGTCGGCCGCGGCTTCAACAGCTCCGAGATCATCGGCGACCACGGGCTGTCGGCGAAGCTGGAGCTGCAGTACGGCCGGTCGCTCGACAACTACCTCGGCTTCGTCGACAGCTACCAGCTCTACGGCTTCTACGACGCGGGCATCGTGTGGAACGTGGACCAGCCGGAGAACAGCGGCATCCCGGCCCAGGACACGCTGCATTCGATCGGTGCCGGCGTGCGGATGAACCTGCTGGACGACATCTCGCTGAACCTGGAGATCGCCCATCGCCTGGGCGCGAACGACAACAACATCGAGAACCTCGGCCTGAGTGACACCCGCGGCTACCTCAGCGTCATTGCGCGGTTCTGAGCGGGTGACGGGTGTGCGGCGGGCGGCCGGCGCGCTGATCCTGGCGCTGGCGGTCGTCCTGCCGGCGCCGGGCCGGGCGACGGTGCCCGGCGACGCGCCGGTATCCGGCGCGGAAGCGCCCGACGCCGGGGCGGAGGCGCCTGCGCCCCGCATCTCCGGCTTCCGCTCCGCCGCCTTCGGCGATGACGAAAGCGCGGTGCGCCGCGCCATCTACCGGGATTTCGGGCTGGCCGGCGACGATGTCGTCCGCACCCGCAACGACCTCGAGCAGACCACCGTGCTGTCGATCGCGGTGGACGACCTGATTCCGGACGCGGGCCGGGCGCGGGTCAGCTACGTGCTCGGCCGGGGCGGCCGCCTGATCCAGGTGACCGTGCTGTGGGGACTCGACATCGACCCGTCAGTGCAGACGGTGGACCTGGAGGCGGCTGCCGCGCTGCTGATGGGCTACTTCGGCGAGCAGGGATACGTGTCGGAGGGCGGGCCGGCCCCGGTGGCCTTCGTCGACGGCAGCAACCTGCTGTTCTATGCGCGCGATGCCGAGGGCGGGGGCCTCGCCCTCAGCGCACTGCCGCGCCGCGACCCGGAGGCGCCGGCGGACGCACCGCCGATCCTGCGGCTCGCCTACACCGCCGACGTCGCCAACCCGGACGTGTTCCGCGCGCCGTCGATCACGCCCTGAGACACTGCGGACGCCCGCTGCCGCGGGGACAGACGCTGCGCCCCGTCAGCTGTGGCGCCACCACATCGTCTCGTTGACGCTGTAGTACGGCCGGTAGTGGCGGATGGAGTCGACGCGCACCACCTGCTCGATCTGGTTGTCCAGCAGATAGGCGACGCCCTCGTGATAGATCACCAGCACCGCGTGCACGAGGTTGAGGTTGGTGTCATGCACGATCGCGATGCGCATCTCCTCGTTGGAGAAGCCGAGCTGGCGCAGCGTCATGAACTTGGCGATCGCATAGTCCTCGCAGTCGCCGCTGCGGTCGAAGAACTCGCCCGGCGTCGCCCAGTAGTCGGTGACGCCGTAGTTGTCGATGTCCTCAATGTAGCGGGCGCTGTTCATCCGCCGGTTGACCTCGACGATCTGGCTCCACCGGTCCAGGCCGCGCAGGCTTTCGATGAACACGCCCCACTGCTGGAGCTTGCAGCTATCGCCCGGGGCGCATTCCTGGTGCATCCGCGCCCGCTCGGCGTCATGGGCGCTCAGCACGTGCGTCCACTTGGTGAACGGGGACAGGTCGGTGCTGGGCATGCCGGGCGCGCCGAACAGCGGTGGCGCCATCCCCGACAGGTCGACCGCGCCGGCACCGGCGGCAGCGGACAGCATCGTTGCCGCGGCGAAGGCCCCGGCCGCCAGGCCCCCGAGCCGGGACCGGGGCGCCCGCCCCGTGACCGCCCGGGGAGAGAACGCGCGCTCGGGCAGGCGACGCCGGAGCGCGTTTTGTGCTTTCTGCAGCGCATTCATCATGCGCCGATTGTGGCGCAGACGGTTTAATGGACGATGAAATCAGTGTCACCAACGCTGCCTGCAAGTGACAGTTTGTAACGAATTGCAGCGCCGGCCAGCGGGGTCCCGGTGCCGCGCGGTCGCCGCCTCAGTGCACGGGCGCGATGGCGGGCATGCCCGCGGCTCCGGGCAGCGCGCCGTTGCCGATGCCGGTGTCGATCGGCCGGATCCCGGCGTCGGCGGTGACGGTCAGCGTTGCCGGCACCGCCGCGTGGGCGCAGGTGCTGCCTTCCGGAATCCAGCCCAGCATCACGGTCACCTCGCGGCTGCCAGGCGCCAGCGGCACGTCGCGGATCGCGGTGGCAACGCCATGGCCGCCGGCGAAGGCCTCGGCAACCGGCAGGCCGTCGAGCAGCACCAGGTCGGGCGTCACGTCCACCGCGGTCATCAGGTTCTCCGGCGCATCGGCCGCCGGCGCCCAGATCAGCCGGAAATGCCCGGTCGCCGGCCACCCGGCCTGCTGCGCGATCGCGAAGCTGTGCGGGCCGGTGCGGGTCATCGGAACCGTGGTCACGCCGACCGGCCCCTCGACGGCGACATGGGCCTCGGCCAGTTCCAGGTCCTGGCAGAAGCCGGCGCCGATTTCCATCGGCACGGTCATCATCGGATCCAGGTCCATCATGACGGGGGCATCGGGGTCGGCAAGGGCGGTGCCGGACAGGAGGACGGCCGCAACGCCGGAGGCAATCAGCGCTTTCATCGGAGGATCCCGGGCTGTGAGGGGAGGGCAATGGCGCGCAGGGCGCCGGACAGCCCGTGGGTCGCTTCGTCGCTGCTGGCGGTTCACTGCCTGCGGCCGTTTCCGTGATGTGCGCCCGGAACGACGGTCGCATCCCGTTTGTCGGCCGTTGATTTGCCGCGCCCGGCCGATCTAGGCTCGCCCCTTGCAATCCATAGCGATCCATCGGATCGTGCCGCCATGCCGCATCGGCTGTTTGCCCGGCTTCGCGGCCAATCATCACAGCGCATGCGCTCGACGCCAACGGAGGAGGTCTGAAGGTGAAATTCGGTGTTGGACAGGCCGTGCAACGCAAGGAAGACCAGCGCTTCCTTACCGGCACCGGCCGCTATCTCGACGACATCAAGCTTCCGGGACAGGCGCATGCGGTCTTCCTGCGCTCGCCGCACGCCAGCGCGAAGATCAACAGCATCGACGTCAGCGAGGCGCTTCAGGCGCCCGGCGTGATCGCGGTGCTCACGGCTGCCGACGCCGAAGCCGATGGCGTCCCGCCGATTCCCTGCATGGCCGAGGTGAAGCCCAAGCCCGGCACGACGCAGAAGATGCCGCCGCGCCCGATTCTCGAAGGCACGCACGTGCGCCATGTCGGAACCGCGGTGGCGATGGTGATCGCCGAGACGGTGGCGCAGGCCCGCGACGCGCTGGAGCTGATCCAGGTCGACTACGATCCGCAGCCGGCGGTGGTCAGCATGCGTGACGCGCTGAAGCCGGGTGCGCCGCAGGTCTGGGACGAGGCGCCGGGCAACATCGCCTTCGAGTGGATCGACGGCGACGAGCAGGCCACCGAAGCCGCCTTCGCGAAGGCCGACCGCATCGTCACGCTGGAGCTGATCAACAACCGCGTCGTGGCGAACTCGATGGAGCCGCGCGGCTCGATCGGCCACTACAATCCGGCGGACGACACCTGGACCCTCTACAACTCCTCCCAGGGCGCCCACTCCAACAAGGACATGCTGCTCAGCACCTATCTGAAGGGCGTGGACCCGGACAAGGTGCGCGTGCTGTGCCCCGACGTCGGCGGCGGCTTCGGCATGAAGATCTTCCTCTATCCGGAATCGGTCGCCGTGCTGTGGGCGTCGAAGCGGCTGGGCCGGCCGGTGAAGTGGGTGAACGACCGCTCCGACTCCTTCATGTCGGACGCGCAGGCGCGCGACCACATCACCACCGTGTCCGCGGCCCTCGACAAGGACTGCCGGATCATCGGCCTGAAGGCGGAGACGCTTGCCAACATGGGCGGCTACCTCTCCAACTTCGCGCCCTACATCCCGACCGGCGCCGGCAAGGGCATGCACATCGGCGTCTATGACATTCCGGCGGCGTTCGTGCACGTGACCGGCGTGTTCACCCACACCGTGCCCACCGACGCCTACCGCGGCGCCGGCCGGCCGGAGGCCGCCTACATGATCGAGCGGCTGGTGGACAAGATCGGGCGCGAGACGGGGCTGGGGCCGGCGGAGATCCGGCGGCGCAACTTCGTCAAGGCGTCGCAGATGCCCTACACCTCGGTGCTCGGGCTCACCTACGACAGCGGCGATTTCGAGCGCAACATGCGCGACGCGATGGCCGACGCCGACTGGGACGGGTTCCCGGCCCGCAAGGCGGAGGCGGCGCGGCGGGGCAAGCTGCGCGGCATCGGCATGTCCTACTACATCGAGATCTGCGGCGGTGCGCCGAGCGTGCCCGCGCTGCTGCGGTTCGAGGAGGACGACACCGTCACCGCGATCATCACCACCCAGTCCAACGGCCAGGGTCACGAGACCGCCTACTCGCAGATCATCGCCGACCGGCTGGGCGTGCCGTTCGAGAAGGTGAACGTGAAGCAGGGCGACACCAGCTGGATGAAGACGGGCAGCTTCACCGGCGGCTCGCGCTCGGTTCCGGTGGGCGGCGTCTCCGCGCAGATGGCTTCCGACGCCATCATCGAGAAGGGCAAGGCGATGGCCGCGGAGCTGCTGGAGGCCGCCGAGGCCGACATCGAGTTCCGCGACGGCCAGTACGTCATCGCCGGCACCGACCGGACGGTGGACATCTACGCCGTCGCCCGCGCCTGGCGGCAGAAGCACGACGGGCCGGACAGCCTGCTCAGCGCCTATGCCGAGTTCGCGCCGGACGCGGCGACCTTCCCCAACGGCTGCCACATCTGCGAGGTCGAGATCGACCCCGAGAGCGGGCAGACCGAGATCGTGCGCTATACGATCGTCGACGACTTCGGTAAGGTCATCAACCCGACGCTGCTCACCGGCCAGGTTCACGGCGGCGTCGGCCAGGGCATCGGCCAGGCCCTCTACGAGGGCGCGGTCTACAGCGAGGACGGCCAGCTCGTGACCGGCTCGTTCATGGACTACGGCATGCCGCGGGCCGACTACAGCCCGACCATCTCCTTCCGCTGGAACGAGATCCCCTGCACGACCAACCCGCTGGGGATCAAGGGCTGCGGCGAGGCGGGCGCGATCGGTGCGCCGCCCGCGGTGATCAACGCGATCCTGGACGCCCTGATCGACCAGGGCGTCACCCGCATCGACATGCCGGCGACGCCGCACGCGATCTGGCGGGCGCTGCAGGCGGCGAAGATGCCGCAGGCGGCCGAATAGGGCCTCTGCCGGGTCTCCCGGATCGAAGCCGCCGCCCCGGGCAACCGGGGCGGCGGTTCTGCTTCTAGGCCAGGTCGAACAGCAGGATCTCTGCCGGCTCGTCGCCCGCGCCGGCGATCCTGATCTCGTCGACGTCGCTGATCGCGGCGCCGTCGCCGGCCTCCATCGCCGTGCCGTTGACGCTGACCGCGCCGCGGGCGACTTGCACCCATGCGTGCCGGTCGGGCGCCAGCCCATGGGTCAGCTCCGCGCCCGGCACCAGGTCCGCGGCATAGATCAGCGCGTCCTGGTGGATCATCAGCGACCCGCCGCGACCGTCGGGCGACACCACCAGACGCAGCTGGTTCAGCTTGCCCGTGCCAGGGAACTTCTTCTGCTCGTACCGCGGCGGGTGACCCTTGCGATCGGTCTCGATCCAGATCTGCAGCAGGTGGGTCTCCTCCGGGGCGTGGTTGTACTCGCTGTGCACCACGCCGGTGCCGGCCGACATCACCTGCACCTCGCCGGGCCGGATCACCGCGCCGTTGCCCATGCTGTCGCGATGGGCCACCGCGCCCTCCAGCACATAGGTGATGATCTCCATGTCGCGGTGGCCGTGGTCGGGAAAGCCCGCATTGGGCGCCATCCGGTCCTCGTTGATGACGCGGAGCGCCCGGAAGCCCATATGGTTCGGGTCGTGGTACTGCCCGAAGGAGAAGCTGTGGCGCGCCTTCAGCCAGCCGAAGTCGGCCCGGCCGCGCGCATCGCTCTTGCGGAGTGTCAGCATGGCGCCTTCCCGTGTAGTGTTGGCATTCCGACGATATGGTGACGGCCGGATGCGCGACAGTGTTGCGCGAGGAAAAGGACTGTTGCCGATGCCGGACGATGACCCCGCCGGGAGGACAGCAGGATGAGCCAGTCGCGCGCGCCGGTGATGACCGGTGGCTGCCAGTGCGGTGCGGTCCGCTACGCGCTGTACGCCGAGCCCTCGGGTCCCCACATCTGCCACTGCCGGATGTGCCAGAAGGCGTTCGGTTCCTATTTCGCGCCGCTGGCCGGGGTGGCGCTTGCCGACTTCGCCTGGACCCGCGGCCGGCCCAGGGTGTTCAACAGCTCGTCGGTGGTCGAGCGCGGCTTCTGCGGCGACTGCGGCACACCGCTCAGCTTCCGCTACACCGACGGGGAACGCATTGCGATCTCCCTCGGCAGCCTCGATCATCCCGAACGGGTGGCGCCGGAGCACCAGTATGGCGTGGAGAGCGTGGTGCCCTTCTTCGCGGCCCTGCCGACGCTGAAATCCTCCACCACCGAGGAGGACACGCCGCCGGAGCGGCTTGCCCTGCTGAAGAGCCGCCAGCACCCCGACCACGACACGGCCGAATGGCCGCCGCGCAGCTAGCGGGAGGGCGCCGATGACCGCCGCCCGGACGCCCGTGATGACCGGCGGCTGCCAGTGCGGGGCCGTTCGCTACGCCCTCTACGCGCCGCCGCAGGGCCCGCACATCTGCCATTGCCGGATGTGCCAGAAAGCGTTCGGGTCCTACTTCGCGCCGCTGGCCTCGGTGCCGCTCGCCGACTTCGCCTGGACGCGCGGCCGGGCGAAGACGTTCAGGAGCTCGGCAGCGGCCGAGCGCGGCTTCTGCGGCGATTGCGGCACGCCGCTCAGCATCCGCGACCTCGACGGCGACCGGATCGACATCGCCCTCGGCAGTCTCGACCGGCCGCAGGATGTCGTGCCCGGGCGCCAGATAGGGGCGGAGAGCCGGGTGCCGTTCTTCGCCGCGCTGCCGCGGCTCCCCGCGACCGCGACGGAGGACGACGTGCCGCCGGAACGGCTCGCGCTGCTGAAGAGCCGGCAGCACCCCGACCGCGATACCGACCGTTGGCCGCCGGACGCCTGAGACCGCCGGTGGGCGCGGACCGCTGACCGGCCATCCGACCATGGCCAACGTCCGCGTCATCACGCTCGTCATCGCTGCCGCACTGTTCATGGAGAACCTGGACGGCACGGTGATCGCGACCTCGCTGCCGGCGATTGCCGCCGACCTGGCGGTCGATCCGATCATCCTCAAGCTCGCCTTCACCGCCTATCTGCTGTCGCTCGCGATCTTCATCCCGGTCTCGGGCTGGTGCGCCGACCGGTTCGGTGCGCGCTCGGTGTTCCAGGCGGCGATCGCGGTGTTCACCCTCGCCTCGATCGGCTGCGCGCTGGCGGACGACCTGGCCGGGCTGGTGGCCGCCCGCTTCGGCCAGGGCGTGGGGGGGGCGATGATGGTGCCGGTGGGGCGGCTCATAATCCTGCGCGTGGTCGCGAAGCGCGAGCTGGTGAACGCGATGGCGTGGCTCACCATCCCGGCGCTGATTGCGCCGCTGCTCGGCCCGCCGGTCGGCGGGTTCATCACCACCTACTACCACTGGCGCTGGATCTTCTGGCTCAATGTGCCGATCGGCGTCGCCGGCATCGTGCTGGCGGGGCTCCTGGTGCCGCAGGTGAAGGAGGCCGAGCGCCGCCCGCTGGACTGGGTCGGCTTCGCCCTGTCCGGGCTCGGGCTGTCGTCGCTGATCTTCGGGCTCAGCGTGATCGGGCGCGCGATCGTCGCCCCGGCCGTGCAGGCCGGGCTCATTGGTGCCGGGCTCGCGCTGGTCGCCGCCTATGTCGCCCACGCCCGGCGGACGCCCCACCCGCTGGTCGATCTCGGCCTGCTGCGCATCCCGACCTTCCGCATCGCGGTTGCCGCCGGCACCCTGTCCCGCATCGGCGTCGGCGCGATTCCGTTCCTGCTGCCGCTGATGCTGCAGGTCGGCTTCGGGCTCAGCCCCTTCGCCTCCGGCTCGCTCACCTTCGCCGCGGCGGCGGGGGCGCTGCTGATGAAGCTCACCGCCGCGCCGGTGCTCCGCCGCTTCGGTTTCCGCCGGGTGCTGGTGGTGAACACGCTGGTCAGCGCGGCGCTGCTGGGCGTGATCGCGCTGTTCACGGCGGAGACGCCGCATGCGGTGGTGCTGGCAGTGCTGCTCGCCGGCGGCTTCTTCCGCTCGCTGCAGTTCACCAGCCTGAACGCGCTCGGCTATGCCGACGTCGATTCCCGGCTGATGAGCCGCGCCACCTCCTTCGCCGCGGTCGCGCAGCAGGTGTCCCTTTCCGTCGGCGTGGCCTTCGCCGCCCTCGTCCTCGAGGCTTCCATGCTGGTCCGGGGCGCGGAGGAGCTGGTCGCCGCCGATTTCGCCGTCGGCTTCCTCGCCGTCGCGGCGCTGTCAGCCTCCGCGGTCCTCATCGTCGCGCGGCTCGACGGAAACGCCGGCTCCGAGGTCTCCGGCCACGCCATCGCCACCGCCCCCGCCCAGCCCGACGGCCGCGGCACGCGGGGGTGAGGCGGGCGATTGACACGGCGCGTCCCTTCTTCGCCGGCTGATCAGCCAATTCTGGATCCCCCCGAGAGGGGACACTTCGGTTTGCGGCGCACGACGCCTTTCCCAATCTCCGCCACTTGCTCAGTGGGACAGGAGAGCGGGGAGACGGACATTTCGCACAACGACGGGAATTTGGACCTGGGCGGGGTTCTTTCCCACATCCTCGAGGTGATGCTGCGACTGGGGGACGACGTGGCCCGCAACGCCGTTCATGAATTGAGGGAGGCGGTGGAGGAGGCCGAGAACGACGTACGTCGGGAGGTGAGCTGGATCGTGGAACAGCCCAGATGGGCGTCAGACTGCGCAGGACCGAGACAGGTGATCTGATTTCGGAACGGATCTGTCGGAGTGCTCCATACGGGCACGCCTCGGACTGCGTCCGTCTTGGCTCAGCCGACACTGCGCCTGCGGACGACGTCCGAGACTCCGTTTCCGATCCGTCGCTGGGTGGAAATGGCGTCCCCTAGGGGACTCGAACCCCTGTTTTCGCCGTGAGAGGGCGATGTCCTAGGCCACTAGACGAAGGGGACCAATGGCGCGTGGGGTTGGATATAGGCGATCCCCCACGCCGAGATCAAGGGCGAAAGGACGGGGCGGCCGGGCGCGCTATGCCGCATCCGGCCGGACGGCGGCGCGGGCGGTGGCGAGGAAACCGTCCACGTCCTCGGGCCGGGTGTCGTGCGCGGTCACCAGGCGGACGGCGTCGTCGGCCAGCGTCGGCATGTCGTAGAAGGCGTAGCCGGCTTCCCGCAGCCGCGTCCGCACCGGCGCCGGCAGGACCGCGAACAGCAGGTTCGCCTCGACCGGATAGAGCAGCCGGCAGCCGGGCAGCGCCGTCAGCCCCTGGGCCAGCCGCGCCGCCATGGCATTGGCATGCCCGGCGTAGCGGAGCCAGTTGCCGTCCTTCAGGTAGCCGAGGTACTGGGCTGCGATGAACCGGCTCTTCGACCACACGTGGCCGGCCCGCTTGATGCGGAAGGAGAAGTCGCGGGCGATGTCGCGGTTGAAGATCACCACCGCCTCCGCCGCGATGCAGCCGTTCTTGGTGCCGCCGAAGGACATGATGTCCACGCCGGCGCGCCAGGTGAGATCGGCGGGGTCGCAGCCGAGGGCGGCGACCGCGTTGGCGAAGCGCGCGCCGTCCATGTGCACGGCGAGGCCGCCGGCATGGGCGACCTCGGCCAGGGCCCGCACCTCGTCCGGCGTGTAGACCTGGCCCGTCTCGGTGGCGTTGGTCAGCGACAGCGCCCGCGGCGGGCTGTGGTGCGGGTCGCGGTCGGCGTGGCGGTCGATCACCGCCATCACCTCTTCCGGCAGCAGCTTGCCCAGGCGCCCCGGCAGCCCGAGCAGCTTGGCGCCGCCCGTATGCAGTTCCGGCCCGCCGCATTCGGAGGTGTTGACGTGGGAGGCCGCATGGCAGATCACGGCACCGTAGGGCGGAGTCACCTGGGCGAGCGCCAGCCCGTTGGCGGCGGTGCCGGTCCCCAGCAGGTGCACCTCGCCGGCATCCGGGGCGAGCGCGAACGCCTCCAGGATGGCGGCCGCGGCGCGCGCGGTGGTCGGATCGTTGCCATAGGGCATCGACGGGCCCATGTTGGCCTCGATCACCGCGTCGATCACGGCCTCTGCGGCCGGGGTGACGTTGTCGCTGCAGAAGTTCATGTCGGCTGCTCCGAAGGCCTATCGTTCCGTACCCGTGGCCGCATCCCCGGCCGCGTCCGCGCCGGGGGCAGCGGCGCCGCTGAGGGTGAGGGTCACCAGCCCGGTGCGGGTGTCGACCACCAGCACGTCCTGGTGGCCGGCCCTGCGGTCGACGATCAGCAGCGCGCGGAACCCGTCGAGGGTCGCGCTGGCGATCCGGTCGCCGGGCGCGAGCTCCAGCCGCTCCGCGATCGTCTGCGTGGGCGCGGCTTCGCCCTCGCCCAGCCGCGACGCCCGGTCGATCAGGGTGACGACCACCACGACGAGGCCGGCGACCAGCAGTACGCCCATGGCAATGACGGAGATCTTGAGGGCACGCATCGGCGGTCCGCACGGTTCGACGTTCGGCGATGACGCATAGCACACCGTCGGCTATTGGAAACCCCGAACCGGCGGCGGGGCCGGAGGAGCTGGTGGTCGTGATCCCGGAGGAGCGGGCCGGCGAGCGGCTGGACCGCGCGCTGGCGGCCGCGGTGCCCGGGCTTTCGCGCAGCCGGATCCAGGCGCTGATCGCCGCCGGCCACGTGACCGCCGTCACTGCCGGGTGTCCGGCCGGCGACGTAGCCTGCCGGGTAAGGGCGGGGGAATGCTTCCGCATCGCGGTGCCGGCCCCGGTGGACGACCGCCCGGTGGCCCAGGCCGCCGCCCTTGACGTCATCTACGAGGACGAGCACCTGATCGTGGTCGACAAGCCGGCGGGGCTGGTGGTGCATCCCGCGCCGGGCAATCCGGATCGCACGCTGGTCAATGCGCTGCTCGCCCATTGCGCCGGCTCCCTGTCGGGGATCGGAGGCGTCCGCCGGCCGGGAATCGTTCACCGGCTGGACAAGGACACGTCCGGCCTGATGGTCGTCGCCAAGACCGACCCGGCCCACCAGGGGCTGGTCGCGCAGTTCTCCGCCCGCACCGTGGACCGCCAGTACGTCGCGGTGGTGTGGGGCGTGCCGGTGCCGGCGGAGGGACGGATCGAGGGCGCCATCGGCCGCAGCCCGCACAATCGCCAGAAGATGGCGGTGCTGGCGCGCGGCGGCCGCCCGGCGACCACGCTCTACCGGGTGGAGCGGAGGCTGGGGCCGGTCCATGCGCTGGTCTCCTGCCGGCTGCTCACCGGCCGCACCCACCAGATCAGGGTGCACATGACCCAGACCGGCCATCCGCTGGTCGGCGACCCTGTCTACGGCCGCGCCGACCGGCGGCGCCGGGCGCTGGCCTCGCCGGAGGCGCTGGCCGCGGTGGAGGCGTTCGGGCGGCAGGCGCTGCACGCGCGGACGCTGGGCTTCGTCCATCCGGTGACGGGGGAGCGGCTTGACTTCGCCCGGCCGGAGCCCGCCGATATGCAGGCCCTGATCGCGGCGCTGGAGCGCGGCTGAGCGGGGAACCGGCGGGCGCGGCCGGCGCTGTGCCTGCAGGGGCGGTCCGGTGACGTGACGACACCGGACGCATGAGGGGAAGAAGGGAAGGCGGTATGTCGGACACGACGGAACAGGACTTTCAGCGCGCGACGGAGAACCTGCCGGCGCTGACGGCCGAGGGCAACCTCAGCCGCTACCTGCACGAGATCCGGCAGTTCCCGATGCTCGACGCCGAGGAGGAGTACATGCTCGCCAAGCGCTGGCGCGAGCATGGCGACACCGAGGCCGCGCACAAGCTGGTGACCAGCCATCTGCGCCTGGTCGCCAAGATCGCCATGGGCTACCGCGGCTACGGCCTGCCGCTGGCGGAGCTGATCTCCGAGGGCAACCTCGGCATGATGCAGGCGGTGAAGCGGTTCGAGCCGGAGCGGGGCTTCCGGCTGGCCACCTACGCCATGTGGTGGATCCGCGCCGCCATCCAGGAATACATCCTGCACTCGTGGTCGCTGGTGAAGATGGGTACCACGGCGGCGCAGAAGAAGCTCTTCTTCAACCTGCGCAAGCTGAAGGGCCAGATGCGCGCCTACGAGGAGGGCGACCTCTCGCCCGAGCGGGTGAAGAAGATCGCCACCAAGCTGAACGTGTCGGAGGAAGAGGTGGTGAACATGAACCGCCGCCTCGCCGCCCCCGACCATTCGCTGAACGCGCCGCTCCGTGCCGACGCCGAGGGCGAGTGGCAGGACTGGCTGGTCGACGAATCGGACGACCAGGAGACCGAGCTCGCCCGCCGGCAGGAGCTCGACCAGCGGCGCGCGATGCTGCAGGCGGCGCTGGCCAACCTCACCGAGCGCGAGCGCCATATCATCATGAAGCGCCGCCTCACCGACGAGCCGATGACCCTCGAGGACCTGTCGAAGGAGTTCGGCATCAGCCGCGAGCGGGTGCGCCAGATCGAGGTCCGCGCCTTCGACAAGCTGCAGCGCGCCGTGCGCAACCTCGCCATCCGCCAGCAGATGCAGGCTGCCGAGGCCGGCCTTCCCGATGCGGGATACTGAACTCCATTCTTCGCGCTTGCCTGCCGCCGCATGGACGGATGATGATGCCTGCGACAGAATAACGCGCAGGGAGGCAGCGATGGCGCACAAGTTCGAGATCTACAAGGACAAGGCGGGGGAGTATCGCGCCCGCTTCCGGTACAACGCCGAGGTGATCTTCTCGACCGAGGGCTACAGCAGCAAGGCTTCGGCGAAGAAGGCGATCGAATCGATCAAGAAGAACGGCCCCGAGGCCCCGGTCGAGGACGTCAGCCAGTAGCTAGCCGGGATACCACACCTTCCGCGGGTCGTCGGGCGCCCGCCGGTAGTCCCAGGCGTCGTCCACCATCCGCTCCAGGGTCCATTCCGCCCGCCAGCCGAGGCGGAACCTGGCCTTGGCGTTGTCCAGCCACACGCTGTGGTAGGGCGAGGGGACGGGCACGGTCCTGAGCCCGCGCGTGCGCGCCAGATATTCGCCCATCCGGCCGTAGTCGAGCGGCTCGTCCATGCAGATGTGGAAGGTCTCCCGCCGGGCCTCCGGATGGTCCAGCGCGATCAGGATCGTCGACACCAGATCGGCGACGTGGACGAAGTTGCGCTTCAGCGGCACCCCCGCCGCGTCGAGCAGCACCGGCACCGCGCCTTCCGCCGCCAGCGCCTTCGCGTCCGGCACCAGATCGCAGTAGCGCGGCCCGCCGAACACGTCCTCGCCGAAGGTGTGCGCGTATTTCAGGTCGTCCTTCTCCATGATCCACGGCGCGCGCAGGCAGCAGCCGTCCAGCCCGTACTGGACGCCGTACTGCTGCAGCATCACCTCCTCCAGCACCTTGGAAAGGGCGTAGCAGCCCGGATAGGCCATGAACGGCCCGTCCTCGGTAACCGGTGCGCTGCGCGGGTAGAAGAAGTGGCCGATGCCGGCATCGCCGCCGATCAGCACGAAGCGGCGAAAGCTGGGGTCGGCCCGCGCCTCCTCCAGCAGCCAGAACAGCCCCTTCACCGTCACGTCCATTACGTCCTCGGGCGTTTCCTTGCACGTGGCGAGATGCACGACGTGGGTCACGCCGGCCATCGCCGCCTGCGCCACCGCCCGGTCGGCGATCGAGCCCTTCACCACCTCCAGCCGGTCCGTCTGCGGCAGGGTGCGGTTGTGGCACAGCGCCCGGATGCGACCGGCATCGGGGTCGGCGAGAAAGCGCTCGATGAAGTGGCGGCCCACCTTGCCGGTGGCGCCGGTGACGAGAACGAGGCGGTCGTGGCCGGACATCGGTTCTTCCTCCCTGCTGCGGCGCCGACTGTCCCCGCATTCGCCTCCGCCGCGCAAGGGGCGGGCAACCATTTTTCTGCGCCCGCAGGTGCTGACGCGGGTGTGACGGCTGCCCGATGAATTGCGCCGCAATCGTGTGATGAAATCAGGTCAGGCGACAGTTAAGCGAAAGTAAACGCGTCTGACCGTGCAAGACATCGTTGCCCTTGCGGTGCAATCGGTGATATGCGGGTCGCGATCCGACGTGCCGGATAAGTAGAGACTGGTTCTCAGTCTCGCGCGTGCGGAGGAGCTGGTGCTTCCGGGGGCGACGAAGCAGTGGGGTTGGACCGCGGCCTGATCGGGCAGGTGGAGGGCGCCTCCTGCGGGCGCAAGCCGGTCCTCGCGGCTGCTCATGACGGTCCGCTCCGGCCAGGGGCCGGTGTCGCTCTCGTGGTGCGGCAAGAAGAACCGAGCGGCGCATTCCGGATTGGGGTTCAGTATTCAGTACTGGAAAGGAAATGATGAGAACGCTGTTCGCTTCTTTCGGCGCCGTTGCGCTCCTGGGAGCGTCATCGGCCGCCTTTCCCGCCTGGTCGCAGGAAGGTCACGACTGGTCGGGCGCATATGTTGGCGTGCACGGCGGCCATGCGTGGGGCGCCTCCGAATACACGGATGCCGAATACAACGGCGGCTTCCTGATCTATCCGGTCGTGAACTGGGATGTCGGCTCGGACGGTCCGCTGGCAGGCATCCACGGCGGATACAACCTGCAGCACGGCAGCTTCGTGGTCGGCATCGAGGGCGAGCTCGGTTATCTCGGCCTCGACGGATCGGCGATGCAGCCGGGCGTGGATCCGGTGGGCGTCGCCTATGACGCGGGCGGCGTGATCGAGAAGGGCCTGTACGGGGGCCTCAGCCTCCGGCTGGGAGTCGCCTTCGACCGTACCCTGCTCTACGGCAAGGGCGGGGCGGTCTATTCGACCGCCAAGGTGGGCTTCCTCGACGCCTGCGATGTTGCCCCGTGCGGCAATATCCTGTTCGACGCGTCCGAGGAGGCAGGCTGGGGCTATCAGCTCGGCGGCGGCGTCGAGCATGCCCTCACCGACAACTGGTCGATCCGGGGTGAGTACTCCTACCTCGACTTCGGCAGTGTGGGCATCGACGGCACGATGGTCGGCGGCGGGCGGACGGGCGATCCCGCCCATGTCGATGCCGATCTGGCCGTCCATGCCTTCCGCATCGGCGTGAACTACGACTTCTGACCGCCCGGCGGCGGGACGTTGCCGGACCGGCGGTCCGGATGCGACACTGCCTGCCGGCCGGGAAGGGGAGGGCAGCACCATGCCGGGCGCAGGACGATGGACGGCCCTGCTTGCAGGACTGGCGGCGGGCGCCGCGCTCGCCGGGTGCCAGCGTGCCGCGCCGCCGCCGTCCGCCGCGACCGACCGCGGCTGCCTTTACGGCACGGCAGAGGAGCTGGCGTCCTGCGAGACCTACGATAACGAGCCGGAGCAGTGCCGCATCGCCGGGGGGCTCTACGACGCCGCCACCGGCCGCTGCCTCCGCTAGCCGGGCTGTCGGCGTCCCGCGGCACGATCACCGCTACCGTCCGCGCGTCTCCCGGGCTACCTGTTCCGGCATTGTCGTCCATCGCGAATCGGGAGGAACGGATGAGCCTGGGGATCGGAGTCATCGGCGCCGGCGTGATGGGCGCCGATCACGCGCGGACCATCGCCGCACAGGGCGGCATGCGCGTGGTCGCCGTGTGCGATCCCGACCGCGCCCGGGCGGAGGCCTCCGCCGCCAATGCGGGCGGCGCGCGGGTGGAGACCGATCCGCATGCGGTGATCGGGGCGGAGGACGTCGATGCCGTCCTCGTCGCCTCGCCCGACGAGACCCACGCCGAATACACCCTCGCCTGCATCGCCGCCGGCAAGCCGGTGCTGTGCGAGAAGCCGCTGGCTGCCTCGATCGCGGAATGCGAGCAGGTGATCGAGGCCGAGCAGAAGGCCGGCCGGCGGCTGGTCCAGGTCGGCTTCATGCGCCGCTTCGACCCGGCCTATGTGGACATGAAGCAGCGCCATGCGGAGGGCGGCCTGGGCAACGCGCGCCTGCTGCACTGCATCCACCGCAACGCCTCGGCGCCGGTTTTCTTCAAGGGGCTGATGATCATCACCAACGCCGCGGTGCACGAGTTCGACATCTGCCGCTGGCTGCTGGAGGCGGAGATCACCCGCATCCACGTCCACCGCAGCCGTCCGACGGCCGCGGGCGCTGCCGCCTTCGAGGACCCGCTGCTGATCGCGCTGGAGATGGACCGCGGTCAGCTCGTGGATATCGAGGTCTATGTCAACTGCGGCTACGGCTACGACATCCGCACCGAGCTGGTCTGTGACCGGGGCACGCTGACCATGCTGCCGCCGCACCTGTCGGAGCTGCGCCAGGCGGGCGGCACCGCCTTTGCCTTCGCCCCCGACTGGCGCCAGCGCTTCCGCGACGCCTACCGGCTTCAGGCGTGCGGCTGGCGCGACTCGATCCTCTCCGGCAGGCCGGTCGGCGCCAGCGCCTGGGACGGCATGGTCGCCACCATCGTCGCCGAGGCCGGCTGCAGGGCGCTGGAGACCGGACAGGGCGAGGCGATCAGCCTGCCGCCGCGGCCCGCGTTCTACGCCTGAGCGGCCGGCCCCGTCGCCGGGCAGGGACGGGGTGACGGCCGGTCACCCCTTCACGCACACCACCTGGCGCAGGGTGTGGACGATCTCCACCAGGTCGGCCTGCGCAGCCATCACCGCGTCGATGTCCTTGTAGGCGCCGGGTGTTTCGTCCAGCACGCCCTGGTCCTTGCGGCACTCGATGCCGGCGGTGGCGGCGGCGTGGTCGGCGAGGGTGAAGCGGCGCTTCGCCTCCTCGCGCGACATCCGGCGGCCGGCCCCGTGCGAGCAGCTCTCGAAGCTTTCCGGGTTGCCCAGCCCGCGCACGATGTAGGAGCGGGCGCCCATCGAGCCGGGGATGATGCCGAGCTCGCCCCTGCCCGCGCGCACCGCGCCCTTGCGGGTGACCCACACCTCCGCGCCGAAGTGGCGCTCGCGCGCCACGTAATTGTGGTGGCAGTTCACCGCCTTCGCGCCGAAGCGGAACGGCGGCAGCATCTCGCGCAGGACGCCCAGCACCCGGTCCATCATCTGCCGGCGGTTCTCGGCGGCGAAGGCCTGGGCGAAGCCGACGGCCGTGACGTAGTCGTCGAAGGCCTCGCTGCCCTCGTCCAGCCACGCCAGCGCCTGGTCCTCGAGCCCGATGCCGGCCCTGCGCACCGTCTCCTTCGCCGCGGCGATGAAGTACATGCCGATCCGGTTGCCCAGCCCGCGCGAGCCGGAGTGCAGCATCACCCACAGCCGGTCGTTCTCGTCGAGGCAGAGCTCGATGAAGTGGTTGCCGGTGCCGAGCGTGCCGAGCTGCTCCCAGCTGTAGCCGCTCTCGAGCTTCGGGTGGCGCGCGCAGATCCGCCGCCACCCGGCTTGCAACCCGGCCCACGCCCGCTCCACCGCCGCCGGCGCGCCGCGGCGGCCCGGCTCCAGCCACGAGCCGCGCTTGCCCGGCCCGCCCACCGGCACCGCCCGCTCGATCGCCGCGCGCAGCGGGGCGAGACTGTCAGGGAGCTGGCTGGCGGTGAGCGTGGTCTCCACCGCCACCATCCCGCAGCCGATGTCCACTCCCACCGCCGCCGGCACGATCGCGCCGCGGGTCGGGATCACGCTGCCCACGGTAGCGCCCATGCCCCAGTGCACGTCGGGCATCAACGCGACATGGCGGTGAATGAACGGGAGGCGTGCGACATTGCCGAGCTGGACCAGCGCGTCCTCGCCGACCGGCACGCTCTTCACCCAGGTCTTCACCGGCCCGCCGCCGGTCTCGATCAGTTCATAGCCGCTCATGTCCGCCTCCCTGCGCGCCGCTCCGGCCCGCCTGCCCGGGCCGCTTCCGTCGGGATCCGCGATGGCAACAAAAAACCCCGCCGGCGGGCGGGGTCGGTGGGAGGCGCCGGTGCGGCCGGCGGCGCTGTGCCCGCCCGCTACCGAAGCTCCTCGGCGCCCGCCGCGCCGGCCATGGCCTCTGCTGCCGCTGTCAAGGTCGCCGCTCCTGCGGGCTGGAGTTGAAGACCAAAGGGGTCGCGCCACCGGGGCGCGGGCCGCGGCGTATAGCGGAGGCGGCGCATGCGGTCAAGGATCGCGGTGCGGCAGGCCGCCGCCTGGTCAGGCGCGGGCCTGCTGCCGGGGGAGGGCGACACGCTCGGCCGGCAGCTCCGCGGTCACAAGCGTGCCCTGGCCGGGGGTGCTGGCGATCGCGACCGTGCCGCCGTGCAGATCGACGAACCGCTTGACGAGCGCCAGTCCCAGGCCGGCGCCCTCCACCGGGCGGCCGGCGTCGCCCTGGCGGAAGGGCTCGAACACGTGCGGCAGGAAGGCGGGGTCGATGCCGACGCCGCTGTCGGCGACGGTCAGCTCGGCCCGGCCGTTGACCAGCCGCCAGCACACTGCCACCCGGCCGCCGGCCGGGGTGAACTTGATTGCGTTGGAGACGAGGTTGACCATGACCTGGCGCAGCCGCTGCGGGTCGCCGAGCAGCAGGAACGGCTCGCCCTCCACCGCCAGCACCAGGTCCACGCCCGAGCGCAGCACCAGGTCGTCGAACAGGCTGCGGCACCACTCGTTCATCTCCAGCGGATCGACGACCCCTTCCTCCAGCTCCAGCCGGTCGGACTCGATCTTCGAGATGTCGAGGATGTCGTTGATCAGGCCCAGCAGGTGCCGGCCCGCCTCGCAGATGTCGCGGGCGTATTCCTTGTACTTGCTGCTGCTGTGCCGGCCGTAGAGCTCCTGCTCCAGCACCGTGCCGAAGCCGATGATGGCGTTGAGCGGAGTGCGCAGCTCGTGGCTCATGTTGGCGAGGAACTCGGACTTGGCACGGTTGGCCCGCTCCGCCTGCTCCTTCGCCGCCCGCAGCTCCTGCTGCGCCAGGATCAGGTCGGTGACGTCGGTCTGGATGCTGACGAAGCCGCCGGAGCGGGTGCGCCGGTCGGTGGCGCGGATCCAGCGGCCGTCGGCGAGCTGGACCACGAACGACCCCTCGAGGCTGTGCCGGTACTGCGCCTTGCGCTCAAGGTAGCTCTCGACGTCGCTGCCCTCGCCCATGACGACCTTGCCGCGGGTGACGTCCAGCCGGCCAAGCTCGCTGAAGTGCACGCCCGGCCGCGCCTCCTCGTCGGTGTACTGGTAGAGCTGCTTGAAGGTCTGGTTGCAGGCGACGAGGCGGCCGTCGCGGTCGTAGACGACGAAGGCGTCCGAAATCTTGTCGAGCGCCTCTGCAATCGCCTGCAGGCTTTCCTCGTCCGCGATCATGCCCCCGACCCGATGCTCCTTCGCCGAGTTCCGGTGCGTGCAGCGCGCCGGCCCGGGGGGAACATAGGCAGGCGAATCTGACAAAGTAATTAAACGGCCCGACAATTGGCGGGGCGCGCCGCACCCTCCGCCCGCGGCACGGCCTTTTGCAGCGCCGGCCGGTCGGGTAAACAGGCGGCACCGATTCCACGCCGCAGGGGACCAAGATGGCAGGAGACAAGTCCGTCCACAGCTTCGAACTCGTCGACGACCAGGCCGCCTTTCTGGCGGAGATGGCGGCGACCTACGACCTGCCCGACGCCGGCAAGGCCCTGCGCGTGCTGATCGACTATGCGATGCAGGAGGGCGACCGCGACGCCATCTTCTCGCAGGTCCGCTGCCTGCGCTGCGCCTGAGCGGTGAGGGGCGCCTGGCTGCCCCCCCTGGCGCGCCTGAGACGTCGAAAAGTTCGCGGGAAGGTTCCCGCCCGGGCAAGGCAGGGATCAGGCGCGGCTGTAGCGTCGGCCGCCGCCGCTCGGCCCGAACAGCAGCCACGCGATGAAGCCGACCACCGGCAGCAGGAAGATGGCGACCACCCAGATCACCTTGTTCCGGGTGGAGGCGTCGCTGCCGATGGTGCGCGCGATCGCGTAGACGTCGAGCAGGAACACGACAACCGCGAAAAAGCCTTCCAGCATCGGGCCCTCCTGGATCGGTTCAGGCCCAACCTCCACGGTCGCCGATGGTTCCGGACGGGCACCTGCGCCGCCCTGCCGGCAGCTACTGCCGCAGGATGCCGCTCAGGGGCCCGGACAGTCCGGGGCGCACCTGCAGCACGCTCCCGCCGCTGCTGCCTGGGCTGACGGTGATGCGGTCCGTCAGGTTCGGGTGGCTGCTCCGCGGCGAACAGTAGAGCAGCCGGCCGGTCTGGATCAGGCCGGTCTGCGGGTTCTCGATGTTGCAGGTCCGCCCTTCCAGCGCCCCGCAGCCATATCCGCGGCTGTCGTAGGTGTCGTAGGAAGCGGTGCTTCCGGTGTCGCAGAAGCACTGGCAGCGGGTGTCGCTGGTGACGCCGTTGTCCAGCGCTGCCGCCGGCGCCGCGCTCGCGGCCAGGAGGGCCGCGGCGATGCTCGCAAGGATCCGCCTGTCCATCCGTCGCTCCTTCAGCCCGCCCGGAGCCCCATCGCTCCGGTGGCAGCGCCTCTGTCGCCGATGGGGCGGTTCCGGTTCACGCCGGAGGTGATGAACAGGAAAGCGGGCCGGCGTCGCTGCCGGCCCGCATCGTCCGAGCTACTGCCGCAGGATGCCGTTCAGCGGACCGATCAGGCCCGGCTGGATCCGCGGGCCGCTGCCCCCGCCGCCACCCGTGGTGCCGGGATCGAGGGTGAGGGTGCCGGTCGAGATCGACTGGCCGTTGGCGGGCGAGCAGCCCCACAGCCGGCCGGTCTCGATCAGACCGGTCTGCGGGTTCTCGATGTTGCAGGTCCGGTTCTCCAGCGCCCCGCAGCCGTAACCGACGCTGTCGTAGGTGTTGTAGGAGCCGGCGTTCGCCGTCTCGCAGAAGCAGTCGCAGCGGCCGTCGCCGACCACGATGTTGTCGCGCGCCGCCGCCGGCGCCGCGCTCGCGGCCAGCAGGACCGCAGCCATGCCGAGAAGGATCCGCCTGTCCATCCGTCGCTCCTTCAGCCCGCCCGGAGCCCCATCGCTCCGATGGCATGGACTGGGACGCGGCCGCGGCTGTCGTGGTTCAGAGCCGGGGTCGGGCGGGTTGTGACGCCGGTCACAGCCGGCCGGGCTCAGCCGGCACGGCAGTCGAGCACGATGGTCCACACCCGGTTGTTCACCGCGGTGCGGTTGACCGGCGCGGCGCAGGGCGCCTGGGGCAGGCAGAGCGCGCTGCCGGCAAAGCCGGCGCCCGCCGACCAGCCGTTGCAGCCCGTCGCAGAAAGCTGGCCGCAGGCGACGGTCGCGCCGCCGGGGCCGTCGATCCGCACCGGGACCAGCCCTTCGGCGCAGCCGCCGCCGGCGAAACAGGCGCCGCCGGACGGCGTGGACCGGCTCAGCGTGCCGGGCGGGCAGTTGCCCGGGGCGCTGTCGCCGACCGAGATCGGATCGCCGTCGCCGGCGCCCCTGCAGGCGGCAAGCGCCGCCACCAGCCCCAGCACCGCCACGCCCGTCAGCCCCGTTCGCCTGCGCATCGCTGCCTCCCCTCCGGGTGATGAGCAGGGAGTCTCGGCAGCATTGCCACCGTTTCAAGGGCGGCACGGCTGGCGGTGCGGGCGTGCCGGCCTATAGTGGCGGCATCCCGACTCGTACAGCGGAGCCCGCCCCATGACCCGTTTCCTCACCGTCCGCGCCGTCGTGCCGGCCCTGACCCTGCTGATGGCCGCCGCGCCTGCGGCCGCCACCACGATCAGCGCTTACGACCGGATGTCGGAGCAGGAGAAGCAGGCCGTCGTCGCCGGCGCGCTTGCCGCCTTCGCCCAGCGCCACCCGGAGGCCGCCGCGTGCATCAGCGCCTACCGCGCGCCGGCGCCGGGCGGGGCCGCGCCGCGGATCGACCCGGACTTCGCCGGGCTGCTGGAGCGGTCCCGGGCCGTGGCGCCCGACGACCTGGAGGTGGAGAACCTCCTCGACGGGCTGATCATGGTGGAATGCGGCGTCGCCCCGGAGGAGTAGGCACCCGGGCGGCGCCGGCTATCGCTTCGAGCGCTCGATCCAACCGGCGAACCTGTCAAGATAGTCCGACAGGAAGGCTGCCGTTTCCGCGTCGGTCACCGAGCCGTCCTCGGCGAACAGCCCCTCCTTCACGGTGAGGTAGATCTGCGCCTCGGCCATCAGCTCGATGCCGAGGACCGTCAGGATGCTGCGGAGCTGGGACTGGGCGACGGCGGTGCCGATCGCGCCCGGCGATGCGCCCGCGAGGCCGGCGGGCTTGCCCGGCCACGAGCTCTTGCCCCATGGGCGCGAGGCCCAGTCGATCGCGTTCTTGATCACCGGGCTCGGTCCGCGGTTGTATTCGGGCGCCACGAACAGCACCGCGTCCGCTGCCTCGATCGCGGCCTTGAGCGCGGTGACGCCGGCCGGCGGGTCGGCCCACAGATCCTCGTTGTAGAGCGGCAGGTCGAGGTCCGGGTACTGGAAGGCGAACCGGTCCGCTCCCAGCTTCTCCATCGCCTTCGCCAGCTTCCGGTTGATCGAATCCCGGCGCAGGCTGCCCACCAGCACGGCCACCTGATGCATCGCGCATTCCTCTCCGCTGTCTCGGCCAGAACCCGCCGATTGATAGGGCGGGCGCAGGAAAGGGCAAGGCGGATGGTCGAAACGCCCGGGCGGCCCCGCCGCCCGACGGGGACGGGGCCGGCTCAGCTCCGGCTGCGGCTTTCCCGGAAACGCCGGTCCCGCTCGGTGCGCTCGCGCAGGAGCGTCGCGTAGTGATCCAGAGTGGTGGCGAAGCGGCGGTGCGTGGCCGCGATCTCCGCCGCCTCCAGGACCGCGAACACCTCCGGCATCGACCGGCCGTGGCCGGCCCAGCATTCGGGGTGGGTGAGCAGCTGAAAGGAGCGTCCGACGTCGATCAGGTCGTGGGGCGTGGCCTGGCGCCACGCCATCAGCGAGTCCGAGATGTAGGTCATCGCGCCTTCGGTGAACCTCGGTGCGTAAGCATCGTTGCGGATTCGGGACGAAATGTCGGCCATCTCGCCGTCGATCGGGATGTGCTGCGCGGCCGACACGACCGGCTGCCCGCTCAGATCCTCGAGCAGGCGCACGTCGGCGGCGAGGTTGCGCTGCGCATCCGGCCCGACGTAGCGGCCAGCCACATAGTGCAGCCCGATCTCGTGTCCGGCCTCGACGAGGGCGCGGATGACCGCGCGTCCGGCCGGGGCGAGCAGGTTGTAGAACTCGCAGGCGACCTGGATGAAGTAGGTGGCGCTGGCATCGACCGACGCCTCGATCTCGGCGAGCGCGAGCGCCGACTCGAGGTCGTGGTCCATGTCGTGGCGCAGCAGCAGCACCGGTCCGCCGTCGGTGCCGGGGAAGTCGCGGAAGCTGGTCAGCCGGTAGCCGGCCGCCAGCGCCCGCTCGAGGATGCCGCGATAGCCCTCCGGGCTGAAGTAGCGGTCGTCGCCGTGGTCGCGGAACGGCGAAGGGTCGGTCGTCACCCGGTCAGGCCGCCTGCCGCTTCGCCTCGCGGTCGCGGTAGTGGGCGAGCGTCAGCTCCATCCCCTTCGCGAACGGCATCTCCGGCTCGAAGCCGAGCAGCGTGCGGGCGCGCGAGATGTCGGGCACGCGGTTCCAGCTGTCGTCGAACGACTGGCTGTAGGTGAAGGCATCGGCCTGGATCGGCAGCGGCTGGTCGAGCAGCCCCATGCGGACGGCGGCCGCGTTCATGTACTCCGCGAGCTCGCGCATCGACATCGGGTTGTCGGCGCCGATGTTGAAGCATTCGGTGAAGGGCGCCGCGTGGGCCGCGGTGTAGGCCAGCGCCTGCACCATGCCGCGCACGGTGTCCCCGACCCAGCAGAAGCTGCGCCGTTGCCGCCCGTCGCCGGACAGCCGCATCGGCGTGCGGGTGAGGATGTTGTGGATGAAGTGCGGCACCACCCGCTTCGGCGCCGGGTAGTCCATCGCCGGGCCGTAGGTGTTGAACACCCGGATCACCACGCTGCGCGCGGCCGAGTTGGCGATCAGGTTCTCCTCCAGCGCCTTCACGTGCGCATACACCCAGCGGTTCACCTGCGGCCGCTCGAACACCAGCCGGTCGTCCTCGCGCATCGGCTTGTTGTGGTACATGTGCGAATGGGCGGCGTAGACGTCGGCCGAGGAGGCGAACAGCGCCACGTGCTCCGGCGTCAGCAGCCGCGCCAGGTGCATGGTGCCGCGCAGGTTGTCGACGGTGTCGAACGGGCGCCGGATGGTCTCCTCGACGCCGACCACGCTGGCGAAGTGCACGATCGTGCGGTGCTCGCGCACCATCCGCGTCATCAGCGGCTCGTCGAACACCGAGCCCTCGATCGGGGTGATGCCCGGCCGCTCGAGCTGCGGGCAGTTGAAGGTGCTGTTGGCGCAGCTCAGGTCATCGAGCACGGTCACGGCGTGACCGGCGCTGACGAGCGCCTCGGCAAGGTAGCGCCCGATGAAGCCGGCGCCGCCAGTGATCAGGATCGGGCCGGGGATCGAGCTGACGTCCTGTACCTGGGTCATCTGCATAACTCCTTGCCTTTCGCCGGCCTGGCCTGAGCCGGCGTCTCGGGTTGCATGGTCGCGATGCCGCGTTGTCGTGTCCGGGCTTCGCGCCTGCCGGCGCGTGTCCGGCTGTTATCCGTTGACGGCCCTCGGCCAGTCGATTGCGGCTCCGCCCGCAGGCCGGATGGCGCTCACGTCGAGCTCGCCGAAGCTGTCGGGGGCCCGGCGGCGGGCGCGCAGCGCTGCCCGCGCGGTCGGGATCAGGAAGACGTAGCCGGCGAGCATGGTCTCGACATAGGCGACCGCGCGACGGAGCGCGCCGCGCCAGTCCGCCCGCCCGGCGCCGTTCCCGCGCAGGGTCACCACGTTGCTCTTCGCCCCGAAGGCAAGCCGCTTCGCCTTGTCCACGAAGCGTGCGGCGTTGGCCGGGTTGAGCAGGAAGGCGAGGTCGAGCAGCGGCAGCAGCGCAATGCGCCACCACGGATAGTTCTTCAGCACGAAGTACATCCGGCTGCGTCCGTTGCGCCAGGGCATGAGCTTTCGCGCCTCGCCGACATAGTGGTGCACCACCGGCGAGCGGCCGACGACGACATTGCGCAGCCCGAGCTTGTTCACGCGGTAGCAGAAGTCGTTGTCATCCCAGTGGAACAGGCAGCCCGGGTCGAAGCCGCCCAGACGGACGAACAGCTCGCGGCGCATGAACATGTTGCAGCCCTCGAGCATGTTGGTGTCGTGCAGCTCCCACGCCGGCCGGCCCAGGAGCATGCGCCCGCGGACCATGCCGTTGGCCGTCATGCGCAGGTCCTTGGTGCCGATGACCTGGCCGTCGCGGTCCAGCGCCGCCTCGCCGCCGATCACCCCGATCGTCGGGTCGGACTCGAGCAGCGCGATCAGGCGGCGTGCGGCCTGCGGATCGACGATCTCCGCATCATTGTCCAGCACCCACAGATAGGTGCCGGTGGTGAAGCGGGCGGCGGCGTTGCGGCCGTGGCAGATGCCCAGGTTCTCCGGCGAGCGGTACAGCCGGACGGACGGAAATTCGCGGGCGATCATGTCCGGGGCGTCGTTGGTGCTGGCGTTGTCGACGACAACGACCTCGACGTCCGGATAGTCGAGAGCCAGGATGCTTCGCAGACAGGTCCGCATCGCCTCGATCCGGTTGTACGACAGGACGATGACGGACAGGCGCGGCTCGCCCAACGGATTGACCCCCAGAAGAAACTGCGCCCCGACAGGCGGCAGACTTGCGGCACCCAGTATCCCCCAGTCCGCCGGCGCCCAACCCTGAGGCCGGCGGTGGTGCCTCTCTGGCCAGAATAGTTGGAAATCCTTACAGGATTGTCAATCGGACATTTGCCGCGAAGTTGCGTCAATGTTGTGACAAAATGTAACAAATGGGGTGCGCGACACTTTGTCATCGCTGTGCGCGAGGCCGTGGCTGCGCAACCCTCGCAATATATCTCGCCCAAAAGCGCTTGTTTTCATTGGGCAATGACTTGCAGGCGGCGCTGCCGCCACAGCGAAACGACTGTGGAGCCTTCCCGGGAGCGCAGCCGCACTCAGAGGAGGCCGGTCTCCTCGAAGTAGCGCACCGCCCCCGGGTGCAGAGGGGCGGCCAGCGCCTCGTGCACCATTGCATGCATGTCGAGCCCCGCCAGCACCGGATGCAGGCGGGTGAAGTCGGCGAAGTCCTGGAACACCGCGGCGACGACCAGGTAGACGATGTCGTCCGGCACCCGTGTTGCGGACACCAGCGTCGCCTTCTGCCCGAAGGTCGCCACGTCGGTATCGTTGCCCGGGTACAGGCCGCCGGGGATCGTTGCGGGGG
>CALKHQ010000338.1 GCA_937988735.1 uncultured Alphaproteobacteria bacterium
TTGAGGTCGTCGCGCGCCGCCAGCCGGGCCAGCGGCGAGTCGCGCGCCACGCCGTGCAGCGCCAGCACCGACCGCATCAGCCGCTGCTGCGTCTCCGCCAGCGCCGGCGCCAGTGCGGCATGTTCGGCGCGCGTTTCCGCGATCCGCCGCTCCAGCGCCGCGACCACCGCCTCGGCGTCCTGCACCGCATAGGCCGCGACCACCAGCTCCCGCCGCAGCTCCGCCAGCCGCTCGGCTGCGGCTGCGGCGGCACGGTCATGTTCCGCAGCCCGGGCCTCGGCGGCAGCCCGCGCCTCCGCGGCGGCGGCCAGGGACTGGCTGAGCGCCGTCGCCGGCTCCTCGACCGGGGCCTGCGCCCGCAGCGGCAGGCCGGTCGCAAGGAGTAGCGCGGCCCCTGCCGTCATGACGCTGGATCGGCATCTCCGGGACGGCACCCGTCGAGCCATGGGCGCTCGCCTCCCTCATTCCGTTGCCGGACGTCGAGTCCTCGTCTCCGACTGTGGCAACCATAGGGCGCCTTCCGCAACGCCCTTCGCGGCCGGAACGGCTAGCGATGGTAGGGGTGCCCGGCCAGGATCGACTGGCAGCGGTAGAGCTGCTCCGCGAGCATCACCCGGGCCAGCAGGTGCGGCCAGGTCTGGCGGCCGAAGGCGACCACCAGCTCTGCCTCCGCCACCAGGTCGGCAGCAAGGCCGTCGGCGCCGCCGATCATGAAGGCGACCGGCAGCCGCGCCTCGTCCCGCCACCGCGCCAGCCGTTGGGCGAGCGCGGGGCTGTCGATGTCCCGGCCGCGGGGGTCAAGCGCCACCAGGGCCGCGGCCGGCGCCACGGCCCGCCGCAGCAGGGCGGCCTCATCGGCCGTGCGCTGCGGCCCCTCGGCGAGCTTCGACTCCACCTCCCGCAGCTCCAGCCGCCAGCCGAGGCGGCGTGCGTAGTCGTCCCACAGGGTGCGGAGCGGCCCGTCCTTCATCCGCCCGACGGCGGCGACGATCACGAGCACGGCCGTCTCCCGGGCCGAACCGTAGCATCCGCGCCCACAGGCAGGGCGCGGCCGAAGCCGGCCACGGCTGCGTGCCGGCTCAGCCCACGGCGCCGACCCGCTCGTGGCCGGGCACGTCCATGCCCCACATCTTTTCGAGGTTGTAGAAGCTTCGGATCTCGGGCCGGAACAGGTGCACGATCACGTCCCCGGCATCGACCAGCACCCAGTCGGCCTGGGCCTGACCCTCGACCGCGACCCGGCCGAGGCCGAGGTCCTTGAGCGTGCGGATCAGATGGTCGGTCATGGCGCCCACCTGCCGGTGACTGCGGCCGGAGGCGATCACCATGTAGTCCGCGATCGTGGTTTTTCCGCTGAGATCGATCGTGACGACATCGACGGCCTTGTCGTCGTCCAGGGACCGCAACACCGCCTTCAGCACGGTCTCGGTCCCGATGGTCCGTTTGTTGAACGGCATCACAACGGCTGTGATGGCGCCTTCCTCCTGCGGACAGCTGCAGGTCCGGTCGCGTGCGAGTCCGCAACGCGCTGCGCCCGGATGGCGGTGGCGGAGGCCGGGTGGCGGCGGACCGCCAGGAACACCCAGCACGGCGGTTGCGATCGGGCCAGCCGCCTGGCCGCCCGTTCGGGCAGCCTGTCGCCGCGGAACCGTACCGCGGCTTTCCCCGCCAGTGCTCCATAAGCATAGGAATCGCGGTCGCAGATCGCAATCGGCAAGCTGTGAAAAATGGATGACCATCGCCGCCAGCGCGAAATCTGGCCCAGATTGTCCGCGCCCATCAGCCAGACGAAGCGCGCGCGCGGATAAAGTGCGGCCAGCACCGCGACCGTGTCGGCAGTGTAGGTGAGGCCCAGCTCCGCCTCCAGCGCGGTGACGCGGATGCCCCGCGTGCCGGCGGCGACCGCCCGGGCGTGCGCCAGCCGCTCCGCCAGCGGCGCCATGCCGTTCCGCGGCTTCAGCGGGTTCTGCGGCGACACCAGCCACCACACCATGTCCAGTCCCAGCCGGCGCAGCGCCGCGCGGCTGATGTGGACGTGGCCGTCGTGGGCCGGGTTGAACGAGCCGCCGAGGAGCCCGATCCGCCAGCGGACGCCGACCGGCGCCAGCGCGGCGCGGCGGAACGGGGGCGGCGCTTTCCGGACGGTGCCGCTCAGGGCCGGAGCTGCCCGTTGCCGCGGACGACGTACTTGAAGCTGGTGAGCTGCTCCGCGCCGACAGGCCCGCGCGCATGCATCCGGCCGGTGGCGATGCCGATCTCCGCGCCCATGCCGAACTCGCCGCCGTCGGCGAACTGGGTGGAGGCGTTGTGCATGACGATCGCGCTGTCCACCGTGGCGAGGAAGCGCTCCGCCGTCTGCGCGTCCTCGGTGACGATGCAGTCGGTGTGGTCGGAGCCGTAGCGGTCGATGTGGGCGATGGCCTCGTCCACCCCGTCGACCAGCTTCACCGAGACGATCGCGTCCAGATATTCGGTGGACCAGTCCTCCTCCGTCGCCGGTTCCACCCGCGGGTCCACCGCCTGGGTGGCGGCATCGCCGCGGACGGCGCAGCCGGCGTCGAGCAGGTCGCGGACGATCGGGGCCAGCAGCCGGTCGGCGGCCGCCGCGTCGACCAGCACCGTCTCCGTGGCGCCGCAGATGCCGGTGCGCCGCATCTTCGCGTTCAGCACCAGCTTGCGCGCCTTCTCCAGGTCGGCGGCGCGATCGACGTAGGTGTGGCAGAGCCCTTCCAGATGGGCGAACACCGGCACCCGGCTCTCGCGCTGCACCCGCTCGACCAGCGACTTCCCGCCGCGCGGCACGATCACGTCGATGAACTCGGGCATGGTCAGCATCATGCCGACGGCGGCGCGGTCGCTGGTCGGCACCAGCTGGATCGCATCGGCCGGCAGCCCGGCCTCCACCAGCCCGGCCTGCAGGCAGGCGTGGATGGCGCGCGCGGAATGCAGGCTCTCGGAGCCGCCGCGCAGGATGGCGGCATTGCCCGACTTCACGCACAGCCCGCCCGCATCGGCGGTGACATTGGGCCGGCTCTCGTAGATGATGCCGATGACCCCGAGCGGCGTGCGGACGCGGGCGATGCGCAGCCCGTTCGGGCGCTCCCATTCGGCGACGACCGCGCCCACCGGGTCCGGCAGCGCCGCAATGTCTTCCAGGCCCTTCGCCATGGCCGCGATCCGGCCGGCGTCGAGCTTCAGCCGGTCGAGCATCGCGCCGGACAGTCCCTTGTCGGTCGCGGCCGCCATGTCGCGGTCGTTGGCCGCCAGAATGGCCGCCTCCTGCGCCCGGATCGCCGCCGCCATCGCACGCAGCGCCCTGGCCCTGGTCTCGGCCGGGGCCAGCCCGAGCGTGCGCGCCGCGGCACGCGCCCGGCGCCCCAGATCCTGCATCACCTCGGCCAGCGCCGGTTCCGCCGCGAGGCTCGTCACCACCGTCATCGCATCTGCTCCGTCGCCCGCTGGCGATCCTTGCCGTCCTGTTTAGCGAACCGGGGCGCCCGACTGCAATCACGGAGGCGCCGCGGGCGGGCGTTCGCCGCGGGCGCCGAGGTAGATGGCGGCGAGGATCACCGCCCCGCCGGTCAGCACCAGCGGGTGCACGCGTTCGCCGAAATAGAGGTAGCCGAGCAGCGTCGTCACCACCGGCTCTGCCAGCAGGCAGACGGCGACGAAGCGCGGGCTGAACCGCCGGAGAGCCCAGTTGTAGCTGCTGTGACCGATCACCTGCGACACCAGCCCCATTCCGACCATCGCCGCCCAGGTGACCTCGCCCAGCCCCGCAACCGGCAGCCCCAGCACCAGCACGCAGGCCCACAGCAGCAGGGCGGCGGAGCTGTAGCAGAGGCCGAGATAGGCCAGCAGCGGCAGCCGGTGGCGCTGGCCCGTCACCATCGCCCGCTGCCCGACAAGCACATAGCCGGCAAAGCAGAGGCCGCCGGCGAGCGCCAGGGCGTCGCCGAGGAGGCTGTCGTCGCCGGCGTCGTCCGCACTGCCGGCCAGCGCAATGACCAGCGTGCCGGCGACGCTGAGCGCCACGCTGGCCAGCGTCAGCCGGCGCAGCCGCTGCCGGCCGACGACAACCGCATGGATCGCCAGCCACACCGGGCTGAGGCTGACCAGGATCACGCTGTTGACGATGGTGGTGTGGTCGAGCGAGGCGATCCAGGCCGCGAAATGCAGGGCGAGGAACAGGCCGGCAAGACCGGCGCGGGCGAGCACCGTCGCGCCGCCGGCCCGGATCGCCGTCCAGCCGGTGGCGAGCCCGAGCGGGAGCATGATGAGCCCCGCCACCCCGGTCCGCACCGCGGAGATCACCACGGGGTCGGCCTCGGCGAGCCGGGCGAAGATCGCGCCGTGGGCGACGGCGGCGAGGCCGATCACCAGCACCGCGGGCGTGAGGGATAGGCGCATCCGCACCGTCGAGACCCCGAGACGAACAAGTCCAGAAGCCCAGCACGGGACCATTTGCAAGCCGCCCGGCCAAGGTCGACCCGCGACCCGCGCGCCGGAGGCATCCGTCGCCGCCGGCCCGATTGTTGACATGAGCTGTCAGTATAGTAGGGAAGAGAATCGGTCAATTTGTCCGGTCATGTTCGAGACACGGCCGAAGTTGTGGCGCCGTGGGGAGAATAGCCGGCTGTCGTGGCTGACCATTGGCGGGCAACGGCGATGATTCGATGCGTCATTGTCCGCTCCGCATGACGGAGGGACTGGCATGGGAGTGCGAATTTCGATGCGGCCGCTTGCACTCTTCTGGCTCATCGTTCTCGCGTCGGCCGCCCACCGCTCCGCCGACGCGGCCGAGGTCATCCTGTACGACTTCGTCAATTTCGGCGGCGCCTCCATCACACTGACCGACAGCGCACCTGACCTGGACGCCTACAACTTCGACAACGACGTGGAGTCGATCCGGGTCATCTCCGGCATCTGGAGCTTCCACCGCGACGACAACTTCCAGAACGGCAACGGGCCGCCGATCACCCTCGGCCCCGGCGACTATCCGAACATCCAGGCGCTGAACTTTCCTGCCGACCGGATGTCGTCCGTTCGTCTGATCCAGGACGACCAGCCGCCTCCGCCCGACCCGGTGTCATGCCCGCAGCCCTATCTCGTTCCGTCGAACGGGAGTTGCGTCTTCGACTGCGCCGTGGGGACGGTCCCCGATGCCGCGTCGCGGCAGTGTGTGTGCGCGCAGGGGTTCACCGAGGCAGGCACCGACGAGCGCGGACGCCGCATCTGCGGTCCCTACACGGTGGCGCCGCCGCCGCTGCAGCAGGCGCACTGGGTGTCGCTGACGGGGCTCGACATCGACGGCGGCGCCTATCAGACCGCCGATCGCGAGGTGACGCTGTCGACCACCGTGCAGACCTCACCCAGTCTGCAGGGCGCAGCCCTGCAGTACCGGGCGGCCGAAGGCCCGCTCGTCCACGGTGACGGGGCGATGCTGCAGATCCTGTCCGCCGCTCCCTGGCGGGACTACCGGCTGCCGGGAACGGCCCGGCTGTTCCCGGTGACGTTTCAGCTCAGTCCGGGGGCCGGCGAAAAGCACGTGTATTTCCAGGTCCGTGCCCGCACCCAGGCCGCCGGCGGCGGCGTCGCCTGGATCGAGTCGGAGCCTCACGTCGACACCATCCTGTACGCGCCCGCAGAGCAGGCCACCGCGATCCAGCGCGTCCCGGCGGGACAGGCATTCCAGTTGGCGGCCGAACGCGGATTCCGGTTCGAGGCCGCCAACTCCGGCTCCGACCGCTTTCGCTGCTTCATCCAGCGCAACGGCCAGCAGCTCGACCTGCTGGCCGAATACCGGGCGTTCCGGCCGCCCGGAATGCTGGCGCCGCCGTCGCTGTGCAGCTACCGGCTGTTCGTCGACAGGTCGCTGGCGCCGGGCTGGTCATTCGACGGGCGGATCGAGCTGGACCCCAATGCCTGCGGCAGAGGCAGTGTCAGCGTCTCCGCGCCCGACGGAGGGCTGATCGTCGACATCATCGTCGACTTCAACTACCGGCCCGACATCCTGACCACCTGCCTGCTGCATGGCTGGACGCTGTCGACGATCGGCCTGCGCGGACCGGCGGGAGCGGATTGGCGACAGGCCTTCCAGTAAGCGGCACCCGTCCCCTGCCGCGCTTCTTGCGCTGCGTGCGAGCCCCACTATGACCGCATCATGAGTCCGATGTGGCAGGTGGTGCTGATTCCGGTGGCGGGACAGCTCTGCCGGGCGACAGTCGGGCGCGTGCTGCCGCTGCTGCGCCGCCATGCCGTCCTCGACCGGCCCAATCCCCGCAGCTCACATGTCGTTCCGGTTCCCAGCGGCGGCGGCGCCGGAGAGCCCAGTTGTAGCTGCCGTGGCCGATCACCTGCGACACCAGCCCCATTCCGACCATCGCCGCCCAGGTGACCTCGCCCAGCCCCGTGACCGGCACAGGGCAAGGGTGAAGGAACGGGAGGCGGGCAGGCGGACCTCTGTGGCGCAGGTGACGGGACCTCACGGCATCACGCGCCGATTTGCAACGGGCATCGGCAGCGCCGTTGGCGGCCCCGCGCCGCCCCTCTATAACCCGCGCCATGGTGTGGACATGGCAGATCGTCCTGATCCCTGCGGCAGGCATCGGCTGCTGGCTGGCCGTCGGTCGCGTGCTGGGCTGGCTGCGCCGCCAGGCGATCCTGGACCGGCCGAACGCCCGCAGTTCGCACAGCGTGCCGGTGCCTCGCGGCGGCGGCATCGGCCTCATTGGCGCGGTGCTCCCCGCGCTGGCCATACTGTGGCTGACGAAGGATCCCGCAGGCTGGAGCACATGGGGTCTCGTTGCAGCGGTGCTGCTGCTCGCCGCGATCTCGTGGCTGGACGACCGGCGGAACCTGCGCGCGCTGCCGCGCCTGCTGGCCCACCTGCTGGCGGCGCTGATCGCAATGCTGGCGCTGCCGGGCGACGCGTTGATCGCGCAGGGCCTGGTCCCGCTGTGGGCGGACCGCCTGTTCGGCCTGCTGGCGCTGGTCTACTTCGTCAACACCTTCAACTTCATGGACGGCATCGACGGGATCAGCGGCATCGAGGCGCTGTCCGTCGGCCTCGGCGCCGCACTCGTGGCCGGCCTGAACGGGACGGCAGTCGCCCCGGAGGAGGGGCTGATCCTGATGGCGGCCGCGCTCGGCTGGCTCGCCTGGAACTGGCACCCCGCCCGGCTCTTCCTCGGCGACGTCGGCAGCGTGCCGCTGGGCTTCCTGATCGGCTGGCTGCTGCTGCGGCTCGCCGCCGACGGCGCCTGGGTGGCGGCGCTGGCGCTGCCGGCCTACTACCTCGCCGACGCCAGCCTCACCCTCGCCGCCCGCGTGCTGCGCGGCGAGCGTCCGTGGGAAGCGCACCGCGAGCACGCCTACCAGCGCGCCACCCAGCACGGGTTCAGCCACGCCCAGGTCTGCCGGCGCATCCTGCTGTGCAACGCCGGCCTGATCGCGCTCGCCGTCGTGGGCGAAACGGTCCACTGGGCGATCGGACTCGCCGGCGCGGGCGCGCTCGCCATCGGCTTCACCCTGTGGCTGCGAGTGGCGCGGCCCTGAGGCGGCGCCGCGCTTGAAGCGACTTGAGCCCGCCGCCCCCATAGACGGCCATATCGTCGCCAAAGATTGCGTCCATCAGCATCGGCACGTCGCCGAGCAAAGGGCGGCGCTCCCCGCTGCAGGATCCGGCGCAGCTGCCCGCTTGCGCCAGGGCGTGGGCAGTTTAGGCTGGCGTCGCCGTCACCGCCGCCGGCCACCGCATCAACGGGAAGAGGAGCTCATGAGCAATCTGGACGCGCTGCGCGCGCGGCTTGCCGACATCACCCGGCGGTCGGAGGCAATCAGTGCCGGCGCCGCCGCCATGGACCGCGCCCTGACCGACGAGGAGCGCGCGAAGCTGGACGAGCTGGCGCGGGAGTTCCGTGCCGTGGAGGCGGACATCGCGCGCCTGGAAACCATCGAGCGGCAGAAGGCGTCGGTGTCGGGCGCCGGCCCGGCGGGGACCGCGCCGCCGTCACGGCCGGCCCCCGGGTCCC
>CALKHQ010000339.1 GCA_937988735.1 uncultured Alphaproteobacteria bacterium
AAGCGCGACAGCACCATGTTCCCGAACTGTCGCCGCCGGTTGTCCACCACGCCGCCGTCGACGCGGTCGCTCTTCAGCACGTCGATCGTGGGGCCGAACATCCAGTAGTAGTCCGGCAGCGCGTCCGCGATCACCCGCGCCTGGTCGATATCCTGCGAGCGGGCCCAGAACCGCTCCACCTCCTGCAGCGCGATCACGTCGGCGCCGCGGATGGTGTCGACGATGCGGCCGGCGTCGAACCGCCCGTCCCGGCCGAGGCAGTACTGGATGTTGTAGGTCAGGAAATCCATCAGCCCCGTCCGCGCGGGCCCCGGATGGCCAGCGCCCGGTCCGGCCAGTCGGTGGTGACGTCGTCCACCACCCCCGGCGCCAGCCAGGCGCGCAGCTCCTGCGGCGCGTTGACCGTCCATACCCCGGCACGCAGGCCAGCCGCGCGCGCCTTCGCGATCAGCGGCCTGCGCAGCGCCACCTGCTGCGCCGGGTCGTCCGGCGGCCGGTGCGCCATGCCGAAGGCCGCCGCACCGGCCGCGATCGCCGCGTCCACCGTCTTCCCGACCTCTGCCGCTCCGCGCGGCTCCTCCCACTCGGCAAGCCAGCAGAAGGCGACCTTCGGCTCCAGCCGCCGCAGCGCCTCGATCGCGGGCCGGTCGAAGCTCATGAACAGGGTCCGGTCCGTCATGCCGTGGCGGGCGGTCGAATCCAGCGCCCGGCGCACCATGTCGGACGCGTCCGCTCCCGGGGCGACCTTGATTTCCAGCTTCAGCTCGACCGTCGACGGCGCCAGCACATCCAGCACCTCGTCCAGCGTCGGCGGCGGCTCGGCAGCCGTCTGCTTCAGGTGGCACTGGCGGACCGAGGCGAAGGTGCGCTCGATCAGCCGCCCGCTGCCGTCGGACGTGCGCTCCAGCGTCTCGTCATGGAACACCACCAAGGGGCCGTCACGGCAGGCCTGCACGTCAAGCTCGACGGCGTCGAGACCTTCCAGGGCGATCGCGTTGCGGAACGCCACCATGCTGTTCTCCGGCCACAGGCCGGCGCCGCCGCGATGGGCCGTAATCAGCGTCATCGACTCCTCCGCATTGCCGCGACGGCGTTTCAGGTGCCACAACCGCGCGGCCGCGCCAATCCGCCAACACGTGGTATAGTCCCCGCATGGGGGTGCGCCGCCGGCCCGCGGGAATACAGGACGCTGCGGCTGCCATGCGGCGGCCGGCGGCACGGCGCGGCATCGTTGCCGCCATCCTCGCCTGCATCGCGGCCTTCCTGCTGATCATCGTCGGGGCCGTCATCGCATGGACGGGCGGACAGCTTCCGGCCCACGCACTGGCCCCGTTCGCAGTTGGCGCCACCATCGGAATCGCCGGCTTCTGGGTGCTGCTCGGCCTGGTGGACGAGCATTTCGACGGCCTCGAGCGGCTGCGCAGCCGCCTCGTGATGCTGCGGGCACGGCCGGCCCCGGACAGCGCCGGCGTACCCGGCGCACCCGACGATGCGGAGGCCGGGGGCCTCTACGATGCTGCCCTTGCCCTCGCCCAGGCCTGGCGCGACGCCGCCGCCACGCCCGATGCGCGCCTCGAAGCGATTGTCGCAGCGGTGCCGGAAGCGCTGGTGGCGGTGACCGACACCGGGATCGTAAGTCTGGTCAACGCCAGCGGACTGGCCGTGCTGGGCGCGGACGAGGCCCGGGTCGGAACCAGCATCCTGGCTGCCCTGGACCAGGCCGAGCTGGCGGCCGCACGCCACGCCGCCCGCGCCAGCGGCGGGGTCGTGCGCGCAGAGTTCCGCCACGCCGATGGCCGCCGCCTGATGGTGCGCGTCGTGGACCTCGGGCCGGGTCAGGGAGCGCTGCTGCTTCCCGAGACCGAGCCGGAAACGGGTGCAGGCGCGCTCCACCACGACCTCAGCCTGCACGACGTGCCGCCGCCGGCCGCCGGGGTCAGCGACGACACCCCGCTCGACGCCCTTCCGGTCTGGGTGCTCGACCTCGAGACCACCGGCCTCGACCCGCGGCGCTGCCGCATCGTCGCCGTCGGCGCCGTACGTCAGCATGGCGGCCGCCTCTATCGCAACATGGTCATCGACCGGCTGGTCAACCCCGGGGAGCCGATCCCCCCGGCGGCCACCGCCGTCCACGGCCTTACCGACCGCCTCGTCGAGCACGCGCCCGGCTTTGCGGCGGTGCTGCCCGAGCTGGAACGGGCGCTCGCCGGCTGCGCCCTCGTCGGCCACAACATCGGCTTCGACGCCGCGGTGCTGGCAGCAGAGGCCGAACGCTGCGGCCGCACGTGGTCGCCGCCGCCGATGCTGGACACCTTCCTGCTCGCCGCCGCGCTGGAGCCGGAGCGGACGGCGCTGGACCTCGAACGGATCGCCGCCGACTGGGGCGTCTCCACCGCCGCCCGGCACACGGCGCTCGGCGACTGTCTGATCACCGGAGAGATCTTCGCCCGGATGCTGCCGCGGCTGGCGGAGCGCGGCATCGTCACCTTCGGCGCCGCCCGCGCCTTCTCCCTGACCGCCCGGCGCGCCCTCGCCCGCCAGCGGGCGGCCGGCTGGATGATGCCGTGACGGGCGTCGACGGCTTCGACAGCTTTGCCTACCGCCACCGCGTCGCCGACCTGATGGCGTCGCCGGTGGTGACGATCGGCCGCGAGTGCACGCTGCGCCAGGCAGCCGTGCGGCTGACTGAACACCGGATCGGCGCGCTCGTGGTTACCGACGCGGCCGGACGGCTGTGCGGCATCGTCACCGAGCGCGACCTGGTCCGCGCCGTCGCGACCGGCGTCGAGCTCGCGTCCGCGAGCGTCGCCAGCGCGATGACGGCAGACGTCGCCACCATCGCGCCCGACGCCTTCGCCTTTGTCGCCATCGGCCGGATGCAGCGCCTCGGCGTGCGGCATCTCCCGGTCATCGCCGAAGGCCGGCTCGTCGGGATCGTCAGCGCCCGCAACCTGCTCCGGCTCAGAAGCGATGCCGCGCCGGCCATCGGAGACGCGATCGCGGTCGCAACCGGCGCGGCCGACATGGCCGCAAGCCTTGCCGAGCTGCCCTGTCTCGCCGCCCGCCTGCTGGCCGACGGCTGCACCGGGCACGAAGTGGCCGCCGTCATCTCCGGCGTGTTCCGCGACGCGACCCGACGCGCCGCCGAGCTGGCGGAGGCGGCCCTTTGCGACCGGGGCCTGGGACCGCCGCCGGCACGCCATGCCCTTCTCATCCTCGGCTCCGGCGGGCGCGGCGAAAGCCTGCTGCGGCCGGACCAGGACAACGCCGTGGTCCACGACGGCGACGCGGCCGACGACGCATGGTTCGCCGCCTTCGGCCGCGCTGCCTCCGACCTGCTGAACGCCGCTGGCATCCCCTACTGCCAGGGCGGCGTGATGGCTTCGGAGCCGCAGTGGCGCCGGCCGCTCGACGAATGGCACCGGGAGATCGGCCGCTGGATCGCCAGGGGCGAGGGCGAGAGCCTGCTCAACATCGACATCTTCTTCGACTTCCGGCCGGTTCACGGCGACCAGGCACTCGCGCGATCGCTGCGCGAGCCGGCGCTGGAGCTCGCCGCCCGGTCGCCGCTGTTCCTCCGCCTGCTCGCGGCGGAGGTCGAGGGCCTGGGATCGCCGTTCGGCCTGTTCGGGCGGCTCCGGCGCGGCAGCGACGGACGGGTCGATGCCAAGATGGCGGGGCTGCTGCCCGCGGTCGGCGCGGCCAGGGTGATGGCGCTGGCGTGCCGGGTCGCCGAGACGGCAACGCCGGCACGGCTGCGCGCAGTGGCGGAGGCCGGCGCAATCGACAGCGAGGCGGCGGAAGACCTGATCCGGGCACACGGCGTGGTGCTGAGCCGCATGCTCGCCCAGCAGGTGGCCGACCGGGCCGCGAACCTGCCGCCCGGCAACCGCGTGGCGCCCGATGCACTGGCGCCACCCCAGCGGCGCGCGTTCGTCGAGGCGCTGCAGACGATCCGGCAGGCGCCGCTGCTGGTCCGGGACACCCTGACGGCGCCGCGTCACGCCTGACCGGCGGCCGTCCCTATTCGTCTTCGTCGGGCCGGCGTCCGATCCTGAAGTCGCGGTTGATGTAGACGTTCATCACCAGCCCCATGCCGATCATCGCGGTCAGCATGGCGGTGCCGCCGTAGGAGATCAGCGGCAGCGGCACGCCTACCACCGGCAGCAGCCCCATCACCATGGCGATGTTGATGAAGGCGTAGAGGAAGAAGGTGGAACCGATGCCGAAGGCAAGGAGGCGGCCGAACTGGTTGCGGGCGCGGATCGCGATCGCCGCGCAGAAGGCGATGATCGCCATGTAGAGGGCGAGCAGCGCAACCCCGCCCACCAGACCGAACTCCTCGGCCAGCATGGTGAAGATGAAGTCGGTGTGCTTCTCGGGCAGGAAGCTGAGGTGGCTCTGGCTGCCCTGCATGAAGCCGCGGCCGAGTACGCCGCCGGAGCCGAGCGCGATCATCGACTGCAGGATGTGGTAGCCGGCGCCCAGCGGGTCGCTCTCCGGCTCGAGGAACGTCAGCACCCGCTGGCGCTGGTAATCGTGGAGCAGATTCCAGGCGACCGGGATGATCGCGGCGAGCCCCATCAGCGCCACGCCAAACATCCACAGCCGGACACCCGCCGCGAAGAAGACAACCGCCGCGCCCAGGCCCACCATCGACGCGGTGCCGAGGTCCGGCTGCTTCATCACCAGGCCCACCGGCACCAGGACCATCAGCACCGGCGGGATCATCATGGTGAGCTTGCCAAGGTCGAGGTGGGTGCACCCGTGGAAGTAGCGCGCGAGCGCGAGGACGATCGCCACCTTCATCAGCTCGGACGGCTGGATGCTGATGATGCCGAGGTCGATCCAGCGCTGGGCGCCCATGCCGATGTCGCCCATAACCTCGACCGCGATCAGCAGCGCGAGAACGAAGAAGTAGACCGGATAGGCGAGGCGGAGCAGCAGCCGCAGGTCGATCACTGCGACCCCGATCATGACGACGAGGCAGACGGCGTAGCGCACGGCGTGGCGCGCCGCCCACGGATAGAAGCTGCCGTCTCCGGCCGAGTACAGCATCGCCACCCCGACCATCGCGAGGCCGGTGAGCAGCAGCAGCAGCACCCAGTTGATGCCGAGCAGGCGCTGGGCGACGGTCAGTCGCTCGGGGGCGGGAGCGGAGGACAGCAGCGCCATGGTGGCCCCCTATCGCGCCAGCGGGCCGGCGTCGGCGAGCTCCGCCGTGCCGAACCGGCGCTGCGCCTCGAGCAGGGCCTCCCGCGCGATCGGCGCCGCCTTGGACGAGCCGCCGCCGCCGTGCTCCACCACCACGCTGCAGACGAACCGCGGCGCGTGCACCGGCGCAAAGGCGACGAACAGCGCATGGTCGCGGTACTGCCATGGCAGTTCGTCGTTGCTGCGGATGCCGGCGGCGCGCTCGGCGGCCGTGATCCGGCGCACCTGAGCCGTCCCCGACTTGCCGCCCATGGCGAGGCGCTCGTCCGGGATGCGGGCGCCGTAGGCCGTGCCGGACGGCGAGTTGACGACCATGCTCATCGCCTCGCGCATCCAGTTGAGCCAGATCTCGGGCACGTCCATGCGCGGCGGGGGCGGTAGCGTCTCTCCCTCGGCCGGCCGGGCAAGCCGGGGCGTCACCGCATAGCCGCCGTTGACGAGGCGCGCAGTCATCACCGCGAGCTGGATCGGCGTGCAGTTCACATAGCCCTGGCCGATACCGGCGTTGATGGTGTCGCCGGGCACCCACGGATTGCCCAGGGTGGACTCCTTCCACCCCTTGGTCGGGATCAGCCCCGCACGCTCGCCGACCAGGTCGATGCCCGTCAGCTCGCCAAGCCCGTAGCGGCGGGCATAGGCGCTGAGCTTGTCGATGCCCATCTCGACCGCCGTCTGATAGAAGAACACGTCGCACGACTGCTCGATGGCGTGCGTCACGTTCATCTTGCCGTGCCCGAAGTGCTTCCAGCAGTGGAAGCGGTTGGGGCCGTAATCCAGGAATCCGGGGCAGTAGATCTCGGTCTGGGCGTCGATGACGCCGGCGTCGAGGCCCGCCAGCGCAACGACCATCTTGAACGTCGAACCGGGCGAATAGGTGCCCGCGATCGCCTTGTCGCGCAGCGGTGCACGGGGGTTGTCCACCAGCTCCTGCCATGCCCGCTGGGAGATGCCGCCGATGAAGGCGTTGGGGTCGTAGCCGGGGGTGGAGACCATCGCCAGCACGTAGCCGGTGTGCGCCTCCATCACGACGGCCGCGCCGCTTTCCTCGCCGAACAGGCTGACGAGCGCCGCCTGCAGGCCGGTATCGACCGTCAGCCGCAGGTCGCGGCCAGGCTGGCCGGGCTCGCGCGACAGCTCCCGGATCACCCGCCCCATGGCGTTGACCTCGACCTGGCTCACGCCTGCCCGGCCGCGCATCTGCTCGTCGTAGCGCCGCTCCAGCCCGTTGCGGCCCATGCGGAAATCGGGCAGCTCGAGCAGCGGGTCGCCGTTCAGGTCCTCCTCGCGCGGAGGCGCGACATAGCCGGTGAGGTGCCCCATGGCAATGCCGGCCGGATAGATGCGGCGGTAACCGAGGTCGATGGAAACGCCCGGCAGGTCCGGCGCATTGAGCTCGATGCTCGCCACCTGGTCCCAGGTCAGGTTCTCCGCCACCACCACCGGCAGGAACGACCGCCTGCGGCCGACATCCTCCAGCACCCGCTCGATCTCGTCCGGCGTGAGCGGAACGATCACCGCGAGCCGGCGCAGCACCGCCGCCACGTCGCCCGCCTGCTCCGCCACCACCTGCACGCGGTAGTTCAGCTCGTTGACCGCCACCGGCTCGCCGTTGCGGTCGAAGATCTCGCCGCGCGGCGGCGGCAGCAGCCGCATGTTGACGCGGTTGTCCTCCGCCAGCAGGGCGTAGCGGTCCGCCTGCAGCACCTGCAGGTCGTACATGCGCGCCGCGAGCACGCCGAACAGGCCGACCTGCGCGCCGCTCAGCACCAGCGCCCGGCGGGTGAAACCGCGCAGCCGTTCCTCGTCGCGGCGGAAGCCGGCGATGACCCGCTCCGCTCCGGCGCGAGCCTTGCGGCGCCTCAGCTTAAACATGGGCGAGCAGCCCCTTCTGCAGCCGCGCCAGCGCCCAGCCGGCCAGCGGGTAGACCCCGACGGTCAGCAGCAGCTGGACCACCGCCAGCCCCGGGTCGACGAGCTGCTCGTACCACAGGATCATGATCAGATGACGGGCGATCACCGCAGAGGCGGCCACGATCGCGAACAGCACCCAGACCTTGAGGAACGAGCGCCCGGTGACGTGGCGGGCGATGACCCCGGCGCAGCCGCGCAGGACAACATAGAGCAGTGCGCTGACGCCTGGCGGCGTGCCGATCAGGAAGTCCTGCAGCAGGCCGAGGACGAAGGCCGCCTGCACCGGCATCAGGTCGGGCCGGTAGACCGACCAGTAGAAGACCGCAATCAGCACCCACCACGGCGCGGCCTGGCGGAACACGGGCAGCGTCGCCGGCAGGGCCGACATCAGCACCAGCAGCAGCGCCAGCGCGAAGGGAACGGACTGGCGGGCGATGACGTCGATACGATGCAGGACGCGGATCATGGACCGTTCAGCCGCCTTCCGCCCCGTCGCGCCCTTCGGCGTTGACGGGGCCGTTGCTCGCCCGCGGCAGGGCTGGGCCG
>CALKHQ010000340.1 GCA_937988735.1 uncultured Alphaproteobacteria bacterium
CCTCCTCGTCCATGTAGCCCTGGTCGCCGGTGCGGAACCAGCCGTCGGTGAAGGCGGCTTCGTTGGCGGCCGGGTTGTTTTCGTAGCCGGCGGTGACATTGGGGCCGCGGATGCAGATCTCGCCGACCGTGCCGCGGGGAACCTCGGCGCCGGCCTCGTCCCGCACCGTCACCTCGGGGCCGGCGGCCAGGCCGACGGAGCCGGGCTTGCGCGGACGCGGCGGCAGCGGGTTGCTCGCCATCTGGTGGGTCGCCTCTGTCATCCCGTACGACTCGATCACCGGGCAGCCGAAGGTCTCCTCCAGCGCCTGCATCACCTGCGGCGGCAACGAGGAGGACGACGACCTCAGGAAGCGCAGCGGGTGCCGCGCGATCACCTCGGCGTTCCGCTCGGCCCGCGGCAGCAGTGCCTGGTACATCGTCGGCACCGCCGTCACCCAGGTTGCCTTCGCATCCTCCATCCAGGCGAAGAAGCGGAGCGCGTTGAATCCGGGCGTGGCGTAGATCGAGCCCCCGGCGGCGAGCGACGAGGAGACGGCCGCCACCAGCCCGTGGATGTGGAACAGCGGCATGATGTTCAGCACCCGGTCCTCCGGCCCCAGAGCCAGGGTTGCCCCGATGTGGCGCGCGGAGGCGGCGAGGTTGGCGTGCGACAGTGGCACGATCTTCGGCCGCGACGTGGTGCCCGAGGTGTGCAGGATCAGCGCGACATCCGCCGCCGTCGCCGGGCCGTCGGGGCTGGCCGGGCCCACGGGCTCGCCTTCGATCAGGAACTGGCCGGCGGGCGCGCCGTCCGGCACCACCGCATGCAGCACCGCCGTCCCGGTGCGCGCCGCCGCCTCGATGATCGGGCCGGATTCGTCCGCCGCCACCAGGACCGCCTTTGCGCGCAGGTCCTCGAGGTAGAAGGCGAACTCGTCCAGCCGGTAGGCAGGGTTCAGCGGCGCGGTCGTCGCCGCACCGGCGACGGCGACGAAGGCGGCGGCCATTTCCGGCCCGTTGGGCAGGACGATTGCCACCCGGTCGCCGCGGCCGATGCCGAGGGCGCGCAGGCGGCTGCGCGTCGATTCGATGAACGCCGCAAGCTCCGCATGGGTCTGGTCCCTGCGGTCGGGCGCGGCCAGGGCGACTCCGGCGCCGCCGTGGCGCGCGATCTGTTCGGTCAAGGTCGAAAGGCCGTCCGGCATGATCGCTGCGTCGAACACTGACACGGATGCTGTCGGATAGCCGGTCGCGGCGACCGGCGCAACATGTCCGCGCGTCAGGCGCGCAGGTCGAGCAGCGCCTGCTGGTCCTCCGCGGCCCGGTCTGCCCGCTGCTGGGCGGCGGCATAGGCCGCCACCTCGGCGACCGGCGCCAGCGTCGGGGAGATCAGGCGCATCCCCTGCCCGAGCTGCTGGGCGAGGAACGGCACCGACTGGTCGCCCAGGATCTGCGTCAAGATCCGGTGGCGGACTGCAGTCTCGGCCTCGCGGTCGAAGAAGGGCGTCTCGGCGGGACGGTCCGGCTGCGGCCGCCATGCCGTCGCCTCGACCCCGTCGCGGAAGCGGAGGTCGGACGCCGGGCGCACCGCCTGCACCGGCTCGACGGGCATCGCCGCGGCGTTGCGCAGCGACGCGCGCAGGCCGACCGGCGCGGACGTCGCCGGCGGCGGAAGGGCAAGCAGGGTCGGTCGGACGTCGGCCATGGCTCCTGGCAGGTTCAACACGCCGGTCATGCCGGGGGACCTGCCGTGAGGCTAGGTCCGCACCGCCGGTTTATCAACCGTTTAACCTTGACGAAGCGTGAAGCCTGCCACGCGCCGGCCGTACTGTTCAGTCCTCGCCCCGCTCACGCGACAGCTTGTCGAGCTGGCGCTGCATCGAGGCGAGCTGCCGCTTCAGGTCGTCGATCTCGCTCTTTTCCTGCGCCGACATGCGCTGCGGCTGGGGCTGCCCCTGGGCCGGCCTGCTGCGGGCGGAGCCGCCGTTGTCCGCCGGCGGCGTCTCGGGCGCGAGCGGATTGAACATCTGCATTGCCCGCTCGAACAGCGCCATGTTCTGGCGGCTGATCTCCTCGAATGTGGAGATCGGGAACATGCCGTCGAAGGCGCCGTTGGCGTATTTGCGGTAGCGTTCCTGGTTGTGCTGGAACATCCGCATCGAATAGTCGAGGTAGCGCGGGATCAGGCCCTGCAGGCTGTCACCGTAGAAGCCGATGAGCTGGCGCAGGAAGCTGATCGGCAGCAGGTTCTGGCCCTTGGCCTCGGCGTCGACGATGATCTGGGTCAGCACCGGCCGGGTGATGTCCTCGCCCGTCTTGGCGTCATAAACGGTGAACTCGATGCCGTCCCGCACCATCTCGGCGAGATTATCCAGCGTGACATAGCAGCTGGCCGCCGTGTTATAGAGACGACGGTTGGCGTATTTCTTGATGACGACGGGCTTTGGCTGAGCGCCGGCGTCTGTGGTGGTTTCTTCGGACTTGTCAGCCATCTGCTCGTCTCTGCTCACCTGGGACAGCCATCTTAATGGCCAGATGCTGCATTGCAAAGAGATGGTTGCGGCGCAACATGACCCCCGCCCGAACGTGGTAGCCAGGCCCTTGCCGAGCCGATGAGCCGCACGCCCGACAGCAGTGAGCTCGCCGCACGCTTCCTCCGGCTCTGGGAGGAGTCCTGGCAGCAGATCGCGCAGGATCCGCAGGTCGCCAGCCTCTGGACCGACCTCTTCGCCACCTTGCAGCGCAGCGTGGCGGTCGGTGACGTCGCCACGACCGGCGCGACGCCGTACTCATATGAGCATGTCCAGCGTGGAAGGCAAACGAATCGGTCCGCGCCCGCTGCCGCTTCACCTGTGGATGGCGGCGACCGCATTGGCGAGCTCGAGCGCCGCGTTGCGGAGCTCGAGCGCGCCGTCGCAGCACTCGGGCGCAGCGGCCAGCGGAAGCGGCGGCCCCGGGCCTGACGGCGACGGCATCGGCCCGAAAGCCCTCGCATCGGCCGCCTTTGCGGACGCGCTCGACGCGGCCGCCCGGGCGCGGCTGGATGCCTTCCTCACCGGCGTCGAGACCTACCGCGCCCACCCCTACCGCCGCGACCTGCCTCCGCCGCCGGCGATCTGGCGCGCCGGCACCACACGGCTGCTGGACTACGGCGCGAACCAGCCGCGCGACGCGCTGCCGGTCCTGTTCGTCCCCTCCCTGATCAACCGCAGCTACATCCTCGACCTCGCGCCCGGCCGAAGCCTGCTCCGCTGGCTCGCCGAGGAAGGGGCGAACGGCCGCCCGCTGCGCCCGCTGCTGCTGGACTGGGACGAGCCGGGCGAGGAGGAGCGGGCCTTCGACCTCACCGGCTACATCGCCGGCAGGCTGGAGCCGGCGCTGCAAGCGGTGGCGGCAGAGGGCCCGCGGCCGATCCTCGCCGGCTACTGCATGGGCGGCCTTCTCGCGCTCGCCGCCGCCGTCCGCCGGCCGGAACTGGTCAGCGGTCTCGCGCTGCTGGCCACTCCCTGGGACTTCCACGCCGACCAGGGCGAGCACGCTCGCCTGCTGGGGCAGCTGTGGCCGGTCGCCGCCCCCCTGTTCGACGCGCTCGGCGTGGTGCCGGTGGATGCGCTGCAGTGCCTGTTCCTCGCCCTCGACCCGCTGCTCGGCCTGCGCAAGTTCGCCGGCTTCGCCGCGCTGGACCCGGAGGGCGACAAGGCGCGCGAGTTCGTCGCGCTGGAGGACTGGATCAATGACGGCGTGCCGCTCGCCAGCCGCGTCGCCGGCGAATGCTTCGTCCAGTGGTATGGCGAGAACCGGCCCGCCGCGGGCCAGTGGCAGGTCGGCCGAGTCCCCGTCCGGCCGCAGGACGTGACCGCGCCGGCCCTGGTGGTGTGCCCGCAGCAGGACCGGATCGTGCCGCCGGCATCCTCGGCTGCGCTGGCGGCGGGAATCGGCCACGCCCTTGTCTTGGCCCCCCCGCTTGGGCATGTTGGCATGGTGGTGGGCAGCAAGGCGCGCGAGGCCCTGTGGCATCCGCTGGCCGGCTGGCTGAGTTCGCTGGCGTGAGGCCGTCCTGCCGGCGCCCGCCCCACCGGCTGCAAGGCCCCTGCCTGCGGCGCGCCCGATGCGCGCCTGTCGATCATCCGCGCCGTCGGCCGCGCGGCCTGCCGGCGCTTTCGGGAGAAATGCGATGGACGTGGTGATAGTCAGCGCGGCGCGGACGCCGATCGGGTCGTTCAACGGCTCGCTCAGCAGCCTGAGCGGCGCCCAGCTCGGCGCGATCGCGGTCGGCGCGGCGATGGAGCGGGCGGGAATCGACCCGAAGGAGATCGACGAGGTCATCCTCGGCCACGTGCTGACTGCGGCGCAGGGCCAGAACACTGCGCGCCAGGCGGCGATGGCGGCCGGCGTCCCGCAGGAGCGGACCGCCTACACCATCAACCAGGTCTGCGGCTCCGGCCTCAGGGCGGTCGCGCTGGCGAGCCAGGCGATCCGCACCGGCGACAGCACCATCGTCGTCGCCGGCGGCCAGGAGAGCATGAGCGGCTCGGTCCACGCCGCGCACCTGCGCGCCGGCCAGAAGATGGGCGACCTCAACCTGGTCGACACCATGATCAAGGACGGGCTGTGGGACGCCTTCAACGGCTATCACATGGGCACCACGGCGGAGAACGTTGCCCAGAAGTGGCAGATCACCCGCGAGCAGCAGGACGCGTTCGCCGCCGCCTCGCAGCAGAAGGCCGAGGCCGCGCAGAAGGCCGGCCGGTTCAGGGACGAGATCGTCCCGGTGACGGTGAAGCAGCGCAAGGGCGACGTGGTGGTGGACACCGACGAATATCCGCGCCACGGCACCACGCCGGAAATCCTCGCCGGGCTCCGGCCCGCGTTCAGCAAGGACGGCACCGTCACCGCCGGCAACGCGTCCGGCATCAACGACGGCGCGGCCGCGCTGGTGGTGATGTCGGAGCAGGAGGCGGCGCGGCGCGGGCTGACGCCGCTGGCGCGCATCGCCTCCTGGGCCACCGCCGGCGTCGATCCGGCCGTGATGGGTACCGGCCCGATCCCCGCCAGCCGCCGCGCGCTGGAGAAGGCGGGCTGGACGGTGGGCGACCTCGACCTGATCGAGGCCAACGAGGCCTTCGCCGCCCAGGCCTGCGCGGTGAACAAGGACCTCGGCTGGGATACCGGCAAGGTCAACGTCAACGGCGGCGCGATCGCGCTCGGCCATCCCATCGGCGCCTCGGGCGCGCGGATCCTGACCACGCTCCTCTACGAGATGCAGCGCCGCGACGCGAAGAGGGGCCTCGCCACCCTCTGCATCGGAGGCGGCATGGGCATCGCCATGTGCGTGGAGCGGTAGCGGCGCAACAGCCGTTCAAAAAAGGAGCCCGGCGCGAGGCCGGGCATGGCGAGGTCCAGAGAGTTGGGGCCGGCGGCGACGCCGGCCCGAAACCGGTCGGGCTAGCGGATGCCCTGCTCGATCAGCGGCATCAGCAGTTCGACGTTCTCCGGCGACAGCGTGCCGGCGGCGGTGTTCGTCGTCATGCCGCCCATGTGGTACTTCACGCTCAGCACGCACTGCAGCACCGGCAGGAAGCCCTGCAGGTAGAGCTGCTGGTCCAGCGACGCGGCGATGTAGCCGTCGGCGACCGCCTGCACCGTGATCGGGTCGGTGTCGATGCCGGCGAGGATCAGGTCGTCCGGCGTGCGGCCGGCCTGCTCCATCACCGCCTGCAGCTGCGGGGTGACGCCGCCGTGCTGGGTGCCGATGGCCCTGGTCTCCGGATGCTCCTGCAGGTAGGCGACCAGGATCGGGATCGCCGCCGGCGGGTTGCCGTCCACCTCGGCGCTCATTTCCACCCGGTCCACGATCACGCCGGCCGCCTCGAGCGTGTCGGCCATGCCCTTGCCGGAGAGGCCGCGGTCGCCCGAGCTGAACAGCTCGTAGACCAGCGCATGGTCGCCCGGCTGCAGCCCCGCGGCCAGCATCGCGCGGGCCGTGATGGCGCCGCCCTCGTACAGGTCCACGCCCGCATAGCCGAAGCCCTGGGCCTGGTAGAGCGGCAGCAGCTCGGACAGCGGCGCGTTGTTCGAGGTCACCACGATGCCGCGGGCGAAGGCGTCGGCGACGCGGTCGGCGAAGGCGTCGTTGCCGGGATGCCCCATGATCACGATGCAGTCGGGATCGGCGGCCAGCGCCTCGTCGAACTGGGCCAGCATCACCTCCGGATTCCAGCCGGAATACTGCTCGTGCAGCGTCGCGCCCAGCGCCTCCGCCGCGGCCTTGGCGCCATTGGTGCGCGGCAGCACCGGCGGCTGGCCCGGCTGGCCGCCCATCTGCATGTAGATGGTGACGCCCTCGCCGATCGGCTGGGCCTGCGCGCCGGCGGAGAGCCCCGCGAGCGCCGTGCCCGCGAGCACCGCCACGCCGATGGTGCGAACCGAAGTCCTCATCATATCCCTCCCTTGCGGCCGAGGCCGCCGTTGGTCCCTGTCTGCGCCGGGTTCGCCGCGCGCGGCCCCCGGTCTGGTTGTTGTCGTTCTCATCGCAGCCGGCGCAGCCCCAGCCCCGCCAGCCGTTCCGGCTTCTCCACCACCATGTGCACCAGCACGGCGATCACGAAGATCGCCCCGATGGTCATGTCCGCGATCTCGCCGCCCAGCCCGATCGCCACCATGCCGACCTGCAGCACCACCACGATCAGCAGCCCGATGTAGCTGCCGACAATGGTGCCCGAGCCGCCGAAGATCGAGGTGCCGCCGATGAACACGCCGGCCATCACGATCAGCAGCGTGCTCTGCCCCTGGGTGGTGGTGAAGTTCTCCGTCTCCGACGTGAGGAAGACGCCGGCGAGCCCGGCCAGCGCCCCCATCAGCGTGAACAGCCGGACGCGGGTGCGGCGGACGTCGATGCCCATCACCCGCGCCACGTTGGCGTTGTCACCGATGAACAGCAGCGCCTCGCCGAAACGGTGGCGGTTGAGGATGAACCAGAGCAGCACGCCGATGGCGATCACGATCACCGCCTGCATCGGGATGCCGTCCGGCTTGCGCAGCACCACCCCTTCCTCGGTGAACAGGCTGGTGAAGATGCGGCCGGTGGTGATCTCCCACAGCAGCGTGTCGTTGTAGCCGCGCAGCGCATACTGCCGCCCCGAGGCGAAGGCCACCGCCGCGCCGCGCCAGACGAAGCTCATCGCCAGCGTCGCGATGATCGAGGGGATGCCGAAGCGGGCGACCAGGATGCCGTTGATCAGTCCGGCGAAGGCGCCGGCGGCGATCGCCACCACCAGTCCCACCCAGGCGAGCTGGGCCTGCATCGCCGGAATGTCCTCCGGCGCCACGCCGTCCGCGATCCATGCGATCCATGGCACCAGGTCGAAGCGGTAGAAGGAGGCGAACAGGATCGACGACAGCGTGATGATCGACGGAAAGCTGAGGTCGATCTCGCCGGCGGCGATCACGAGCGTCAGCCCCAGCGCGCAGATGATGTAGTGCTGGTAGTTGACCAGGATCGACAGGTAGGTGCGCCAGCCGAGGAAGGCGTTGGGCGCGATGAAGGCGAGGATCACCAGCACCAGCAGGAAGACGAGCAGGATCGGCACGCCCTCGGCGGCGAGGATCCGCGCGCCCAGCGGGCGGCGGCGCGGTGCGGCACGGGCTTCTCGGGCGGCGGTGCTCACGCGGCGGCCTCGCGCTCGGCCTGCAGCGACAGGAAGTATTCGGTGAGCTCCGCCACCGTCATCTCGCCGCGCTTCACCTCGCCGGCGACCCGTCCGCGATCGATGATCACCATCCGGTCCGCCATCTCGTGGACATGGGCCAGGTTGTGCTCGACGTAGAGGCAGGCGCGGCCCGAGCGCTTGATGTCCTCGATGAAGGTGAGGACCTTGCGCACCTCCTTGACCGCCAGCGCCACCGTCGGCTCGTCGAGGACGATCAGGTCGGCATCGAAGTACATCGCGCGCCCGATGCAGATGCCCTGCCGCTCGCCGCCGGACAGGTTGCCGGCGGTGGCGTCCACGTTGATGCCGACGCCACGGAAGCCGATCGAGCCCATCAGCATGCGCTCGGCCAGCGCCTTCTGCTCCTTCACCTTGATGAAGCCGAGGCGGTTGGTGATGTTGCGCCCGATGAAGAAGTTCCGCCACAGCGGCTGCTTCTCGCCCAGCGACTTCTCCTGATAGACGGTCTCGATTCCCAGTTCGTGCGCCTGGCGCACGCCGTAGCGCGAGAAGTCGATCGGCTGCCCCCGGACCAGGATCTCGCCCGCGGTCGGCTTCTCGACGCCGGTCAGGATCTTGATCAGGGTGGACTTGCCGGCGCCGTTGTCGCCGATCAGCCCCAGCACCTCGTTCGAGCCGATCTCGAGGTTGATCTCGTCGAGCGCGACGACGTTGCCGTAACGCTTGTGGAGCCCGCGAATCTGCACCACCGGCCCGTCGTAGCCGGTGCGTGCCTGCCCCTGCGCCGGCCGGTCTTGGCCAGGCTTGCCGTCCATCGCTTCCACCCTGGTCGCAGGCATGCACGCGCCCGTGGCGCGCGGCCCGCGTTATTCATCGTATGATTGGTGACGATGCCGAAGCCGGCGCAGGCTGTCAACCGGCCCTGTCGTCGGCCTCGATGCGGCCCGCCGGCGCCTCGGCCGCGGCCTGGGCGGCGCGCGTCGCCTCCACCCGCTTCCAGTCGGCGCGGGCGTTGCGCAGCAGCTTGCGCATCGCCTCCTCGGCCCCGTGGCTGTCGCCGCTGCGGATGAAGTCGAGCACCGCCTCGTGCTCCAGGAGCGCGCGGTCGCGCGTCTCCGGCCGCGCCCAGCTCTGGCGGAAGCTGAGCCGGAGTCCGGCCGCGATCAGCTTGCCCAGCCCGGCGAGGAACTGGTTGCCGGTCGCCCGCAGGATGGCGCAGTGGAAGGCGATGTCGGGCTCGATGTAGTCCTCGTCCTGCTCCGAATGCACGCGCATGCCGGCCGCGGCGGCGGCGATGGCCGCCAGGTCGGCCTCGGTCGCCCGCTCGGCGGCGATGCGGGCGGCGACCGGCTCGAAGATCAGGCGCATCTCGAACAGCTCGCTCGCGGCATTCTGCCGGTCGGCGTGGAGCAGCCGCCACGCCATCACGTCCGGGTCAAGCATGTTCCATTCGTCGCGCGGCCGGACCCGGGTGCCGACCTTGGTCCGCGCCTCGACCAGGCCCTTCGCCGCCAGGGTCTTGATGCCTTCGCGCAGGATGGTGCGGCTGACGTTCAGCATGCTGCACAGGCCCTGCTCGTTCGGCAGCACCGCATCGACGGCGATCGCGCCCGCGACGATCTGGGTTCCCAGGGTATCGACCACCACCTGATGCAGGGTGCCGCGGCGCGGCGACATCGACAGCGTCACCATCTCGTCGTGCAACTGTGCGGCTCCAATCGGCATTGCCTGCTGCCGACCGGCAGCACATTCATCATACAAAACTTGTCACCACAGGCGACGATTATCTTGCAGGGCCCGGCCGGCGGGCCCGTTCGAGCCCCCTGCCGCCGATCCCCGCGATGACTCGGCCGCACCGGGGCCGCATGGATTCCCCACGCGACCGCCCCTTGCAACGCAACCCCGCGGCGCATTGGCGGGGGCACCAGGGCAGCGCCCCGGGACACGACAACGGCCCACGCCGCCCTCCGACGCCCCATGCCCGGCCTCGCGCCGCACGCCCGCGCCTCGCGGCAGCGGGATGACGGCGCATGCAGCGGACCAAACCCGACCGCCGCGGTCGGGCCCCGGACACCGTCCCCCCGCCACGATCAGCGACATCAAAACACCCCTCTTGCGTTTTTCCCCGAAAATTATAGTAGGTTAGTCGGGTATTGCGCGGGCGGCGCAGCGGGCGCCGCGGGGGGCAGTGTTGACTTCTGTGCAAGCCCGGTCTGTTGACTTACTGTCTGCACGACAACAGCAGAGGCCGGGCGCGCGCAGCGGAACGGCATCTCATTGGGAGGAGGGGAGACTCATGACCGAGCTTGACGTCCGTCTGTCCAACCGGCTGAACGCGCCGGTGACCCGACGGCGCTTCATGCGCGGTGCGGCATCCGTGGCGCTGGCAGGGCCGCTTCTGACCAACCCGGCGCTGATGCGCCTCGGCGCGGCCGCCGATTACAGCGGCGAAACCCTGCGGTTCCTGGTCATCAACCCGCACGCCGGTTCGATCGAGCCGCTGTCGGCCGCATTCGCCGAGCTGACCGGCGCCACGGTCGAGGCGGTGACGGTGCCCTATGACCAGGTCACCGCCCAGGCGACGCTCGACGTGGTTTCCGGCGCCAACGAGATGGACGTCTTCCAGTACTGGTATGTGGACAAGGAGGCGCTGGTCCGCGACGGCGTCCTGATGGACATCACCGACCGCATCGAGGCCGACGCCGACCTCATCGATCCGGACGACTTCCTTGGCGCGCTCTACGACACCTACACGCTGGTGGACGGGCGCCGCCACGGCCTGCCCTACGACGGCGACACCCACGTGCTGTTCTACAACGAGGCGATCCTGGAGCGGAACGGCCTGAAGCCGCCCACGACCTGGGACGAGTATTTCAACGTCGCGAAGGCGGTGACCGAAGCCGAAGGCCACAACGGCATCTACGGCGCGCTGATGATGTGCAAGCAGTTCCCCATCATCATCGGCAGCACCTTCGCCAACCGGCTGGGCGGCTTCGGCGGCGATTTCCTCGACGCCTCGGGCAAGCCGGCGCTCGCCTCCGACGCGGGCATCGCCGCCGCGCAGGCGATGCTGAACGCCGCACCCTACGCCACCCCGACGCCGCTGGAGACCGAGTTCGGCAACGCGATCCCGGTGTTCCTCGGCGGCCAGGCGGCGATGATCGAGTTCTGGACCGACCTTGGCACCTGGGCCGAAGATCCCGAGCAGAGCGCCATCGTCGGCCAGTGGGGCGTGGTGCCGATGCCGGTCGGCGGCGGCAACACCGTGAACCGCCCGGCGCTGAACGCCGGCTGGTCGTTCGGCGTCTCCGCCGGCAGCCACAATCCGGACATGGCATGGGAGTTCGTGCGCATGTCTGCGACCAAGGACTTCCACATCTCGGTCCTCACCAACAACAAGACCGGCGTGGACCCGACCCGGCGGTCGGCTATGGAGGCCTACCGCGGCTTCGCGCCGAAGCAGGCGGACGCGGTCGAGGAGGCGATCGAGAACGCCTTCCCGTGGCCGACGAAGCCGGAATCGCCGGAGCTGATGCAGGTGCTGACCGACCAGCTCGGCCTGATGCTCGCCGGCGACAAGACGCCCGAGCAGGCGATGACCGACGCCCAGGCGGAGTGGGAGCGGATCCTCGGCTGACGGTGCGGGCGCCGGCGGCCGCGGTGGCGGCCGGCGCCCTTGCCCATCGTGGCCCTGGACCGGCCCGGCCGCGACGCCGCACGGCGGGCCGGCGCTTCCGTTTGTGGACCGAGAGTTGAGCCTCACCACCCCCCTGTCCCGAGGCCGGGCCGAAGCTGGTGCCCGGCCGCGCCGCGCCCGCACCGGCATCAGCGGCCGCCAGCTGGTGGCGTGGCTCATGGTGACCCCGATGCTGGCCGGGCTGATCGTGTTTGCGGTCTATCCGTTCATCTATCTGGTCATCCTGTCGCTGATGAAGGCGAACCTGGCGGCGCCGTTCTTCCTCGACTTCTCGGACCGCTCGCTCGAATTCCTGGCCGACAGCTATGTCGGCCTCGCCAACTTTTCCGACGCCATCGGCGACACCCGCTACACGGATTCGCTCTGGCGCTCGGTCCTTTACGCGCTGGTGACGACTGCGGGCGCGCTCATCCTCGGCGTGGCGGTGGCGGTGCTGGTGGACCGGGCGGTGAAGGGCCGCAGCCTGCTGCGCACCCTGATCCTGCTGCCGCTGATGACGCCGCCGGTGACGGTGGCGGTGATGTGGCAGCTGCTGCTGATGCCGTCGGGCGGCTGGCTCAACAGCTTCCTCATGGACCTGACGGTGATCAGCCAGCCGGTGTCCTTCCTCGGCACCTCCACCTACGCCCTGCCCTTCCTTTGCCTCGCCGACATCTGGCAGTGGTCGCCCTTCGTCGCGCTGATGACCTATGCCGCGTTGCAGACCCAGCCCGCCGATGTCTACGAGGCCGCCCGGCTCGACGGCGCCTCCGGCTTCCGCATCTTCCGCTCGATCACCCTGCCGATGCTGGCGCCGGCCCTGTTCGCGGTCGCGGTGCTGAAGCTTGTCATCGGCTTCAAGGTGTTCGACCTCGTGTTCGTGCTCACCGCCGGCGGGCCGGGGCAGGACACGCGCCTCACGACCTTCCACATCTACCAGGAGGCGATCCAGCAGTTCGACATGGGGGCAGCCGCTGCCCAGACGCTGCTGTTCGCGGTGATGGTCGGGCTGATCACCCTGCCCTTCACCGCCGCTCACGATTATGCGGAGCGGCGCCTGTCATGAGCGCGGACTCGACCTTCCGCAGCGAGCCGGACCGGCTGCGCTTCACCGGGTGGACGCCGCTCCGCTGGCTGGCCACCCTTGCAGCCGTGCTGTTCTTCGTCTTCCCGGTGGTCTTCCTGGTCATGGTCTCCCTGAAGACCCAGTCGGACATCGCCACCGGCGGCTTCTTCCCCACCGAGCTGTTCTGGCAGAACTACAGCGACGCCTTCGCCTCGGTCGCGGTCGATCTCTACCTGCGCAACTCGGCGCTCGCCGCGGTGATCGGCGCGGCCATCACCCTCCTGCTCGCGGTCCCCGCCACCCACGCGATGATCCGCTTCAAGGTCGGCGGCAGGTTCCTGCCGGGCTTCGTGCTCGCCACCTACGTCGCGCCTCCGATCGTGGCGCTGTTCCCGCTGTTCTTCCTGCTGAAGGAGATCGGGCTCAACAACAGCATCATCGGCCTCGGCATCGTCTACGGCGTGATGAACCTGCCGGTCGCATTCTGGCTGCTGTCCAGCTTCGTGCGCCGGCTGCCGGTCGAGCTGGAGGAGGCCGCCTACATCGACGGCGCGAGCTACTTCGGCGTCCTCCGCCGGGTGGCGATCCCGCTGCTGATGCCCGGCATCGTCAGCACCGGGATCATCTGCCTGATCCTTGCGTACAACGAATTCCTGCTCGGCGCCTTCCTCAACAAGCCGGACGCGACCAAGACGCTGCCGACCGGGCTCGCCCTCTACCAGGGCGACCGGCAGCTCCGCTACGGGCAGATGGCGGTGGCGTCGCTTGCCGGCATCGCGCCGGTCTACGTCCTCGCCACCTTCTTCCAGCGCTGGCTGATCCGCGGGCTCACCAGCGGCGGCGTGAAGTAGCTCAGGGCGTCAGCGCGTCCTTCGCGCCCATGATGGCGTCCGCCATCGGCGGAGTCACGCAGGCCGCGCCCTCGACCTTGTCCTGCAGCGAGGCCGGCACTTCGGCGGCGATGGTCGCCGGGATCTCCGCCAGGCACGCCTCCAGACTGTCGTAGGTGCGCGTGTTGATGCCGGTGTCGAACGGCGCGCCCGACATGGCGGAGAAGAAGACGATGATCACGTAGACGACGGCCGACATTGCTGCGCTCCCTGTTTCCTGCAGGGCGGAACCTTAGCCCGCCGCCCGGCCGATCCGAAGCGCCGGGCGAATACCCTCCCCGCCGCGGCCGTCTGTGCGCGTCATCACCGCCCCCCGTCGCGTGCCCCTTGCAGTCCACCCGCATCTCCCCTATCTCTCATTTGCGAATCATTCTCATTCTAGATTGACTGCTGGAGAACCGGAATGCGGCCGATCGTGAAGACCCTGAGTTACGGTGCGATGCACCTGACGGTGGCGGTCGGCGTCGCCTATGCCGTCTCCGGCGACTGGCATGTCGCGCTTGGCATCGGGATCATCGAGCCTGCGATCCAGACGCTGGCCTATGCGGTGCACGAGCGGCTGTGGTCGCCGCGGAAGGAGCGTGAGGTCGCCGCCGCAGCGCCTGTCGGGCCCCTGCACGCCGTCTGACCCCGCCCTCCGCCCGTTGACGGCTTGGTGCCCCCTCCGGACAATGCCCGCCGCGGTGTCCGCACCGCTCGGGCAAACCGACCGGGGGAGGAGATGGAGGGGCAGGCTCACGACCTTGCCGCCGAGCTGGCGGCGCTGTGCGACACCATGCTGCCGGGGGATGCGCGGTTCCCGTCGGCGACCGCCGCCGGGGCTCACGGCGTCGCTGCCGACCGCATCCGCGCCCGCGCCGGCGAGGCCGGCCTCGACCGGGTGATCGAAGCCATGCGCGCCTGCGGCGGACCGCTCGCATCCGCCGCAGACAGGACCGCCGTCGTCCGCGCCTTCGAGACGCAGCACCCGGAGCTGTTCGGCCTCGTCCGCCTCGCCCTGTTCACCGCCTACTACGAGAGCCCGGCCGTGATCCGCGCGATCCGGGCGCTGGGCCACGTCTACAACGCGGCGCCGCAGCCGGCCGGCTACGACATGCCGCCGTTCGACCCCGACGATCCGCTGCACGCGCCGCGCCACCGCCGCGGCAGCTATGTTCCCACCGCGGAGGTGCGCCGCGTCGATCTCTCGCCCCTGCCGCCCGATCCGCTGGCGCCCGAGGACTACCGCCAGGAGCAGGGGACGGCCACCGGCCGCGGGCTGCTGTCCACCGGCACCCGCGAGGAGGTCCGGCGATGACTGCCGCCCGCGACAGGGTCGATGTGGTCGTCGTCGGCGCCGGGCCCGGCGGCGCCATCACGTCGCTGGTGCTCGCCCGCAAGGGCCTGAAGGTGGTCTGCCTCGAGCAGGGCCCATGGTTCCGCCCGGAGGGCCGCCCCCACGGCCGGACCGACTGGGAGTGGCAGCGGCTCACCCGCTGGTCCACCTCGCCCAACGTGCGCGACCTGCCGCACGACTATCCGGTGGATTCCGTCGACGAGAGCACGCTGATGTGGAACGGCGTCGGCGGCGGCACCGCGATCT
>CALKHQ010000341.1 GCA_937988735.1 uncultured Alphaproteobacteria bacterium
CAGCCGGCGCAGGATGTCGGCCGCCGCCCGCCACCAGTCGTCCGGCTGCTGCTCCGTCCACCCCGGGCGCGGGGTCAGCAGCGGATAGGCCGCGTCCGCCTCGGCGACGATCCGCCCCGTGGGGTCGATGAGCAGGCCCTTCGCCCCGCTGGTGCCGATGTCGAGCCCGATGGTGAGCCCGTCCGCATTCGCTGTCATCTGCGCCGCCTCCCCCTCAGCGCTGCTGCGCCCGGAACGGGCCGCGCGCCCCTGTCGGACCCGGCCTCTCGCGGAGGAGCGGCAGGTCGCGGGACCGTTGATTTCGCAGCCCGAGTTCCTGTACGCCACGGTATCGCATGGCGCGACCGGCGCAAGACCGGCGTCGCCGCTCGAGAAGGGGACGAGGATGCACGCATTGGGGAGGGGCGCGCTGGCGGCTGCCGGCCTGGCGTTGGCCGGCTGTGCGCCGACGGTGTGGAGCAAGCCGGGAGCGACCGCGAGCGACCGCGATGCCGCGCTGGCTGCCTGCGAGGCCTACGCCGACCGCCGTCTGAGCGAGGATTTTCCGTCGCGCATCGAGGAGACCCATCGCGGCATCGGCGCGGGCGAGGATGAGTCCGTCCTCCTCAGCGACTTCCGCCGCTTCGACGAGCGCGCACGGCGCACGGACTTCTTCGAGGCCTGCATGCGCCAGAACGGTTACACCGAAGCCCCGCTGGAAAATGCCGGCGGCGCGGAAAACGGTGCGCCTGCCGATGCCTCCTGAGAGCGCCGATCGCGACGTCACTGCCTGTCTCGTCATCATCGGCAACGAGATCCTGTCGGGGCGCACGCAGGACGCCAACCTCGCCTATCTCGGAAAGGGCCTGAACGACGTCGGGGTCCGCCTGATGGAAGTGCGGGTGATCCCCGACGTGCGGCAGACGATCATCGACACGGTGAACGACGTCCGCCGCCGGTTCGATTACGTCTTCACCACCGGCGGCATCGGCCCCACCCACGACGACATCACCGCCGAGGCGGTGGCCGCCGCGTTCGGCGTGCCGATCGAGCGGAATCCGGAAGCGAAGGCGCGGCTGGAGGCCTACTACGCCACCACGACGATCGAGCTCAACGAGGCCCGGCTGAAGATGGCGGACATCCCGCGCGGGGCGACGCTGATCGAAAACCCGGTGAGCGGCGCACCCGGCTTCCGCCTGGAGAACGTCTACGTGATGGCCGGCGTGCCGCGGATCATGCAGGCCATGTTCGACAGCTTCAAGCACGAGCTGAGGGGCGGCCGGCCGATGCTGACGCGGACGGTGGTGGCCCCGATCGGCGAAGGCACGCTCGCCGCCGGCCTCGCCGCGATCCAGGAGGCGCATCCGGCGGTGGAGATCGGCAGCTATCCGTTCTTCGGGGGCGGTCGCTTCGGCACCAGCCTGGTTGCCCGGGGCCGCGACGCGGCCGAACTCGACCAGGTCGCGGAGGAGATCCGCGCGCTGGTGCGCAGCCACGGTGCCGAGCCGGCGGACGCGCCGGCATGAGCGACGCCGTCGCCCGGGCGACGGAGGTGCTGGCGGGCGACCGGCTTGCCCGGCGTCTGTTCGCCGGCTTCCCGCCGGCGCTGAGGCCGGCGGACGAGGCCGAGGCCTATGCGATCCAGGCCGCGCTGGACCGGCGTCTGGCGGGCCGCGACGGCCGCCAGGTCGGCTGGAAAATTGGCTGCACCACGCCGGTGATGCAGCAGTTCCTCAACATCGGCAGCCCCTGCGCCGGCCGGATCCGGTCGTTCGGGCTGTTCCGGCGCGATGTCGTCCTGCCGGTCGCGGACTATGCCCGCGTCGGGGTGGAGTGCGAGATCGCGGTGCGGCTGGCGCACGACCTGCCGGCCGCAGGGCGGCCGTTCAGCCGCGAGCAGGTGGCGGCAGCGGTGGGGGCGGCCATGGCCGCGATCGAGATCGTGGACGAGCGCTACGTCGATTACCGCACGCTCGACGCGCTGACCCTCATCGCCGACGACTTCTTCCACGCCGGGTGCGTGCTGGGCGACCCGGTGACCGGTCTCGATCCGGCGGAGCTGGCCGGGCTCTCCGGGCGGATGATCATCGATGGAACGGTGGTCGGCGAGGGCAGGGGATCGGAGATCCTCGGCGACCCGATGAACGCGCTGGGCTGGCTCGCCAACAGTGTCGCGAGCGGCGACGAAGGGCTCAGGTCCGGCGACATCGTGATGCTCGGCAGCCTCGTGCGCACGCACTGGCCGGACGCGGGATCGGCGGTTGTGGTGGAGATCGAGCGGCTGGGGGAGGTGCGCGTCAGCTTCCGCTGAAGACAGGACCGCCGCCGCACCAGGAGGCAGAGGGGAAGAGGAGGTCGGTGCGGCGGCGGCTGTCGGTGGACCCGGACCTCTCGGCCCCGGTCCGCCTTGCCAGTGGATATGGGGCTTCCCCGGGCGTTTGCGAGGTCGCCCGGGTCACATCGGCGTGAACCGGGATGACTCTTCGGAAACCTGCCGCGGCCTAGAAACCAACCGCGTCGCCGCCCTTCAGCGACAGCATCTCGCGCGCCTCGTCCGGGGTCGCGATCTCCAGCGACAGCCCCTCGAGCACGTGCCGGATCATCCGCACCTGCTGCGCGTTCGATTCCGCGAGCCTGCCCGGCCCCGCCCACAGCGAATCCTCCAGCCCTACCCGGACGTGGCTGCCCATGCTGGCGCCCATGGTCGCGAGCGGGATCTGGTGCCGCCCGGCGGCGAGGATCGACCACTGGTAGTCGTCGCCGAACAGCCGGTCGGCGGTGCGGCGCATGTGCATCAGGTCCTCGGGGTGGGTTCCGATGCCTCCGAGGATGCCGAACACCGACTGGATGAACAGCGGCGGCTTGACCAGCCCGCGGTCACGGAAGTGGGCGAGGTTGTAGAGGTGCGAGATGTCGTAGCATTCGAATTCGAAGCGGGTGTTGTTCGCCTGGCAGGTGGTGAGGATCAGCTCGATGTCCTGGAAGGTGTTCTTGAATACCAGGTCGCGGCTGTTGGCGAGGTGGTCGTACTCCCACTGGTGCCGGAATTCCTTGAACCGGTCGAGCATCGGGAACAGGCCGAAGTTCATCGAGCCCATGTTCAGCGACGCCACCTCCGGCTTCAGCTCCGCCGCCGGGCGCAGGCGCTCCTTGACCGTCATCGTCGGGGCGCCGCCGGTGGTCAGGTTGATCACGGCGTTGCAGCCCTGCTTGATGCGCGGCAGGAACTGCATGAACACGTCAGGGTCCTGGGTCGGGCGCCCGTCCTCCGGGTTGCGCGCATGAAGGTGGATGATGGCCGCCCCCGCCTCCGCCGCGGCGATCGAGGCCTCCGCGATCTCGCTCGGCGTCACCGGCAGCGCCGGCGACATCGACGGCGTGTGGATCGCGCCGGTGACGGCGCAGGTGATGATGACCTTTCGGGACTTGGCCACGGACGTCCTCCTGCGGGCTGGCTGTTCTTCGCGGTCCTGAATAGCGCAGCCGGCGGGCGAAAGCGCGAGCGAAAGCGCCGCGGCCCGACCGACCGTTCACGTGCCAGCGGCGGCCGGACGTGCGATCCTGCCGCCGCTGATCTGCAGGAGGACGCCATGATCGACGTGAAGTACGCGCTCGCGGCCGGCGCGGCGGCCGTCGCGCTCGGGGCCGCCGGGGCGTGCGCCGAGGAACGGACGACGGAGGCCGACGACGGGACGGCCATCGCCTACGAGGTGCGCGGCGAAGGCGATCCGGCGCTGGTCTTCGTCCACTGCTGGTCCTGCAACCGCGCGTTCTGGCGCGAGCAGGCGGACGTGTTCGCCGCCGACCATCGGGTGGTGCTGATCGACCTGCCGGGACACGGGGCCTCCGGCCGCGACCGCGAGGCCTGGACCCTTGCCGCCTACGGCGACGACGTCGCGCGGGTGGCGGATGCGGAGGGCCTTGGGCAGGTGGTGCTGGTGGGCCACTCCATGGGCGGCCCGGTGGCTCTGCTGGCGGCCGCGGCGCTGGGTGACCGGGTCGAGGGCGTGATCTGCGTGGACACGCTGCACGACGCCGAGTTCAGCATGCCCGAGGAGGTGCAGCAGGGCTGGGCCCAGTCGTTCGCGGGCGATTACGAGGGCGCGATGCGCGAGGGCATGGGCTGGCTGGTGCCGACGGACGCGGCGTTGCGGGCGTGGGTCCTCGAACAGGCGCTGCAGGCGGACCGCGGCGCCGTCACCGCGCTGATCCCCGAACTCGGCGCCTTCGACACCCGGGCGGCATTGTCCGCGTTGGACGCGCCGGTCCGCTGCATCAACGCGGTCCCGTGGAACGACTACGCGCTGGCGACCGCCGTCGGGACCAACCGGCGCTATGGCGACTTCGACGCGGTGCTGATGGACGGCGTCGGCCACTTCCCCCACCTGGAGCGCCCGGGCGAGTTCAACGGGCACCTGCGGGCACTGCTCGAGGCGATCGAGGCCGGGGAGTAGACGCCGGCGTCACTCCGGCCCGGCTGCCTCCGGCAGCCCGGGCGGCGGCGCAACGTCGGTGTCGGGGAGCGGTGGCGGTGAGCCGAGGAACAGCTCCAGCCAGCTCACCGGAAGCACCGCGAGCAGGACGAAGGCGACGACGGTCCACAGGGCGAGACCGGCGACAAACCAGCCGACGCTGGGGATGAACTGCCAGCTTGCGCCGATGTAGAGCGCCGCGACCAGCGCGCAGGCGATCATCGGCCAGTCCAGTGCGTCCCGCCCCGACGGCATGGTCGCGGTCACCGCCGCCATGGCGATCGCCAGCATGACCCACAGCCCGAGGGCGAGCAGCAGCGAGACCCAGATGTCGCGGCCGCGGCCTGCGGCTTCGCTCATCGTGCGTCCTCGCCGAACACGCGGGCGAAGATGGTGTCGACATGGGCGAAGTGGCGCTCCAGGTCGAATTCCGCGGCAAGCTCCTCCGGGGTGAGGTGGGCCATCACCTCCGGGTCCGCCTCCAGCAGCTCGCGGAAGCTGCCCACGCCCTGCCACACGGGCATCGCGTTGCGCTGCACCAGCCGGTAGGCGTCCTCTCGGCTGACCCCCTTGCGGGTCAGCGCCAGCAGCACCTGCTGGCTGTGGATGAGGCCGCCGAGCATGTCGAGGTTGGCCTGCATCCGCTCGGGGTAGATCACCAGGCCCTCGACCACCTGCGCCAGCCGGTTGAGGGCGAAGTCGAGGGTCACGGTGGCGTCCGGCGCGGTCATCCGCTCGACCGAGCTGTGCGAGATGTCGCGCTCGTGCCAAAGGGTCACGTTCTCCAGCGCCGGGATCACCGCCGAGCGGACGATGCGGGCAAGGCCGGTGAGGTTCTCGGAGAGCACCGGGTTGCGCTTGTGGGGCATCGCCGACGAGCCCTTCTGGCCGGCGGTGAAGGCCTCCTCGGCCTCGCGGACCTCGGTGCGCTGCAGGTGGCGGATCTCGGTCGCCAGGCGTTCGACCGCGCTCGCCACAACCGCGAACATGCAGAAGGCGACGGCGTGGCGATCGCGCGGGATGATCTGCGTGGAGACCGGCTCGGGCACCAGCCCCAGCTTCCCGGCCACATAGGCCTCCACCCGCGGGTCGATGTGGGCGAAGGTGCCGACGGCGCCGGAGATGGCGCAGGTCGCCACCTCCTTCCGCGCCTCCTCCAGCCGGCTGCGGCCGCGGGCGAATTCGGCGTAGTGTCCGGCGAGCTTGAGGCCGAAGGTGGTGGGCTCGGCATGGATGCCGTGGCTGCGCCCGATGCAGGGCGTCCGTCGGTGCTCCAGCGCCCGTCGCTTCAGCGCTGCGAGCACCCGGTCCACGTCGGCGATCAGGATGTCGCAGGCGCGGACGAGCTGGACCGCGAGGCAGGTGTCGAGCACGTCCGACGAGGTCATGCCCTGGTGGATGTAGCGCGCCTCGGGCCCGACGTGCTCCGCCACGCTGGTGAGGAAGGCGATGACGTCGTGCTTGACCTCGCGCTCGATCGCGTCGATGCGCGGAATGTCGAATGCGGCGCGCTCGCGGATCGCCGCGGCGGCTTCGCGCGGGATCAGCCCAAGCTCCGCCTGCGCCTCGCAGGCGAGGACCTCGATCTCCAGCCAGATGCGGAACTTCGCCTCCGGCTCCCAGATGGAGGCCATCTCGGGCCGGCTGTAGCGTGGTATCATCCTTGCACTCTCTTGCCGCGGGCGCTGGCCGGGTGATAGACGCGTAGGCCAGGCCCTGCAAGGGTATCGGGCGAAACGAGGGGACGGGATGCCGCAGGACATGAAGCGCCTGGCCCGCGCGCTGATCGAGGCATGCGCGGACACCATCGCCGCCAATGCCGACCGGCTGACCGCGCTGGACCAGGCGATCGGCGACGGTGACCATGGCGCCAACATGAAGCGCGGTTTCGCGGCGCTGCGCGAGGCCGCCGACGAGCTGGCGGCGCTGCCGCCGTCGGAGGCGCTGAAGAAGGCCGGCATGACCCTGGTGATGAAGGTCGGCGGCGCCTCGGGACCGCTCTACGGCAGCCTGCTCATGGCCATGGGCAAGACGCCGGGCGTGGACGACGGCGTCGACGCCACGCGCGCGGCCGCAATGCTGGCCGAAGGCATCGCCGCAGTGAAGGCCCGCGGCAAGTCCGACGTCGGGGCCAAGACGATGCTGGACGTGCTGGTGCCCGTCCACGCGGCGCTGGAGAGGGCCGCCGCCGACGGGGCCGACGCGAAGACACTGGCGGAACAGCTCAAGGCCACTGCGGATGCGGCGGCCGAGGCGACGAAGCCGATGCGCGCCACCCGGGGCCGCGCCTCGTTCCTCGGCGACCGGTCCATCGGCCACCTCGACCCGGGCGGCGAATCCAGCCGGCTTCTCACCCACGCCATCTGCGACGTGCTGGTCGGGGAGATGGCGGCGTGAGCACGCACAAGGTCGGGCTCGTCATCGTCTCCCACTCCGCCGAGGTCGCCCGCGGCACGGCGGAGATGGCGCGCCAGATGGGCGGCGACGTCACCATCGTCGATGCCGGCGGCGACGCCGAGGGCGGGCTGGGTTCCGACGTCGCCAAGATCATGGCGGCGATCGAGAAGGCGTGGTCCCCGGCGGGTGTTGCAATCCTCTGCGACCTGGGCGGGGCGGAGACCAACAGCGAGATGGCGATCGAGATGCGCGGCGGCGATCCCGGGGCCGGGATCGTGGTCCTGAAGGCGCCGCTGGTCGAGGGTGCGGTGGTCGCGGCGGCCGTCGCGGCCACCGGCGCGAGCCTGGAGGAGGTGCGCGCCGCAGCCGAGGAGATGGCGTCATGACCACGGTGGTCGAGGGCACCGCGCGTCTGACCAACGAGGTGGGTCTCCACGCGCGGCCGGCGGTCAAGCTGATGCAGCTCGCAAAGTCGCTTCCCAGCGCCGTCGAGCTGTCGGTCGACGGCCGGTCCGAATGGATCGACGCCAAGAGCATCGTCAAGGTGATGAAGCTCAAGGCGAGCAAGGGCGAGGTGCTTCGCTTCCGCGTCACCGGCAGCAACGCGGAGGCGGACCTTGCGGAGCTGGTCGGCCTGGTCACGCGCGAGTTCGATGAGTGACGGGGGCGAGACCCGTCTGACCGGCACGGTCGCGTCGCCTGGCCTCGCCCGCGGCGTCCTGTTCCCGTTGCGGGAAAGCCGGCCCGTCTATCACAGCCGCGGACCGGAGGCGGACCGCGCGGCGCTCGCCGCCGCCATCGAACAGGCGGCCGCTGCGCTGACCGAGCTGATGAGCGCGACCGAGAGCGACGAGGCCGCCGGCATGCTCGCCTTTCAGGTGGCGATGCTGGAGGACGAGGTGCTGACCGGGCCGGCCTATGCCGCGATCGAGGGCGGCCAGCCGGCGGATCGGGCGTGGGCGGACGCGTTCGAGGACCTGATCGAGGACTTCGCCGGCAGTGACGACCCGGCCTTCGCCGCCCGCTCTGCCGATCTGGTCGATCTCCGCGATCGGGTGCTGGATGCGCTGTGCGGGCGCGGGGGCGGACTGGAGAGGGTACCGGAGCGGGCGATCCTGGTCGCCGACGACCTGACGCCGTCGCGCTTCCTGGAGGTGGACTGGAACCGGGCGGCCGGCATCGCGCTCGCCTCCGGCAGCCGCGCCAGCCACGTCGCGATCCTCGCCCGCGGCCGGGGGGTGCCGATGCTGGTCGGGCTCGGCGGCGGAGCGGTTGCGGCTCCGGAGGGCGCCTCTGCCTGGCTGGACGCGGAGGGCGGCCTGCTGGTGGTGAACCCGACGCCGGCGACCGAGGCCCGGTACGCCGCCCGCGACGAGGCCCGCGCGGCGTCGCGGCTGGTGGTGGAGCGTTTCCGGGTGCGGCCGGCGCGCACCGCTTCCGGTGCGCCGGTCACCGTCTACGTCAACCTCGACGATCCCGACCGCTTCCCGGACCTCGACCCCGCCTGGTGCGACGGGGTCGGGCTTGCGCGCAGCGAGTTCCTGTTCGAGCGCCCGGACGGCCGGCTGCCGGACGAGGACCAGCAGTACGAGGCCTATGCCCGGCTGGTGCGCTGGGCGCAGGGCCGCCCGGTGACGATCCGGACCCTGGATGCCGGCGGCGACAAGCCGATCCCTGGGCTGACGGGGGAGCACGAGCGCAACCCCTTCCTCGGCCTGCGCGGGCTGCGCCTGTCGCTTGCGCGCCCGGAGGTGTTCGCGGTGCAGGTGCGTGCCCTGCTGCGGACGGCGGCGCTTGGCGAGGTCAAGGTGATGCTGCCGATGGTGACCACGCCGGCGGAGGTGGAGCGGGCGCGCGCGATCTTCGCGGAGGAGCTGGCGGCGCTGGAGCGCGCCGGCACCCGCGCCGCGATGCCCGCGCTCGGGATGATGGTCGAGGTGCCGGCCGCCGCGATCGCGGTCGACCGGTTCGACGTGGATTTCTACTCGATCGGCACCAACGACCTGATCCAGTACGTCTGTGCCGCCGGCCGCGACAACGATGCGGTAGCCGCGCTCTACGACCCGACCCACCCGGCGGTGCTGCACTGCCTCCGGCTGGTCGCGGCGCACGGGGCCGCGACTGGCCGCGAGGTCAGTCTCTGCGGCGACATGGCAAGCGATCCGGCCCATGTCGCGACGCTTCTCGACTGCGGGATCACGGCGCTGTCGGTGACACCGGCCGCCATCGGGGCGGTGAAGCAGGCGGTGGCGGCGGTCGGCTGAGGCGCCGCTCCCTCCCTCGCCGGCCGGTGCCCGGAGCACCATTTTTCCGTGCTATGGTTGCCCGCATCAGCTCATGGAGGGCGCATGGCGGAGGGGAACGGGCCGGCGCGGTTCTACGACAGCCGCGAGAAATACCGGCTCTACGCCACCACCACGAACGAGAAGTGGGCGATCGCCCAGCGGGTCGGCCGCGAGCTGCCGCTGCTGGAGCCGAAACCGCCGGCGCTGCGCGTGTTCGATGCCGGCATGGGCGATGCCATGGTGCTGAGCCTGGTGATGCGCCAGCTCCACGAGCGGCATCCCACGGTTCCCCAGCTTGTCGTGGCCAAGGAGATCAGCCTCGAGGACGTGCGGCTGGGCCTGGAGCGGCTGGCCGACCGCTTCGTCGAGCACCCGATGACGGTGCTGGTGCTGACAACGATGTACTTCCGCGACGCGGTGCGGCTGATCCCGCGCAAGGACCCGTCGCTCCTGAAGTGGTTCGAGGTGGCACTGCATGGGTCGAGCGGGCACGCCTTCGACGAGCAGATCCGCAGGCTGGCCCCCGTGCTCGCCGACGGCTGGCGCATCGAGGCGGATGCCGCGGGCAATCCCCATCCCGCGCAGCCCTTCGCGCTGGTCATCTATCGCGCCGACCACCGCTTCGTGCTGGACCGGGTGGTGCCGCGCAGGGGCGAGCCGCTGGACGGCTTCGACCTGGTGATCGCCTCCCAGCCCTACCGCGCCCGCACCACCGCCGAACGCAAGGTGCGGCTGGTGCTGGCGCCGCTCGCCGAGGCGCTCGCCCCGGACGGCCGGATGGTGGTGGTGCAGTCCTGGGGGCACGATCCGGGCATGGAGGTGGTGCGCGCCCTGTGGCCGGACGAGGACCCGTTCCAGACCCCGCGGACGGCGCTGATCGAGGAGCTTCACCGCCAGCTTGACGACGATGCGGTGAAGGCGGAGGCTGGCACCGACAGCGACGCCATCTTCCGCTACGAGATGCACGCGCTTTCCAGCGAGCTGTCGGCGACCATCGGCACCTCGGCCGCCATCGCCGCGTTCAACGCCGCCTGCTACGTCGCGCAGATCGACGAGCCCCGCTTCCGCGGCGCGATCAGCACCAACGCCTATTTCGAGCCGACGTGCCGCGTGCTGCAGAAATACGGCGGCCTCTGGTTCAACGACGAGAGCTTCGTGGTCCGCCGCCGGGCACGTTGACGCGGTTACCCTTCGTTGCTTGCGCCTGTCTCGCCGTCGCGCCAAATGTCCATGACATGCAGGTAACATTTGTCCGTGTCTGCGCGACCTGAGCCATGGTTCCCGTCCGGCACAAGGTTCTGGCGGCCGCCGGTGCCGCCTGTCTCCTTTTCGGCGCCGTTGTCCTGACCGCGGTCGGCGCCCCGTCGCCGGATGGCGACGCCCTGCGCGCCGAGCTGCGGGCGCGCCTGGCGGCGCAGGGCATCGAGCCGATGCAGCCCGCGCCGGCCTATCCAGAGGTGCTGGTCGAGTTGGGCCGCATGCTGTTCTTCGACCCGGAGCTGAGCGGCAACCGCAACATTTCCTGCGCGACCTGCCACCACCCGGCGTTCAACGCAGGCGACGGGCTGTCCGTCTCCTTCGGCACCGGCGGCGTGGGCCTCGGCGCCTCCCGCGAGCTCGCCGACGGCGACTTGATCCCGCGCAACGCCCCCGAGATCTTCAACCGCGCCCATCCCGAGTGGCGGTCCATGTTCTGGGACAGCCGGATCCGGATCACCGATGACGGCCTCGAGAACCCCGCCGGCGATCAGCTTCCGGCCGGCTTCAGCGGGCCGCTCGCGATGCAGGCCATGTTCCCGGTGACGTCGCGCGACGAGATGCGCGGCCATCCCGGCGGATCGGCGCCGGACGGGCGGCCGAACGAGGTCGCGATACCCTCCGACGACCAGTTTACCGAGATCTGGGACCTGCTCATCGCGCGGCTGGTGGCCATTCCAGGCTATGTCGAGATGTTCCGCGCCGCCTATCCCGACGTAGCCCCCGAGGAGCTGACGTTCCGCCATGCCGCCGAGGCGATCGCCGCCTTCGAGGCAACGGCCTTCACCTTCACCGATGCGCCGTGGGACCGCTGGCTCGCCGGCGACGATGCGGCGCTGGACGACCAGCAGGTCAGGGGCGCCGCCCTGTTCTACGGCGAGGCCGGCTGCGCCACCTGCCACAGCGGCACGCTGATGACCGACCAGGAGCACCACAACATCGGCGCGCCGCAGCTCGGGCCCGGCCGGGGCGCCTCCGCGCCCTATGACTTCGGCCGGCAGCTGGTGACGAACGCGCCGGAAGACCTGTTCCGCTTCCGCACGCCGCCGCTGCGCAACGTCGCGCTCACCGGACCGTGGATGCACAACGGGGCGTTCCACGTGCTGGAGCAAGCGGTCCGCCACCACTTCGCGCCGGAGTTGTGCTGGGACGACGACTTCGAGTTCCAGGGCCTCGAGCCCGAGGTGGCGCAGACGCTGCACCGCCACCCGGGGCTGCGGGGCGCGGTGCTGGCGACGCTGGATCCGGACCTGCCGGACTACCGGCCGAGCGACCAGGACATTGCCGATCTCCTCGCCTTCCTGGAGAGCCTGAGTTCACCGTCCGTCGCGTCGCTGAACGCCTGGGTGCCGGAGTCGGTCCCAAGCGGCCTGCCGGTCGATACCGCGCCCGACCGCACCGGCTACTGAGCCGTCTCCACCGGCGGGTGCCGGTAGGCGCCCTCACCCGGTACGAACCAGCGGGGAAAGGCCGCGCACTGCGCCGGGTCGCCCGCGAGCCTGACCCGGCCGTCCGCCAGTGCCGTGGCGAGGTCCAGCCGGTTCAGCCAGATGCTCACCATGTCGGCGAGGCTGGCGGTTACCTCCAGGTCGTTGATCGGGGCGGGGCGTTTCCAGCACAGCTCGACCACTCCGCGCTCCGCCAGCAGCCACCACAGCCGATGCTCCGGCCGGGTGTCCGGGAACTCGAACTGGACGATTGTGCGCGGGGCGGCAGGGATGCCGGCGGCGCGCACGGTGCGGCGCACGTCCCACATCAGGAGCGACGCGTCGAGGTCGTGCTCGGGAATCTTCCGGGTCAGCCAGTGGTGCGCCCAGTCGCCCAGCGCCACCACCACCGGGCGCAGTGCCTCGCCGGCCGGGGGTCAGATGCCAGGACGGGCTGCGGCCGTCGGCGCCCACCCGCTTCTCGACCAGCCCGACCTGCTCCAGTTCCTGCAGCCGCTGGGCGAGCAGGGCGCGCGACATCAGCGGCATGCCGCGCTGCAGCTCGCTGAACCGCGTGGAGCCCGACAGCAGCTCCCGGAGCACGATCGGAGTCCACCGGGTGGCGAAGATCTCCGCCCCCATCGACACCGGACAGAACTGGCCGTAGACGCGCTCCCCGAGCTTCATTGCCGGAGGCTATGCCGCCGCCATGGCGTTGACAATGGCGGCAAAGACGCCCCGCTGTGATGGCCGTCACCGGCGGTTCAGATTCTGGACTATCGCAAGTGGGGCCTCCCTCCGATGCTGTCGCCACAAAGACAAGATGGGAGACTTCCGATGGCGGATCGAACCAATGATCCGGTGGCGACCGTGCGCGAGCTGGGGCCGCTGTTTGCCGAGCGTGCCGCCGAAAAGGATGCGCGCGACGAATTCGTCAGCGAGAACTACGAGGCGCTGAAGGCACGCCGCTTCTTCTCTGCCATGGTGCCGGCAGAACTGGGCGGCGGCGGGGTGAGCCACAGCCGGATGTGCGCAGCGCTGCAGGAGCTGGCGGGCTACTGCGCCTCGACTGCGCTCGCCTGCTCGATGCACCAGCACCTCGTCGCCGGGCTGCGCTTCAACTACCAGAACGGGCGGCCGGGGGAGAAACCGCTGCGGGCGGTGGCGGCCGGCGAGATGGTGCTGGTCTCCACCGGCGCCGGCGACTGGCTGGCGTCGAAGGGCAGCGCACAGAAGGTTGACGGCGGCTTCCTGGTCTCCGGCCGCAAGAGCTTCTGCAGCGGCGTTCCGGCCGGCGGCCTGTTCCTGACTTCCTTCCCCTTCGAGAGTCCGACCGAGGGCTGGCAGGTGCTGCACTGCCCGGTTCCGCTGTCGGCCGAAGGCGTGCGCGTGCTGAACGACTGGCAGGCGATGGGGATGCGCGGCATCGGCTCGCACAGCGTGGTGTTCAGCAGCGTGTTCGTGCCGGAGGAGGCCGTCGTGCTGCGGCGCCCGCGCGGCCACTACCACCCGTTCTTCAACATCGTGATCTCGGTCGCGATGCCGCTGATCATGGCGGTCTACACCGGGGTGGCCGAGGCGGCGGTCGCGATCGCCGACCGCCTGTGCACCGCCATGGGCGACGACGGCGCCCGCCCCGCGCTGCTCGGCGAGGCGCACACCCACCTGATGACGGCCCGGCTTGCGGAGCGGGAGCTGGTGCGGCTCGCCAATGACCTCGACTTCACGCCGTCGAACGAGCTTGCTGCCACCGCGCTGACGGCCAAGGCGATCGTGGCCGAGGCGGCGCAGGCGGCGGTGCGCAAGGCGCTCGAGGCGGTGGGCGGCGCCGGCTTCTTCCGGGCGAACGGGCTGGAGCGCCTGCTGCGCGACGTCACCGGTGCCCAGTTCCACCCGTTGCCGGCACGCAAGCAGCAGGAGTTCGTCGGCCGGCTGGCCATGGGGCTCGGTGCGCCGAGCGAGATGGGCTGGACGGCGACGCTGCAGCAGGCCGCCGAATAGCCGCTGCCGCCGGTGGCGAGAGCGGGGCAGCGTTCACGGCAACGTTCATCCCCGCTTTGGCCACAAACGGGTGTATCATCGCCGGGCGTCGTGAATTCGGGGAGGCCCGCATGCGTCTGTCGACGTTCATGCGCCGCGCTGCGTACGCCCTCGTGGCCGTGGTCGTGCTGCCGGCAGCTGCCGGGGCAGGGGTGGCGGAATGCCCGCCGGGCCAGGCGGCGCTGACGGGGCCGGCGGGTGGCATCATCTGCGTCGATCTGCCGCCGGTGCCGGAAGGGCCGTGGCTGGAGATGCCAGACGTGCCGGAGGCCCTGGAAATGCCGGAAATTCCGGCGCTGCCGGTCGCCGTTTGCATGCCGCCCTACATCCTGCCGGGCGAGGATGGCAGCTGCTCCTGGTCGTGCGCGCCGGGCACCCGGCCCGATTCCGGCAGCGGGGAATGCGTCTGCCTGGACGGGCTGGCCGAGGCGGGGTTCGACGCCGACGGCCGGCGCGTCTGCACTCGGGACCCGTCGGTGACCATCCAGGCCCGCGCCGAGACGCGGCTGATGCTGCCGCCGAAGGCGCCGGTGCCGCAGAGCATTCCTTCCACCCGTGAACCCTGAGCCGGCGCCAGCGCGCCGCTGACGAAACGGACGTGCACGGCCGGTCTCGAAGGTCTCGGCGGAACGCCCCCGCGCGAAGGGCATGGGCGACGGCGGGGATCAGGATCTCCGCCTGCCGCGCGCCCACGATCTTGCGCGCCAGTCGCTCGCCGCTGAGGTCCGTGGCGACGCGGTAGCCGGCATCGGCAAGTTCGGCCGCTGCTTGTGCCTCGTTCAGAGCACGCACCATCCCGGCGGCCCGCCGATGCGGGTCGCGGCGGTGGTCGTGGTCAGGCTCTGCACGTGGTGCGACATGGCGCGCGATTCAGATGGCTGAGGGGAGAGTGATCTGTCCGGTTCGCTCCCTGTCGTCGTGGTCCCGCCTGACCGGACCACGACGACTGGACCAAGCGTCGCCTGGCGCGGGCCGCGCGACCTACGCCTCCCCCGGCTCGGTGCCGAAGC
>CALKHQ010000342.1 GCA_937988735.1 uncultured Alphaproteobacteria bacterium
AGCCAGCCCCAGATCTGTCCGACCAGATAGATCACCGCATCGTCTCCAGGCGTGCTCGCGGGGGTCATTGCGCCGGAACGACCAGGAACTCGATCCTGCGGTTCCGTTCGCGGCCCTCTGCAGTCGCATTGTCCGCGATCGGCACGAGATCGCCGTAGCCGGCAGCGATGAGCCGCGATTCGTCGACTCCCCGGCGCACAAGATAATCCACCACGGCCTCTGCCCGCGCGGCGCTGATCGCTTCGCTCGCGGCGGGATCGTCCGATGCCTCGGTGTGCCCGCTCACTTCGACCTGTGCATCCGGACAGCGGCGGATGGTGAGCGCCACCGCCTCGAGCACGCTCTGCCCGGCGGGATCGAGATCGGCGCTGTCGCCGACGAATCTGATGCGGCTGTCCGCGATCAGCGCGTTGAGCGCCCGCTGGCAGTCGCTGGTGCTGATGAGCTGGTCGTCGGCGATCGCCGGTACCGGCGCCGAATCGGCCCATGCCAGCAGCGCCCGGGTGTCAGCCGGCGGCTCCTCCACCGGCGGGGTGGCCTCGGGCGTGCGGATTTCGATGGCGAGCCGCATGCCCTCCTGCTGGCCAAATATGGATGCCAGCGCGTTGCGCGTGAGCTCGGCCATCTGCGGGTCGGCGACGATCCCGTCCAGGGTGAGCTTGCCCGGCTCGAGCTGCGCGACCGCCTGCTGCATCGCGCCGACATGGCGGATCAGCGCGCCCGCCAGCCTGTGCCATTCCTCGGTTGCGACGCCGGGGACGATGACCAGCCCCTCTGCATCCACCCGCGGCACCCCCTGACGCTGGGCGAGAGCCACCAGCGCGTCGCGGGCGAAGCTGTCCGGCGCCTCGCCGGCGAGCACCAGGCGGTCCTGCTCGCGGGTAACGGAGAGCTGGTAGAGCCGGGGGGCCAGCAGGACGACATCGACGGAGAGGGCAGGGGCCGATTCGCCGCCCAGGGCCGACTGCACGATCTCGGCCGTCTCCAGGTCCGCGACTGAGCCGGTGACGGTCAGGCTGTCCTCGGTGAGCGCGACCGTGCCCTCGAGGAGCCGTGCGGCCCGGTCGGCCGCGGCGACCGCCGCCTCGCGCCACGCAGCGTCCACTTCGCCCGGGACCACCTCAATGGCCGATTCGACGGCCAGCCCGGGCGCAGCTCCCGCAATCGCGGCCAGCACCGCGTCGGCCAGCGCCTGGTCGGGCACGCTGCCGCTGACGGTCAGGAGGTCCGACACCCGCACCGCCTGGATCGCGTAGCTGCGAGCCGGTGCAACAGTGGTGCCGTCAATGATCTCGGCCACCCCGTCCAGCGACGCCAGTAACGCGATCACCTGGTCGCGCAGACCGGCTGCGGGCGCTTCGCCTTCGATCCGGAGGGTGCTCGCGCGGACGGAGAGGGTGGCCCAGTCAACGCCTTCGCGCCGCAGCGCGTCCGCGGCGCGGGCCGCCAGGTTCCGTTCGATGCGCGGAATGGCCACCGCCGGCACGATCGCGAACAGCGCCACCGTGAGCGCGATCGCAATCATCAGGCCCGTGCGCATCGCCGCCGATCTGATTGCCTTGTGGCCGCTTTCATCGCGGCAAGATAGCCAGAGCGCCGCGCGGCCGCAAATGATGCCGCAAGACAAAGGCCTTGGCGCTGCATGTCCTGACGCTGTGGAAGTCTGGCTCCCCGGGACGGACTCGAACCGCCGACACGGTGGTTAACAGCCACCTGCTCTACCGACTGAGCTACCGGGGATCACGCTCGGCACGCGGGGTTTTGCTGCCGCGGCCCATGCGATGTCAAGAGAGAAGAGGTCTGCCTGCCTTCGGGGTGCCCGAAGCGGCGGATTCAGTAGCAGACGGCCGCGCCCTTGCGCCGCGCCATGGCGGCCCGGTCGGCGGCTGCGGCCATCGCGGACAGTGATTCGGCCAGCGCCCGGTTGCCCTCCCGTTCGGCGCGCTGCGCCATTGCCCACTTCATGCTCGCCTCGTGCTCCAGCTCGCGCAGCGCGGCGATCTCATCGTTTGCTGAGAGTTTCTGTCCCATGACCCGCTCCCCGTTTCCCTGTGATGGCGGCCGTTCTGGTCGCCTGCGCGGGGAATGTGGGATCGACTGGTTAACGAAGCCCTACCGCGCGTCCATGACAGTAAAGGCATGCGGTTGGATGTCGCGGACCCATACGCGCCCACCGGGCACCGCCCGCTCCCAAACCCTTGTTCCGGAAGGATTTTTGGCGGATCCCCGGAGGGGACCCTGATGCCCCGCCGCCGTGTGGGGGGACGTGCGGCGGGGCTGGCAGGTGTCAAGACGGCAACCGGAAAGTCGCTAATGCCTTAACGGTTTCTTTATCTCGATTTGTCGCGCGATGCGCAATACTTAATAGCGAGGAATTAACGTTCTTTAACCGCACGTTTGCTCTAAACCGACAGAAAAATCACGAACCTTGCCCTGCCCCGGGCCTTCGGATACAACCCGCGCGCCATGACTCCGAACGGATCGAACCTCGATGCGGTGCCGTCGATCACGGTGCCGCGTCCGTTGCGTCCAAGCGTGCTGCGCGGGCTGGTCCGGCGCTGCCCCGCCTGCGGCCGCGGCCGCATGTTTGCCGGATACCTGAAGCTCCGCGAGCGCTGCGACAGCTGTTCGGAGCCGCTCGGCCACATCCGCGCCGACGATTTCCCGCCCTACATCACGATCCTGCTGGTCGGCCACATCATCGTGCCGCTGGTGCTGTACGTCTACCAGACCTGGCAGCTCCCGACGTGGATCGGCCTGACGATCTGGCCGACACTGACCCTGGTGCTGACGCTGACGCTGCTTCCGCTGATCAAGGGCGGGGTGGTGGGCGTGATGTGGTCGCTGGGCCTGCGCGGGCGCGAGCGGCACTAGGGCTGCGGCCGGGCGCATCTCCCGGCTCAGACTCTGTTAAACGTTCCAAGGCACAATCCGGGCAGCCATTCATCTGCTGCTGCGGAGCCTTGCATGCTGCTCGGAGAGTCGCTGGTCGCGCACGGGTTCGTCACCCAGCAGGACGTGGACCGCGCCGTGGAGCGGCAACGTACCCACGGCGGGCGCCTCGGCGACAACCTGATCGCGCTTAATCTGATCAGCCGCGAAGTCCTCGACGCGGCGCTGACCGTCATCCCCACCGCGCCCAAGTCGATCGCCGACACCGGCATCGCCGACACCCTGCTGCTGCGTCTGATGCTGAAGGCGATGCTGGTCCAGGGCGACAACAACGCGAGCCGCCTGCGGCAGACGATGAAGCTGCCCTATGCGGTGACCAAGGAGCTGCTCCAGCTCGCGACCGACCAGAAGCTGGTCGAGGCGATGGGGGAGGAGAACGACGGCATCCGCCGTGGCGAGATGCGCTACGCCATGACCCGGCTGGGGCGTGACTGGGCGTCCGAGGCGATGGCGCAGAGCCGGTATGTCGGCCCGGCGCCGGTGCCGCTCGATGCCTACACCCGCCAGGTCATCGCCCAGCGGCTGTCCAACGAGCGGATCGACGCCAACCTGGTGCGCGAGTTCTTCCGGAACCTGGTGGTGCCGGAGTGGCTGATCCGCAAGCTGGGGCCGGCGGTCAACTCCGTGCATTCGATGCTGCTCTACGGCGGCGCCGGCAACGGCAAGACCACGATCGCCGAGCGCGTCGCCCGGATGTTCCAGAACATCATCTTCATCCCCTATGCCGTTGAGGTGGAAGGACAGATCGTCAAACTGTTCGACCCCTCGGTGCACCGGGTGTTCGAGCCGTCGCAGAACCGGCCGGCGGCGGCTGGCCAGGAGTTCAGCCGGGAGCGGATCACCGACAGCCTGCGGCGCGAGGAGATCGACATCCGCTATGCCGTCTGCCACCGGCCGATCGTGATGGCCGGCGGCGAGCTCACGCTGGAGATGCTGGACCTGCGCTACAGCGACGCCGGCTTCTACGAGGCGCCGCTGCACATGAAGGCGATCAACGGCACGTTCATCATCGACGACTTCGGCCGCCAGCTCGTGACGCCGGAGCAGCTGCTGAACCGCTGGATCGTGCCGCTGGAAAGCCGGATCGACTTCCTGAAACTGCACACCGGCAAGAGCTTCCAGATCGCCTTCGACGCGTTCATCATCTTCTCGACGAACCTGCACCCGAAGGATCTGATGGATCCGGCGTTCCTGCGCCGCATCCCGTACAAGATGAACATCCCGTCGCCGTCGCCTGACGTGCACCGGGCCATCTTCGATTCGGTCGCCCGGGCCAATGGTCTGACGCTCACCGACGAGATCTACGCGATGATCTGCGAGGAGCTGCACGTGAAGCGGGGCGTACCGCTCGCGTCCTACCAGCCGAAGTTCATCGTCAACCAGGTGATCGCGTCGTGCAAGTTCGACGGGGTGCCGCCGGAATTCACGCCGCAGCGGATCGCCGACGCGCTGAGCAATCTCTACATCGACGAGGATGTCGAGGTCGCGGGGCGGCGCCCCCGCGCAATGGCGGCCGAATAGGAACCCCGGCCGCCCCGAAGTCATCCCTGGCGGCCGATCCCATTTGCCGAGGCCCCTGCCTTTTGGCAAACTCCGGCGACAATACCGAAAGCCGCTACCGGGGGGAGCCGTCGTGAAATCCGTAGCCAGGTCGTTCGTCGCGTTCGCAATGCTCATCGCGGCGGCGGTCGCTGCGCCTGCATTTGCCCAGTCGCTCACCGCCCAGTCCGTGGCGGCGGCCTTTCAGGCGCACGGCGTGAACGCCCAGATCGGCACCGACGACTACGGCGACCCCTACCTGCAGCTGCAGACCGGGGCGGCCCTGCCGTCCGATTTCGGCGACGTGTTCTTCTGGGACTGCGACGCCAACGGCAACTGCGACAGCATCCTGATGGTGGCGAGCTTCCGTCCGCAGCGGCGCCCCGTCTATCTCGACGCCATCAACCGCTGGAACGTCGAGCGCCGCTGGGTGCGCGCCTACATCGACTCGCAGAACTACATCGTCCTCGACATGGACGTGAGCGGGTACGGCGGCATCGGCGAGCAGGCGCTGCGCAACCAGGTCGGCCGCTTCGTCGAGAGCGTCGCCGACTTCGCCCGCTTCCTCCAGCGCTAGGCGGACGTTCAGTACAGCGCCGGCGAGTCGACCACGACGGGGTCGGAGCGCACCGGCGGCGCCGCATCGCTGACCGGCGGCCCTTCGCGGACGACCTCGACAAAGACGTAGCCGTACTGGGAGCGGAAGCTCTGGTCGAGTTCCCGCTCCCGCAGCGCCACCTCCAGGTCGTGCAGGTAGTCGTCGGCCCGTTCCTCCCGCGGGCGGAAGCTTCCCGGCTGGAACAGCGGCGTGCTCGTCGAAAGCGTCACCACCATGCCCATGCCATAGGGCGGCCCGGCCGGCACCGAAAGGCCGTTGGGCTCCATGGCGGAGATCGGAATGGTGGTGTGGGGCGCCGGATAGTAGCTGTCAGGGCTGAGCTCGCTCGGGCTGAGGTGAACGACCGTCCCGTCCGGCTTGAAGAAGTCGATGTAGACGTGGGCGGGGAAGTCCGGCGTCATCACGTAGATCTCGAGGTAGTTCGAGCCGTTGAACGTCCGGCGCGCCCCCTGCACCGTGCCGAACAGCGGTTCGATGGCCTCGCGCAGCTCGGGCGGCAGGGCGGGATCGGGCTCCGCGTCGGGCGCGAGCACGGCGGTGCCGTCGGCATAGACGCCGAGACCCTGGCAGAGGCTGTTGCCGACAACGAAGACATCGCCGTCGTTCACGCCCTCCACCTGGTTCAGCATCTGCAGCCGCTCGCGGATGCTGTCCTTCTCCGTGGAGGACGTGAGGAAGCCGCGCACCTGCAGCTGCCCGCCCTCGCCGATCCGGGCGTCCAGCGCGCCGCAGCTGATGTCGCTGAGGATGGCGCTGATTTCCGCGTCGATCCCGTCGGCGCGTCCGGTCCGCAGCGCATTGGCGGTGAACCGGTCGATGATCCGCGGATCGGTGCGCGGCGGCTGGACCGGCCGTGACGCCGCCAGCCCGTTCTCCGGCGCCTCCGGTTCCAGTGGCGTCTCCGCCGGAGCCGGCTCGTCGGGCTGCGCCAGCATGGGCGGCTCCTCCGCCGGCGGCTCGGGCGCCGTCTCCGGCTGGTCGGCGATCTCGGGCTCCGGCGGCGGCTGGTCCGGCTCGGCCTGCGGCAGCGCGGGCTCGGGCGCCTGAAGGCTGCGGACGACGGGGGGCTCGGGCGAAGCGATCGGCACGTCCAGCGCGGCAAGCTGCGGCACCTCGGGCTGCGGCGCAGGGGCAGGGTCCGCCGGCAGTGTCGGTGCCGCCCCCGTTGGCGGGGCGGGCTGAGGCGCCGGCAGCAGCTCGGCCGGCATCTCCGGCGACTGGGCAAGCACCGGTGGCACATCGACCGGGGGATCGGCCGGCGACGGCGTCGGCGGCGGCTCGGGCGCCGTGGTCAGCAGCGGCGGGGGCGGCGTTGGCGACGGATCGGCGGGTGGTACCGGCTCGGCAAGCGCCGGCGGCGCTTCGGTCAGCTCCGAGGGCGGCAGCGGCTCCGGCTCGGGGGCGAGGTTCTCGGGCGCGGCGGCCGCTTGCAGCGACGGGGCCGGCGCCTCGTCGGCGAGGGTGGGCAGCGGTTCGGGCGCCTGCTCCGGTGCGGGCTCCGTCTCCAGCGCCAGCCGCTCGGGTTCCGGCTCTTCCAGCGCGGCGAGCTGCGGCGGGGGCTCCGGCGCAGTCTCCTCGAGTTCCTGCGGCGGCATCTGCTCCGGCGCTTCCGCTTCCGGCGCCTGCAGCGCCGCGTCGGGCGCGGGAGCGTAGCTGCGGTCGGCCACCGGGCCGGTCGCAAGGCTGCGCGTGTCGAGCACGATCTCGACCCCGGCGACGCTGCCGCCGCTGCGGATCAGGGCGGAGGCGGTCAGGAACGAGCCGGCAGCGACGAGCGTTGCATGGGCGGCGACGGAGAGGCCGACTGCCCATCGCACGCGACGCGCCTCGGCCGTCGGCGCCGCGGGCAGCCGCAGCAGCGGCCCGCCGAACAGGCGTCGCCCCAGCCGGCGAAGAGCCGTCGGCGCTGGCACTGGTCGATCCTGCGACACCGGGGTCCTGCGATCCAGGTCATGACGAGACAGGCGCGTTGCGGCGCCAAGGGTGCATACACGATTGAGCCTGCGACTGAAATGCGGCAGGAGTACGGAACCGACCCGATCGGGCGGCCTGCTGCCCCGCACATGCGGCTGGTGTGCCCCAGGGTCTGTCGCAGCCGGCAGTGGCGGCTGGCGCGGCGCTTGCACCTCCCTGGCAGGATAAAGCCCGGCCCCCGCCCCGAGCGGGCGGGACGGCGGGACCCGGAGACCGCATGAACAGGATCGCTCCACGCAAGAAGCAGAACGCCGCCCCGGCGGCCGCGGCCGACAGCCTGGTACGGGCGCTCGACGCCATTCTGGAAGCCGAGCCGACCGCGGCGGAGCTGCGCGAGGGCGCGGCCTTCGCCCGCTGCGCGGCCCAGGACGTGCTCGCGCTGCGCCGCCGCCTGCACGAGCTGCTCGACACCTACCGGCGGGAGGCGGAGCAGGACCCGTACAGCAATCCCGTCCAGCGGCTGGCGCTGGAGATCACGCGCATGCTGGACGGCGGCACGCTCGACTACGGCACTGTCGAGTGCCTGGTGCAGCTCCTCTGCACCGAAGCCTTTGCAGTCCGCGCCGACCGCCTCGGGGGCTATCTCGGCATCCGGGACGTGGCGCGGAACGAGGAGGCACTCCGCAGCCTCTTCCGCGAGGTGGCGTGGGAGCGCGGCGCCGACGACAAGCCCATCCGCGCGCCGTTCACCACCTTCAAGCAGAAGGTGGAAAGCGCGCTGTTCGGGATCGTCTTCACCGCCCATCCGACCTTTGCGACCAGCGAGCGCCTGCTGCTGTGCCTTGCCGAACTCGGGGCCGGCGAGGACCAGGGCGGCGTGCCCCTGAACGCCGACGCTGTCGCCGCGCGGCTGCGCACGGCGCTCGCCGCGGAGCACCGTCCCGACCCGGACATCGACCTGGGGACGGAACACAGGCTGTCGCTGATCGCGATCGCCAATGCGCGGGCGGCGCTGGAGCGCGTTTTCCGCATCCTGTTCGAGGTCGCGACCGAGCTCTACCCGGAGAACTGGCGCCAGCTGCGGCCGCGCCTTGTGACGCTGGCGAGCTGGGTCGGCTACGACCTCGACGGCCGGTCGGACATCCAGTGGTTCCATACCTTCAAGAAGCGCCTGCGCGTCCAGATCGGTCAGCTCGACCGCTATGCGCAGCAGGTCCGTTCCCTGATCGACACCTATGCCCGGGCCCCGCGCGACGAGGACCTGCGCCGCACGCTGGAGCTGTTCGAGACGCGGGTGGCGCTCACGCTCCGTCACGCCGGCGATGAACTCGCCGCATTCGAATCCATCGGCGGGCGCGAGGACGCCGACGTCGTTCGGACGGTTGCCCAGCGCATGTACCGGGACCGCGAGCAGCGGATGATCGACGTCGTCGCGCTCCTGGACCTGATCGACCGCGCGATCGGGCTGATGCGTTCCCCAGAGGGCGTTCGCGAGCTGTGCGTGCTGCGGGCGCTGGTCGCCAACTGCGGCCTCAGCATGGCCGACACCCACGTCCGGCTCAACGCGAGCCAGATCCACAATGCGGTCCGCAAGAGCGTGGGCATGACCTCCGCGCCGGACGACCCCACCAGCCGCAACACCTATCTCGCGACCATCAACGCAATGATTGGTTCGGTGGAGCCGGTCAGCATCAACTTCGGCTCGGTGATGGCGGAGCGGGCGTCGGCGAAGCGCCTGTTCATGATCGTCGCCCAGATGCTGAAGTACATCGACCGCACCAACCCGGTGCGGTTCCTGATCGCCGAGTGCGAGACGGCCTTCACCGTGCTGGCGGCGCTTTACTACGCCAAGCTGTTCGGCATCGAGCAGAAGATCGACATCTCGCCGCTGTTCGAGACCCAGCGCGCGCTGGAGCGCGGTCACGAGATCATCGACGATCTGCTCGCCCAGCCGCACTACCGCGACTATGTCCGGGCGCGCGGGCGCCTCTGCATCCAGACCGGCTTCTCCGACGCCGGCCGCTATCTTGGCCAGACGGCGGCGGCCGCGGCGATCGAGCGGCTGCAGGTCCGGATCGGGGCGACGCTGGCACGCCACGGCCTCGCCGGCGTCGAGCTGGTCGTGTTCAACACCCACGGCGAGGCGATCGGCCGCGGCGGCCACCCGGCAAGCTTCTCCGACCGCCTCAACTACGTCTGCTCGCCCTTCGTCCGCGAAGCCCTTGCCCGCGACGGCATTCCGCTGAAGCAGGAGACCAGCTTCCAGGGCGGCGACGGCTATCTCTATTTCATTACTCCCGGCATCGCCTTCATCTCGATGTGCCGCATCGTCGAGCACGTGCTGGGGCCGCTGCCGCCGGGCGAGGGGCTGAACGACCCCTTCTATACGGACGCCGCCAACATGGGCGAGTTCTTCGCGGCGGTGGAGCACTTCAATGCCGAGATCATGGATAACCCGGACTACGCCACGCTCCTCGGCGTGTTCGGGCCCAACCTGCTGCACCGCACGGGCAGCCGGGCGGTGCGCCGCCAGCACGACTTCGGCGAGGACGCCGCCAACCTCCACCCGTCGCAGATCCGCGCCATCCCCCACAACGCGATCCTGCAGCAGATGGGCTTCCTCGCGAACACGCTGGGCGGTCTCGGCCGGGCGATCCGGCGCGACCCCGGGCTGTTCCGGTCGCTCTACGCCGACTCGCCGCGCTTCCGGCGCATCATCGGCATGATCGAATACGCCCGCGCCTTCTCGAACCTGGACGCGCTCAAGGCCTACATCGACACGCTGGACCCGGGGCTGTGGCTGCTCCGCGCAAGCCACGAGCCGGACCGGGAGCGCCGCAACACGGACCGCGCGGTTGCCGCCAGCCTGGAGCGCACCCGCGTTCACGAGCGGCTGGTGCGCATCTACCGCCACCTGCGCCGCGACTGCGACGATCTCGACGAGGCGCTGGCGGAACTCAGGGCGAACGTGGTGCCGGCCGGCCATGCCCTCGGCGAAGCCGAGAAGCGCCAGAACCTGGAGCTGATGCACGCGCTGCGGACCGCCCTGATCCAGCAGATCTTCCGGCTCGCCGTTCTCGTGCCGGACTTCAGCGCCCAGCATGGCACGACCCGCGACGAGCTGTTGTCCCACATCCTCCACCTCGACGTCGATCATGCGGTGGCGCTGCTGGAGGTGATCTTCCCGCGGACCGACCCGGCGGAGACGGACCAGGGCTTCGGCGAGCCCGCGACCTACCGCAGCGAGGAAGCCCAGTCCTACCTGCGCGAGCACCTGGAGATCTTCCAGCCGATCGCCGGCCTCTACCGTCTGATCCGGCGCATCAGCAGCGGGGTGATCTACGACACCGGCGCCCTCGGCTGAGGCCGCGCGCGGCGCCGCTTGACGCACGGTCCCGTGATGGGTGTTGCTACGCGCAGCGGTCGCTGATGCCGCTTGCGCTGACGGGATAGGGCAGGGTGAGCATCAACCAGGGGGAGGACGCGCGGAAGAAGCGGAAGCGCGGCGGCGTCTTCGGGCGCCTGCGGCGCTGGTTCATGGCCGGGCTGCTCGCCACCGCGCCGATCGGGCTCACCGTCTGGCTGGTGCTCGCGATCGTCGACTGGATCGACGCCCGGGTGCAGCCGCTCCTGCCCCGGGAATGGTGGCCAAGCGAATATCTGCCGTTCGAGGTCCCCGGCGTCGGGCTGGTGATCGCGCTGGTCGGGATCACTCTCATCGGCGCGCTGACCGCCGGCTTCGTCGGCCGGATGCTGATGAACACCTACGAGCGCCTGCTCAACCGGATGCCGGTGATCCGCGGCATCTACGGCTTCCTGAAGCAGGTGCTGGAGATGGTGCTGGAGAACCGGACCGGCTCCTTCCGCGAGGTGGTCCTGTGCGAGTTCCCGCGAAAGGACTCCTGGGCGATCGGCTTCGTTACCGGTGTTGCGGGCGGCCAGATCGGCAGGCTGTCCGACGACGAGATGGTCAACGTCTTCGTGCCGACCACCCCGAACCCCACCTCCGGCTATCTGGTGTTCATCCCGCGCCGGGAGCTGGTCCCGCTCAGCATGACGGTGGAGGAGGGGATCAAGATGATCGTCTCCGGCGGCATGGTGACCCCCGAGGAGACGCAGCCCGCAGCGCTGCAGGAACAGCAGGCCGTCCCGGCCAACGCCGTGGACCGTGCGGAGGAGCTGCAGGAACGGCGCGGGCCGGGCGCCTGAGAGACATCCGCGACGGGCGGCAGCTCAGCCAGAACGGAGCAGGGGCACCGCCGCGTCGCGCTCGAACAGATACAGCAGCACGCGCAGCGCCTCCCCCCGCGGGGAGGCGAGTTCCGGGTCGCGCTCCACGATCAGGCGCGCATCGTCGCGGGCCACCGGCAGCAGGTCGGCATGGACCTCCAGGTCGGCAATGCGGAGCTGGGGCATGCCCGCCTGCCGCACCCCCAACAGGTCGCCGCTGCCCCGCAGCCGCAGGTCCTCCTCCGCGATGCGGAAGCCGTCCTCGGTCTCGCGCATGATCCGGAGACGCGCCCGCGCCTCCTCGCCCAGCGGCGCCTGATACAGCAGCAGGCACGTGCCGGGGCGCGACCCGCGGCCGACGCGGCCACGAAGCTGGTGCAACTGGGCGAGCCCGAACCGCTCGGCGTGCTCGATCACCATCACCGTCGCCTCGGGCACGTCCACGCCGACCTCGATCACCGTCGTCGCAACCAGCACGTCGAGCGCACGCGCGTCGTCGCGCGGCAACGCCAGCCGCCCCACCGCCTCGTCCTTCTCGGTCCCGGACATCCTGCCGTGAACGAGCCCGACGCGGACCGGCAGCGCGCGTTTCAGCGACTCCATGCGCTCGGTCGCGGCGGTGAGCTGCGACTGCTCGGACTCCTCGACCAGCGGACACACCCAGTACACCCGCGCGCCCTCGCGCACGGCGCGGCCAATGCCGCCGACCACCTCCGGCAGCCTGTCCAGCGGCAGCGTGCGGGTATCGACGGGCGCCCGGCCGGGCGGCTTCTCGTCCAGCACCGACTGCTCCATGTCGCCGTAGTAGGCGAGGGTGAGCGTCCGCGGAATCGGCGTCGCCGTCATCACCAGCGTGTCCACCCGATGCCCCTTCTCGGTGAGCATCAGCCGCTGGTGGACGCCGAAGCGGTGCTGCTCGTCGATGATGGCAAGCGCAAGGTCACGGAAGGTCACGTCCTCCTGGAACAGGGCGTGGGTGCCGACCGCGATGCCGGCCCGTCCGCTGGCCAGCCGCGCGAGCGCTTCGGACCGGCTGCGGCCCCGGTCGCGGCCGGTCAGCAGCACGGCCTCGACCCCGCAGCGCGCCGCCAGCGGCGCGATCGTCTGGTGGTGCTGGCGCGCCAGGATCTCGGTCGGCGCCATCAGCGCCGCCTGCCGGCCGGCCTCCACCGCCGTCAGCATCGCCATCAGGGCGACCACGGTCTTCCCGCTGCCAACGTCGCCCTGCAGCAGGCGCAGCATGCGGTCGCCGGAGGCCATGTCTGCCTGGATCTCGGCGATCGCCCGCTGCTGCGCCCCGGTCAGCCGGTAGGGGAGCGCGGCCGCCGCCTGCTTCTGCAGCTCGCCCGTGCCGACGGTCGGCCGGCCGCGGGCGGCCCGCTGCTTCGCCCGCACCAGCATCAGGGCGAGCTGGTTCGCCAGAAGTTCGTCGTAGGCCAACCGCTGCCGGTGTGGCGAATCGGGGGCAATGGCGGCGGGGCTGTCCGGCTCGTGCAGGGCGCGCACCGCATCCCGCCACGCCGGCCACTGTCGCCGCTGCAGGAACTCCGGATCGAGCCATTCGGGAAGCTCGGGCAGGGATTTCAGCACCCCGCCGATGACCTTGGTCAGGGTCTTGGGCGACAGGCCCTCGGTCAGGGGATAGACCGGCTCGACCAGCTGCACCGAATCCAGCTCGGCCGGATCGACGATGTGATCCGGATGCGCCATCTGCAGCCGGTCGTTGTAGGCATCCACCCGGCCGGACACGATGCGCTCCGCACCCACCGGCAGCAGCTTGCGCAGGTAGTCGGCGCGGGCGCGGAAGAACACGAGCGTGATCTCGCCGCTGGAATCGGCGCAGTAGACCCGGTAGGGCTGCCGGGCCGTGCCGCCCGGCTGGTGCTCCAGGACCCGCACCCTCAGCGTTGCCACCGTACCGATCTGCGCAAGCGCCACCTTGGGCTGGTTCCGGCGGTCGATCACCTGGGTGGGGCGATGCCAGACGAGGTCCACCGCCCGCGTGATGCCGAGCCGCTCCAGCCTTGCGGCGACGGCCGGACCGACGCCGGTCAGCCGGTCGATCGTCCGGAACAGCGCGAAGAGGACGGGTGGTCGCATGGGGTTTTCGTGATCGGCCATTGGCGCGGCGCAGTTCGGGCTATATACCCCTGCGGACCGCGCGGAGAGCGTGAAGAATGTCCGACATCGGCCAGCTTGAGAACCGGCGAAAGCGCCTGATCTATCGCAGCGAGCACACCGGGACGCAGGAGACCGACCTGATCCTCGGTCAGTTCGCGCGCGCCCATGTGCCGACCTTCACGCCGGAAGAGCTGGACGCATTCGAGCGGCTGCTGGACGAGAGCGAGCCCGACCTGTGGCTGTGGCTGACCGGCCGCGGCGAGCCGCCGCCGGAGCTCGCGACCCCGGTCTTCGACCGCCTGCGCGCATTCCGTTTCGAGCCCGGCCGGCGATGATCGAGCTCGAGCACTGTCTGGATCGCAGCGGCCGGCTGGTCGTGGGATCCGCACCGCAGGGCGCGGACGCGCTGCTCGTCGCCCGCTACCTCGCCGGCCACCCGGGCCGGCGGCTGATCCACGTCGCCCGCGACGACGCGCGCATGGCGCAGATGGCGGCGAGCGTCGCCTTCTTCGCGCCGGAGGTGCGCGTCATCGAGTTTCCGGCCTGGGACTGCCTGCCGTACGACCGCACCTCGCCCAACGGCCACGTCGTCGCCCGGCGCATCGACGCGCTGACCACGCTGGCGGCGGAGCTGGCGGACGAGCGCTCCGATCGGCCGCCGACGCTGATCGCGACCACCGTCAACGCCCTGCTGCAGCGCGTGCCGCCAGTGACGACCTTCGCCAACGCGGCGCTGAAGGCGCGGGTGGGCGAGCGTGTGGACCGCGACCAGCTCCTCGCCTTCTTCGAGCGCAACGGCTATGTCCGGGCGACGACGGTGCGCGAGCCGGGCGAATATGCGGTGCGCGGCGGCATCATCGACGTGTTCCCGACCGGCAGCGACATGCCGTTGCGGCTCGACCTGTTCGGCGACGAGCTGGAGGAGATCCGCGCCTTCGATCCCGTCGACCAGCGGACAACGGAGAGCCGCAAGCAGCTTGTCCTGTCTCCGGTCAGCGAGATCACGCTGACGCCCGAGCGCATCCGCCTGTTCCGCGAGGGCTATCGCGCCCTGTTCGGCGCGGCCGCGGCCAGCGACCCGATCTACGAGGCGGTCAGCGCAGGCCAGCGCTTTGCCGGGATGGAGCACTGGCTGCCGCTGTTCTATCCGGAGCTCGGCAGCATCCTCGACTACCTCCCGGGCGTCCCGGTCACCTTCGACGACCAGACCCAGGAAGCGCGCGACGCGCGGCTCGACACCATCCGCGACTACTTCCAGGCGCGGGCGTCAGGCGGCGCCGGCGCCGACAGCGGCGGCGTCTACCGGCCGGTGCCTCCGGAGCGGCTGTACCTCACCGCAGAGGACTGGGACGCCTATCTCGGGACCCGCGCGACCGTGCGCTTCACGCCCTTCGAGATCGCGGGGACGAAGGGCACCCGGGACGCCGGGGCGAAGGCGGGGCTCAACTTCGCCGAGGCG
>CALKHQ010000343.1 GCA_937988735.1 uncultured Alphaproteobacteria bacterium
GTGGACGGCGCTGTAGACGGGCGTGCGGCCGGCAAGGTGGGCCTCGATCGCGCTGCACACGCTCTCGCGGTCGTCCGGGTGCAGCAGGTCCATCCAGCTCTGCGGCCGCGGCGCAATCTCGTCGGGATCGTAGCCGAGGAGGGCGCACCAGCGCGGCGAGTAGTAGGCGCGGTCGGCGCTGGTGTTCCAGTCCCACACCCCGTCGTTGCTGCCCTCGAAGGCGAGGTTCAGCCGCTCGGTGACCTCCCGGAGCTGGGCCTGGGTGCGGGCGTGGCTGCGGTCGACACGGATCATCACCAGGGCGAGCCCGCCGATGGCGAGCAGGATCACCAGGCCGATGGTGACGGCGACCCTGAGGTCCTCATGCCAGCCGGCGAGCACGGTCGCCTTGGGCACGGCGGTGGCGACGTGGATGCCCAGGTCCGGCAGCCAGCGGTGGGCGACGATCCAGTCGCTGTGGCGCAGCGTGCGCGACGGCGGGGCGAACAGGCTGCCGGGCTCGGAGGTGCCTGCGGCCGCCAGCGCGGCGAGGGGGGCGTTCCAGGCGGCACGGCCGCGGGTCATCGGCGTGCCTTCGGGAGTGAGCAGGTCCGCCGCCTGGTTCTTCCAGGCGGTGGCGCTGGCGATCGCCTCGCTGAAGAAGGCGGGCTCGAGGTAGATGGTGCCGATGTGGCCGGCGGCGGCGATGTTGACTGCGATCAGACGACCCCGGGCGGAAAGGGGATCGGCCGGGTCGGTCGCGACGTCGGGCAGGGTGATGGTGATCTGCGCCGGCTGGTCCGCGGCACCGGCCGCGGCCGCCGCTGCGGCCGGCAGATCCCGGCGGCGGAGGCCGACACGCCTGCCGTCGCTGGCGGCGACCACGCGGCCGGACGGATCGACGATCTCGGCCAGCACGACGTGGTCGAGACCGGCGATCTGGTCGGCGAGATAGGCTCCCGCGGCGAAATCCCGGTCGCCGTGGTGGTGGAGGTCGTGGACGAGTTCGGTCGTCAGCACGTCGAGGCTGCCGACTGCCCGGTCGATCGAGCGGTCGAGCAGCAGCACCGACTGGCGGAGCGCCTCCTCGCCCGCCTTCAGCGCCCGCTCGTGGGCCCACCATCCCGCGCCGACCACGGCTGCGACCGTGCCGACAGCCGCGACGGCGAGCGCGGCCAGCACCAGGCGAGCCAGCAGGGACGGGCGGTACATGGACGTGCTCTCAAGTGCCGCGGATTCGCGGGCCAGCTTCGTGGCGAAAGGGTGAATGTTTGGTAAATGCGGGTGAATCCGCGTTAGGGAGAATTCGTGCGGTCGTTGAGCCAAATCCGCAGGGTTCACAGCAGGCCGGCCTGGGCGAACTTGCTGCGGATGATCGTCTCGTCGAACGGCTTCATGATGTAATCGTCGGCGCCGGCCTCGAGCGCCAGGCGGACGCGCCCGAGGTCGTTCTCGGTGCTGCAGAACATGACGATCGGCTGTCCGCTGCCGTAGCGGCTGCGCAGTTCCTGCAGGAAGGCGATGCCGTCCATCACCGGCATGTGCCAGTCGAGCAGGACGACGTCGGGGAGACCGACGCGGCAGCGGTCCAGCGCCACCTGGCCGTTCTCGGCTTCCGACACGGCGATGTCGAGGCTGCGGAGGATCCGCCGGGCGACGGACCGGACCACCTGGGAATCGTCCACGACGAGACACGACGTCATCGGCTTCCCGCTCCCTGCCAGGCCGGGTCCGGGGCCGCCGCCAATCGCTGCCGCTGGCCGCCCGGTTCCGGAGGATCCCGGTCGCATGGACGCGCGACCGGTCGCAACAAACGGTAACCGCCGGGCTCTTAAATGATGGCTAAAAGACGGGCAGGTGGCGGTGCAGAGGCCTCAGCCGTGATCGTCGCGCTCGCGCTTGAGAAGGTACTGCTTCGGCCGCCACGGACGCGAGCCCTTCACCACCGCACCCTGGGCGATCTCGATCTGGTGGTGGATGATCCGGGCGTCGACGTGGGCGGTGGCCGCAATGGCGACCGAGACTGCCACCACCTCTCCCAGGACGGTGCCGGCTATGGTGATCTCCTCGGCCGCGATGGAGTCCGCGACCGCGGCACCCTCGCGGATGTTGATGCGCCGGGCGCGGATGACGCCCTCGACCTGGCCGGAGATGTCCACCTGGCCGTCGCTGTCGATCTCGCCGGTGATGCGGCTGGACTCGTCGGCGATGACGTCCATCGCCTCGATGAAGCCGTGGACGGTGCCGGCGATGCGGGCGCGGTCGGCGGTGATGACCGAGTTGACCTGGCCGCCGATGCGGATGGTGACGTCGCGGGAGTTGATGTCGCCCTCGACCTCGCCGCTGATCTCGCAGCTGCCGTCGTTCTCGAGCCGGCCCTCGACGCCGCCGCCGCGGCTGATCTCGATCCGCTGTGCCTCGACGTTGCCGCGGACGGCGCCGGCGATGATCGCCTCGGCGGCAACGATGTCGCCTTCCACACGGGCGCCGCGACGGATCTCGACCCGCCGGCCGCGGATGTCGCCGTGCATCACGCCGCGGATGATGATGTCGTCGCTGCCTCGGATGGTGCCGCGCAGCGTCAGATGCGGACCGATGATGGTCTGCTCGGGGGCGATCACCGACGGGCGCCGCCGGGCGGGCAGGGGCTCGGCCGGCCGCGGCACGACGACAACCGGCGCCGGGGATGCGGGCGGTGCCGACGTGTGCGCGGACGCCGCCGGCTCGGACACGGCCTGCGACGGTCCTCGCGCGCCCGTTGCCTCCTTGCGCGACGGAGCCTCCCTGGCGCTTCCTCTGTCGCGTCCCCCGATCAGTCGCAGCGGCATGGGT
>CALKHQ010000344.1 GCA_937988735.1 uncultured Alphaproteobacteria bacterium
GGTTCCTCGCGGTGGCCGGCCGGCTGGTCGACACCATGGTGATCGGGCCGGCGATGGTCGAGGCCAAGCAGCCGCGCGACGTCGTCGCTGCCACCGCGGCCCGCGAGGACATCGTGGACCGCAACGGGCTGCTGCTGGCGACCAGCGTGGTCACGAAGTCGCTCTACGCCAATCCCAGCGAGATCCAGAACGTCGAGAGCGCCACCGCGCGGCTGCTCTCCGTGCTGCCCCATCTGGATGCCGACGACATCCGCAAGCGGCTGTCGCTGGACCGCCAGTTCATCTGGCTGGAGCGGAACCTGACTCCGGCGCAGTACCTCGCCGTCCACCGCCTGGGGGTGCCGGGCTTCTACTTCCTGGACGAGCCGCGGCGGATCTATCCCCAGGGGTCGCTGACCAGCCACGTCGTCGGCTTCACCGACGTCGACGGCCACGGGCTGAGCGGGGTCGAGCAGTCGTTCGACGAGTTCCTGATGTCGGACCAGGGCCCGCTGGTGCTGTCGATCGACCTCCGGGTCCAGCACATCCTGCGCGAGGAGCTGGCGCGCGGCGCCGAGGAGTTCGACGCCATCGGCGCTTCCGGCGTGGTGATGGACGTCCACACCGGCGAGGTGCTGGCCATGGTCTCGCTGCCGGACTTCGACCCGAACCGGCCGGCGGAGGCGGACGAGATCTCCCGGTTCAACCGGAACACCCTCGGGGTCTACGAGATGGGCTCCGTGTTCAAGGTGTTCAACACGGCGATGATGCTCGAATACGGCCTCGCCACGCCGGCATCCGTGTTCGACGCCAGCCGTCCGCTGCAGATCGGCCGCTTCACCATCCGCGATTTCCACGGCAAGTGGCGGCCCCTCAATGTCGCCGAAATTCTGGTCCACTCGTCGAACATCGGCTCGGCGCTGATGGCGCGGGTCGCGGGGGCCGAGCGGCAGCGGGAGTTCATGCGGGCGCTCGGAATGCTGGAGCGGTCGCCGATCGAGCTGCCGGAGGTGGGCGCGCCCATCGTGCCGGACCCGTGGCGCGACATCAACGTGATGACCATCGCCTTCGGCCACGGGCTCGCAGTCTCGCCGCTGCAGACGGTAAGCGGCTATGCGGCGATGGCCAACGGCGGGACCCTGGTCCCGGCGACGATCGTGCGCCAGGACGATCCCGAGGCGATCGAGGGCCGGCGCGTGATCAGCGAGGACGTGTCGGACACGATGCGCCGGCTCATGCGGCTGGTGGTGACCGAAAGCTACGGCCGCGCCAACGCCGAGGGCTATCTCGTCGGCGGCAAGACCGGCACCGCCGAGAAGCCGGCCGGCCGTTCCGGCTACAACCGGGATGCGCGGCTGTCGTCGTTCATCGGCGTCTTCCCGATGACCGACCCGCGCTATGTGGTGCTGGCGACCCTGGACGAACCGAAGGGCAACGCCTCGACCTACGGCTTCGCCACCGGCGGCTGGGTTTCGGCCCCGATCGTGAGCCGGGTGGTAAGCCGCATCGGCCCGATGCTGGGGGTGATGCCGGTCGAGGAGGAGTCGCCGGAGACCCGGGCGGCAATGCAGCTCGCGGTCGCCGTGCAATGACGATGCTGGCGGAGGATATGGCGATGCGGTTGTCCGCGCTGGCGCGGGCGGCAGGGCTGGCGGCGCCGGACCGGGACCCGGACGTGACCGGGCTGACGGCGGATTCGCGCACCGTGAAGCCCGGCGACCTGTTCGCCGCGCTGCCCGGCACCCGCACCGACGGCCGCGCCTTCATCGCCGGGGCGCTCGCCGCCGGCGCCAGCGCCGTGCTCGGCGCGCCCGGCATCGAGGCCGGCTCGGCCGGCGCGGTGGTGCTGGAGGCCGCCAATCCCCGACGCGCGCTGGCGCTGATGGCCGCCGCCTTCTACGCCCGCCAGCCCGATTTCGTCGCCGGCGTGACCGGCACCAGCGGCAAGTCATCGACCGTCGCCTTCGCGCGACAGATCTGGACATTGCTCGGATACCGCGCCGCCAGCGTCGGCACGCTCGGCATCCAGGCACCCGAACTCGACGAGGCCGGCAGCCTGACCACCCCCGACCCCATCACCCTGCACCACAGGCTTGCCGGCCTCGTCGAGACCAGTCGGGTCACCCATCTGGCGATGGAGGTGTCGAGCCACGGGCTCGACCAGTTCCGCGTGGACGGCGTGCGCTTTGCCGCGGCGGCGTTCACCAACCTCGGCCACGACCACCTCGACTACCATCCGACGCGCGACGCCTATCTGGCAACCAAGATGCGGCTGTTCGGCGAGCTCCTGCCCGCCGGCGGCAGAGCCGTGCTGAACGCCGACGTGCCGGAGTTCGCGGCACTGCGGGCGCTCGCCGAAGCGCGGGGCCAGCGCATCCTCGACTACGGCCGGGCCGCGCAGGCCATCCGGCTGGAACAGATCGTGCGCGTGCCCGGCGGACAGAGGGCGCGCCTCACGGTGCTCGGCACCGCCCACGATGTAACGATCCCGCTGATCGGCGCCTTCCAGGTGGAGAACGCGCTGGCGGCGCTCGCCCTCGTCCTCGCCTCCGGCGCCGAGCCGGGGGCTGCGGTCGCGGCGCTGGCGCGGCTTGCGGGCGTGCCGGG
>CALKHQ010000345.1 GCA_937988735.1 uncultured Alphaproteobacteria bacterium
AGGACCTCGATCTCAAGCGTCCGCTGTGGCGCGACCTCGACCGGCTGGCGGCACCCGGCGCGGTGCTGGCGAGCTCGACCTCGGCGATCCTGCCGTCGGCGTTCAGCGAGGGGCTGCCGGGGCGCGGGCGCTGCCTCGTCGCCCACCCGATCAACCCGCCGTATCTGGTGCCGGCGGTCGAGGTGGTGCCGGCGCCGTGGACGGAGCCGGCGGTGGTCGATCGCACCGCGGCGCTGATGCGCGAGATCGGGCAGAAGCCGATCGTGATGAAGCGGGAGATCGACGGCTTCATCATGAACCGGATGCAGGGCGTGCTGCTGGAGGAGGCGTTCCGCCTCGTCGCCGACGGCTACGCCAGCGCCGAGGACGTGGACACCGGCATCCGCGACGGCCTCGGCCTGCGCTGGTCGTTCATGGGCCCGTTCGAGACCATCGATCTCAACGCGCCGGGCGGCGTCCGCGACTACATCCGCCGCTACCAGCAGATCTACGTCCGCCTGCATCCCTCGCAGCAGCGGCGGGTGGACTGGGAGACGGTCGCGGACCGGCTGGAGGCGGAGCTCGGGGCGAAACTCCCCCGAGACCGCCTCGCCGAGCGCCAGGTGTGGCGCGACCGCCGCCTGATGGCACTGCGCGCCCACAAGCGCGCGATGGACAGCGAAGGCGACTCCTGACGGCGGCCGGCGATCCCTGTCGCAGCATCGCCCGCAATCGCGGGTAATCAATCTCGGAGCCGTGGCGCGCTATCCCGCCGCTGCGTTCCCGGCCCTGTGCCGGGCATCCACGCCTTCCGGCCTCAGCCGTCGCCGAGCACGCGGACGGTGCGGTGAGGCATGGTGAGGCGGGAGACGGTGGTGACGTTGCTGTCGAGGATCTCGACCGTGTAGCCCTCCGCCTCCAGCATCGCCAGCAGGCCGGCCAGGCGCCCGGTGCCGAAGTAGTGCATCGGGATCACCAGCGATGGCCCGATCTGGCCGATCACCTCGACCAGCAGCTCGTGGGGGATGGTGTAGCCGCCGTCGGCAGGGGCCAGCACCACGTCGATCTGGCCCAGCTCGCCCAGGTGCACGTCGGTGAGTGTGTGGTGCAGATGGCCGAGGTGGGCGATGCACAGGCCGTCCACCTCGAACACGAAGATCGAGTTGCCGTTGATCCGGGTGCCGCCCAGGTCCCGCACGTTGGTCGGCACGTTCCAGATGCGCAGATCCTTCACCGTCACGTCGTGGGTGACGATCAGCCCCTCGGTCGCCCAGCCGCGCAGCACGTGCGGGATCGCCGCATCCGGCAGGTCGGTGTAGTGCGTGCGGTGGGCGTTGTTCATCGTCACCACGTCCGGCACCGGGTCCAGCGGGAAGCCGTAGTAGTCGGTGACGACGGTCGCCCCGCCGGCCGTCTCGATCAGGAAGCTCGCGTGGTTGATGAAGGTGAGCCGGACGGTGCCGCGCTCCGGCAGGGCGGCGGGGACGACCTGCGCCGGGGCCGCGGCGATCGGCAGGCATTTGGCGACAGCCGGCGCTGCCGGGAGTGACAGGGCGAGCGCCACGGCGGCGCCCAGGGCATGCGGCACGGAAACCATCGGACACCGCTCCCCAGCAGTCGCGTCCGTGGCCGAGTGTGCCGCGGGGTGCGGCGGCCGGCCACCCCGACCGCATCACATCTTCGTGGCGGCAGAGCCGTCAGACGACGGTGGCGCAGCGCTCGACCATGATGCGCAGCACCTCGTCCGGGTCGCGCTTCCACCAGTTCTCCGCCGAGAAGATCTCGACCTCGACCGCACCGGAATAGCCGGCGCCCTCGACCAGGGCTCGGATCGCGGGGATGTCGATCACGCCGTCGCCCATCATCCCGCGGTCGAGCAGCAGGTCGCGGGTGGGCACCAGCCAGTCGCAGATGTGGAAGGCAAGGAGTCGTCGGCCGGCCCGGGCGATCTGGGCGGCGAGCTCCGGGTCCCACCACACGTGGTAGACGTCGAGCGCGATGCCGACGCCATCGCCGAGCGCGTCGCAGATGTCGTTGGCCTGGCGCAGCGTGTTCACGCACGCCCGGTCGGCCGCATACATCGGGTGCAGCGGCTCGATCGCGAGCGGCATGCCGACGGCGCGGGCATGGTCAAGGGTCCTGCCGATCCCGTCCTCGACCTGGCGGCGGGCGAGCGCGAGATCCTTCGAGCCCGCGGGGAGGCCGCCCACCACCAGCACCAGGCAGGCGGCGCCGATGGCGGCGGCCTCGTCCACCGCCCGCCTGTTGTCGTCCAGCGCGGCCTGCAGGCCGGCGGCGTCGGCGGCCGGGAACATGCCGCCGCGGCAGAGGCCGCTGACGTGGAGCCCGTGGTCGGCAATCATCTGCGCCGCTTCGCGGACCCCGCATTCCGCGAGCATGTCGCGCCACGGCGCGATGCCGCCGATGCCGTGACGGGCGCAGCCCTCGATGCACTGGCGCAGGGTCCACTGCGCGCGCACCGTCGCCGTATTCAGCGAGACGCGGGCCGCCGGCACGCCGGCCATGGGCTTCAGCCTTCGATGCCGTGCACCGCCAGCACCTGCCGCATACGCGCCATCGCCATCCCCGGGTCGGTGAACAGCCGGGCCTGGTCGGCGAGTCGGAACAGCTCCGCCAGATGGATCAGCGAGCGCGCGCTCTGCTGGCCGCCGATCATGGTGAAGTGGTCCTGGTGGCCGTTCAGATAGGCGAGGAACACGACCCCCGTCTTGTAGAACCGGGTCGGCGCCCGGAAAATGTGCCGCGACAGCGCGACCGTCGGCCCGAGGATGCCGTCGTAGGCGGCGCGGTCGCCGGCGGCGAGCGCGTCCAGCGCCGACGCCGCGGCCGGCGCGATCGCGTCGAAGATGCCGAGCAGCGCGTCGGAATGGCCCCGGTCGTCGCCGGCGATCAGCGCGGGGTAGTTGAAGTCGTCGCCGGTGTACATGCGCACGCCCTTCGGCAGCCGGCAACGCATCGCAATTTCCTTTTCGTCCGACAGCAGGGAGACCTTGATGCCGTCCACCTTGGCGGCATGCTCCGCAATGATGCCGAGGCAGGTTTCCATCGCCTGCCAGTGGTCGCGGCTGCCCCAGTAGCCGTCGAGCGCCGGGTCGAACATCTCGCCCAGCCAGTGCAGGATCACCGGTTCGCGCACCTGCGACAACACGCGGCCGTAGACGTGCGCGTAGTCCTCGGGGCCCCTTGCAGCGGCGGCGAGCGCGCGGCTCGCCATCAGGATCACCCGCCCGCCGAGCGCCTCGATCGCGCCGACCTGCTCCTCGTAGGCGGCGACGATCCGGTCCAGCGGCAGGTCGGGGGCGGGCGGCAGGTGGTCGGTTCCGGCGCCGCTGGCGACGAGCGGCCTGCCGCCGAAGTCGCGGGCGGCATCGAGCGTGCGGCGGATCAGTTCCAGCGACGCCTTCCAGTCGAGTCCCATGCCGCGCTGCGCCGTGTCCATCGCCTCCGCAACGCCGAGCCCCAGCGACCACAGGTGGCGCCGGTAGGCGATGGTGCGGTCCCAGTCGATCGCGACGTCGAGCCAGGGATTGCAGTCGGCCAGCGGGTCGGCGACCACATGGGCGGCGGAATAGGCGACGCGGTTGCGCGCACGCCCCGTCGGCCGGTATGGCAGCGCGGCCGGGCCCATGGCGTAGGGCGCGAGGCTGCCGTCCGCCTGCGGAAGCCGGATGGTCATCATCATGCGGTTCATCGGGTCGATCCTCCGGCGCCGGGCCGTGCCGGCGCTCCTGCCCCTGCATCGGAAGTAACTGTCCGGTTAGTGAATTACCCCGATGCGCCACGGGCAAGTCAAGGGGCAGGAAAAAGCCGCGGTGCGCAAGGCCGAACGCCTTCCGGGGCCGTGCGTTGACACTGTCGGCGGGCTGGTGTTCATGTGAACGGACGAAGCGGCGCCGGGGGGATCGCGCGACCAGTCTGGTCGCGTATCGGCCCGCAGGACGGCTCTCCGGAGAAAGGCGGCGCACGGGTGCAGACGCGCCCGGTGGCGTGTGCGGTGTTCGTCGGCGACCGACGCCGGCGGGCCCCCGCCTCCGGAGATGCGGCACCGCTTCCGCAGTGGCGGGTCGGTGCCCGCGGCCGGCGGGCCCGGACGCAGGCTCCGCGACAACAGGTAGTGGCTGAGGGGACCGGGGAATGACCGGACGGGCATTGAGGCGGGCACTGCTGGCGTCGGTCGTGGGCGTCGTCATGGCGTCGGCTGGCGCCGCCGGCGCACAGGATGTCACGAGCCTCGCCATCATGGTGCCGGAACAGGGGACGGACTACGGCTGGAACCAGCAGGGCGTGGAGGCGGCGCGCATCGTCGCCGAGCTGTACGGGCTGGATTTCCTGCCGGCGGAGGGCCTGGGCTACGGCGACGTGCGGCCCACGCTGCGCGAGCTGGCGGAGGAGGGCGCCAGCCTGATCATCGCGCATGCCGCCGGCTACAACACCGCCGCGCCCGAGATCGCGCAGGAAACAGGCGTGCCGGTGGCGACGGTGGACCGGCCGGACAACATCGTGCCCGGGCTGGTCGCCGACTACACGCTCCACGGGCACGAGGGTGCCTTCCTTGCCGGCCACATGGCGGCGCTGATGACCCGCACCGGCACCGTCGGCATCGTCGTCTCCGGCGAGCCGCCGTCGTGGAACTCGCAGTCGGCGAGCTTCGCCGAGGGCGTGCGCCACGCCAACCCCGACGTGAACATCATCTACGCCGTGATCGGCCCCGCCGCCTATGCTGACGCCGCGGGCGGCCGGCGCGTGACCGAATCCGTGATCGCAGCCGGCGCCGACATCGTGTTCGGCCAGGGCAACGGCTCCAGCTTCGGCATGATCGAGGCGGTGGAGACGACGCCGGCGACCGATGGCGGCAAGGTCTGGTTCATCGACGTCATCGGCGACAAGAGCGCGCTGGACAGGGGCCACCTGCTGTCGTCGGTGCTGTGGAACATGGTTCCGGTCTACAGCGCCATGATCGAGGACCTGCGGAATGGCGCCTTCGGCACCCGGGGCTACGCCATCGGCCTCGCCGACGATTCTGTCCAGCTGCTGAGGACCCCGCACATCCCCGACGACGTGTGGGCTGCGGTCATGCAGGTGCGCGAGCAGATCGTCTCCGGCGAGATCACCGTGAGGCTGGTCACCGACGCCCGGGAGGTCCGCGCCCTGATGACCACGGTCGAGGACGGCGGGGACTAGCCCCGGCCGCCGTCCCGGTCATGCTGCTTGCGGCCATGGGCGTGACGGCGGGCAAGCGAGGAAGCAGCCGGTGAATGCCGCCGCGGCCGCAACCGACGACATCGCCATCGCGTTCAGCGGGATCACGAAGCGCTTCCCGGGCGTGGTCGCCAACGATGGCATCTCGCTCGCCTTCCGCCGCGGCGAGGTTCATGCCCTGCTGGGTGAGAACGGCGCCGGCAAGTCCACGCTGATCGGCATCATGTCCGGCATGCTGGCGCCGGACGAAGGCCGGATCGAGGTTGACGGCCGCGCGACGCGACTGTCCTCGCCGGCCGACGCGCTCCGGCTCGGCATCGGAACCGTCTTCCAGCACATGATGCTGGTCCCCGGCCTCACCGTGCTCGAGAACCTGATGCTCGGCGCGCCGTGGTGGCGGCTGCGCAGCCGGTCGCGCGCGCTCGCCCGTTTTCGGGAACTCGCCGGCCTGCTGTCGGTCGATCCCGACCCGGATGCGCCGGTCGGGCGCCTTTCGCCCGGCGAGCAGCAGCAGGTGGAGATCATGCGCGCGCTCTGGCATGGCGGACGGGTGCTGATCCTCGACGAGCCGACCTCGATGCTGACGCCGAAAGGCGTCGCGGAGCTGGGCGCGGTGGTGCGCCGCCTGCGCGACCATGGGGTCGCCGTCGTCTTCGTCACCCACAAGCTGCGCGAGGCCCATGCGCTCGCCGACCGTATCTCGGTGCTGCGCCGCGGCCGGGTGGTTGGCGCGCTCGGGCCGGAGCAGCTCCGGGCGATGGGCGAGGCGGAGGTGCTGGACGCGGTGGTGGCGATGATGTTCGGCCGTACCGAGCGCGCGGACGCGCTGGGCGAAGTGCTGGCGGGCGGCGTCGGGGCCGGGCCCGCGCTGCGGCCGGTGGATCGCACCCGCCCGCCCAGGCTCGTCCTCTCCGGGGTCTCGACCGTCGGCGCGCGCGGCGAATGCGCGCTCGCCGGCGTGTCGCTCAAGGTCTGGCCCGGCGAGGTGCTGGGCATCGCGGGGGTGGACGGCAACGGCCAGAAGCACCTGGCGGAGGTTCTCGCCGGCCAGCGGCCGGTCAGTGCCGGCTCGATCATGCTGGACGGCCGCGAGATCGCGGCACTCGGCGTGCCGGCGCGCCGGGCGCTCGGCGTCCGCTACGTCACCGACGAACGGCTCGACGAGGGTATCGCCGGCGAGCACCCGGTGGCGGTGAACCTGGTACTGAAGGAGATCGGCCGCCCGCCGCTCTGGCGCGCGGGTATCGCCCGCTGGGGCGCCATCAATGCCCACGCGCGCGACCTCATCTGCGCCCACGACGTGCGCACGCCCTCCGAGCGAACCCCCATCGCATGGCTCTCCGGGGGCAACATCCAGAAGGTGCTGCTGGCGCGCGAGCTGTCGCCGGATGCGACGCTGGTGGTGCTCGGCAAGCCGACCCACGGCCTCGACCTGCAGACCACGCGGCTGGCCCGCGAGCGCATCCGCAACGGCGCCGGCGCGCGCGACGCGGCGCTGGTGGTGATCTCGAACGAGCTCGAAGAGCTGCTCGAGACCTGCCACCGCATCGCGGTTCTCGATCGCGGCACGATCCGCGGCATCGTCGACAACCGCCCGGACGCGGAGCGCGCCGTCGGCCGGCTGATGACAGGCATTGCCCATGCCGCCTGACCCGGCCGGTCCGGCGTCCGGTTCGTCATGGTCCGGCTCGTGCGAGCTTCGGCCCGATGTCCGCGGCTGAACTCGTGACGGGTGCCGTGCGCATCCTGCTGCCGGTGCTGCTGGCGCTGGTTGCGGGCGGCCTGGTCCTGCTCGCAATGGGCGCGGATCCGCTCGCCTACTACGGCTATGTCGTCGAGCGAGGCCTTCTCAGCCGCACCGGGCTCGAGGCCTCGGTCACCCGGATGGCGCCGCTGCTGCTGATCGCGGCGGGGCTCATCGTCGCCTTCCGCGCCGGGCTGTGGAATCTCGGGGTGGATGGCCAGTTCCTGCTGGCGGCGGTGGTGGTGGCGGCGCTCGCTCCGGCGCTGGCGCCGGCAGTGCCCCATTGGCTGATGGTGCCCGTCTGCTTCGCCGTCGCCTTCGCCGTCGGCGCCGTCTGGTCGGTGATCCCGGCCTTCCTCAAGGCGGTGCACGGGATCAACGAGATCATCGCGACACTGATGATGAGCTTTCTCGGCGTCGGCCTCGCCAACATCCTGATCAAGCTCGTTTTCTTCGACCCGGCCACCACGGTGCCGCAGACTGCAACGCTGGCGGTGGAGGACCGGCTGGCCCGCCTTGGCGCAACAACGGTGCACTGGGGCGTGCTGCTGGGCGTCGCCGCGGTGCTCGCCGTGCACTGGCTGATGGGACACACCGCGCTCGGGCTCCGGCTGCAGATCGTCGGCAGCAGCCCGCGCGCCGCGATCCACGCCGGGATCAACCTGCGACGGCTCACCTTCGTCGCCTTCGCGCTCGGCGCCGGGCTCGCCGGCGTCGGTGGCGCGGCGGACGTCATGGGCGTCCACGGCACCGTCCAGGCCGACTGGAACCCCGCCTATGGCATCCTGGTGATCCCGCTGGTGTTCCTTGCCCGCTTCAACGGCTGGGGCGTCATCGCCTTCGTATTCGGATTCGCGGTGCTGATGATCGGGGGCGAGAGCGCTGCCCGCCGGGTGGGCGTGCCGACCTTCTTCGTACTGGTGCTGGTGGCGCTGCTGCTCCTGTTCCTCGCGGTGGTCGAATATCTCGACCATGAGCGGCGCCGGCGGCGGGCCGCCTGATGTTCACCGAGACCTTCGTCGCCGCCCTGCTGCTGGGGGCCGTGACCGCGGGCATCCCGCTGTTGCTCGCCGGGCTGGGCGAGCAGATCTCGGAGAAGGCCGGTGTCCTCAACATCGGCCTCGAGGGCATGATGCTCGCGGGAGCCTATGCCGGCTTCGCCGTCGCCTACCACGCCGACTCCTTTGCGCTTGGCTTCCTCGCCGGCGGCGCGGCCGGCCTGGCGGCGGCGATGCTGATGGTGCTGTGCTGCGTCATCGGCGGCATGAACCAGATCGTGGTCGGCATCGCGATCACCCTCGGCGCCGAGGGGCTGACGGCGCTGGAGCACCATTTTGCCTTCAGCCGCAGCTATCCGCGCCTGCCGAAGGCGGAGACCCTGCCGGTCCCGGGGCTGAGCGAGCTGCCGGTGGTGGGGCGCGCCTTCTTCGACCATCCGCCGCTGGTCTATCTCGCGGTGCTGCTGACCTTCGTCATGGTCTGGATCTACCGCCGCACCCACATCGGGCTGAACCTGCAGGCCGCCGGCGACCGGCCGGCGGCGCTGGACGCGGCCGGGGTCGGGGTCAGGACGACGCGCGCACTGGCGGTGCTCAGCACCGGCTTCCTTGCGGGAGTCGGCGGCGCCTATCTCTCCGCCGTCGGCGGCGGCCTGTTCCTGCCGTTCATGACCGGGGGCGACGGCTTCATTGCCATCGTCCTCGCCATGCTCGCGCGTGGCAGGCCGACCTGGGTGCTGCTCGGCGCCTTCCTGTTCGGCATCAGCCTGTCGCTGACGACGGCGCTGCAGGTGGCGGGGGTCAACGTGCCGACCGACGTCATCCAGATGCTGCCGTTTGCGATGGTGATCGTCGTGCTGGTCCTCTTCGGCCGCAACAGCCGCCTTCCGCCGGCGCTCGGGCTGCCCTATCGCAGGGGCGTTCGGTGATGTGCCCGTGGTCGTGGGGCGGCGGCACGAGGGCGCTCGTTGCCGCCTGTCTCGCTGTCGCGGCATGGCCCGGGAATGCGGCCGGGGAGGAGCATGTCGCGGCGGAGCCCGAAGGCTTCGCGCCCGTGGCGGTCGCGATCCGGAACGACACCGGGGGCACGCTCCGCTGCGTCGTCGTGCTCGCCCATTTTGTTACCGTGGACGTGGCGCCGCTGGCGCCGGGGCAGGCGCTCACCCTTGCGCTCGACCGCGACGCCGGCAGCGGCGCCCTCGGCTACGGCAGCCATGCCGGGCAGCCGATGCTGGTCGAGACCATCCTGTGCGGCCTGGACGGGCGCTGGGCCGCGACACGCTTCGACCTTCCGCTGACCCCGATCCGGAGCGGTGACGCCGAGAGCTACGTTGCGGATTGCGTGGCCGCAGAGGGCGTGGCCTGCACCCTCCGCCCGTAGCCGGCCCCCGGTATCGCCGTCCCCCGGTGCCGCAGTGCTCATGCCGGCGGCAGGTCCACTTCCGGCGTTCCGTAGACGACATAGTCGACCAGCCGCGGCGCGCTGAGATCGAGGGGCAGCCGCGGCGCCGGGCGGCGGCTGAGGAAGCCGGCGGTCTCGAACAGCGCTGTCGGAATCGCCACCGGCGAGTCCCGGTCCTCGGCATAGACCACTAGCATCGGCCGGGGCGTGGCCCTGTAGGACTGGCCGATGCGCTCCAGCACCGCCTGCAGCACCTCCGGCAGGAACGGCGAGTAGAAGAACAGCAGGCAGGGGCCGGGCGGAGGCTCGAAGGCGCGGGCATCGGCGTTGACGATGCGCACGTCGGGGCAGCGCAGCGCGCCGTTGCGCCACGTCGTCAGGTTGCGCTGCGCGATCGCCGCCAGCGTGGACGCATACTCGACTCCGATCACGGCGCGGAACGGCAGCCCGGCCGCCGTGAGCACCGCCCGGCCTTTACCGCAGCCGTAGTCGACGAAGGAGTAGCGCGAGAGATCGGTGCGAAGCCGCCGAAGGATGCCGCGCAGCGAGCGGGAGGAGATCGGCAGATAGCCGTGGTTGCCATCGGGACCATCGTAGTCTTCGGCGCGGATCATGCCGCTGGTATTGACCCTGTGGTGTCGGTCATAGGCCCTGGCGAGCAGCATGCCGAGACTGTTGCGCAGCACCCGCGCGACCTCGCGCGCCGTACCCCTCACGCCCAGGGACCGTACCTTGGCGGCGAAGGCGGCGCCGCCGCGGACCGTGATCGGCCGCAGCAGGTCGCCGATCAACGAACTCCGCTGTTCGCGGACAGGCCGGGTTTCGTCGTCGCTCATGGGGCGGTTGTGCCAGCCGTGGTCCGGACCGGCAACCCCTCACTGCCAGTGGCGAGGCTCAGGCCCGCCTCACACGGCGAACTGGACGGCCAGCTCGTCGATCAGCGAGCGATGGAAGGCCTGCAGCCGCGCAGTCGGCTGCTGGCCGCTGATGCGCGGCTCGAGCGGGTCGCCGGCGGAGATGCCGGAGCCGGCCAGCGTCTGGATCACGGCGTGGCCGCAGAAGGGGACGTGCACCTCGCTGTAGCCGCCCTCGTGCGCCATCGCGATCCGGCCGCCGCAGATGTCGTCGGCCACCGCCATCAGGCGTTCGGTCATCGCCCGGTAGGTTTCGGCCATCGTCATCATCCGCGACAGCGGGTCCACGCCGGAGGCGTCGAATCCGCTGGCGACGACGATCGCGTCCGGACGGTAGCGGCGCAGCGCCGGCACGACGATCCGGTCGAAGGCGTAGAGGTAGAGGTCGTGCCCGCCGCCGGGCGGCAGCGGGATGTTGATGTTGTACCCTTCGCCGGCGCCGGTGCCGCGCACCTCGGCGCCGCCGGTGTCGGGCGGGTAGTTGCGTTCCTGGTGCAGCGAGATGGTGAGCACGTCCGGCCGCTCGATGAAGATGGCCTCGGTGCCGTTGCCGTGATGCACGTCCCAATCCACCACCGCAACGCGCTCCGCCTTCTTCGCCGCGAACGCGGCCTCGATCGCGACCGCGATGTTGGCGATCAGGCAGAAGCCCATCGGGTAGTGGGGCAGGCAGTGGTGGCCGGGCGGCCGGGACAGCGCATAGGCGTTGCGGTGCCGCCCGTCGAGCACGCCGGCCAGCGCGTCCTTCACAAGCCCGGCAGAGAGCGCGGCGATCTCGTAGCCGCCGCGGCCGAAGGGCGTGCGCTGGCCGAGCTCGCCGCCGTTCTTCGCGCTGAGTTCCCTGAACGCCGCGATGTAGTCCCGGGTGTGGACGCGCAGCAGGTCCTCGTCGGTGGCCGGCTCGGCGGAGCGCGCGTCGAGCTCGCGCATCAGGCCGGTCACCTCCAGCAGGTTCTTCAGCCGCCGCTTGCCCTCCGGATTCTCCGGCAGGCCCGCGCCGCCGGCCAGCGGCTGCACGTAGCCGCCGACGGGAACGAGGAAGGCGTACTGGTCGCCCGAGTGCCAGAAGCAGCGTTCGTCGGAATAGAAGGCAGTGGTGGCCATGGCAGCTCCGGATGATGGGGCTGCGGATGCTAGCAGCGCACCATCGCGTCATCCACGGTCAGCGTCGGCACGGGTAACGGTTCCACCCGCGTCTCAGGGATTGTTAACGATGGGTCCCCTAGAGATGCGGTCTCATCCGCGCGCGCGGATCCGGCGGGGCCGGTCGTCATGGCCGCAGCTCCGCCCCGTACCGGAGGACGGCCCTGTCCAGCGTGATCGAAACCCTGCTGGCCAACACCACGCTGCTGATCGCGGTCAGCGCGCTGTTCGCGCTGCTCAACCGCTCGCGCCTCCTCCGGCAGCCGTGGCTGCACACGGCGGTAGTGGGGCTCCTGTTCGGGGGCGGTGCCTTTGCCGTGATGCAGGCGCCGATCCGGCTGGGCGACGGGATGATCTTCGACGCCCGCGCCGTGATCCTGACGGTGGCTCCCGTGTTTGGCGGTCCGGTGGCCGGCGTGATTGCCGGTGCCATCGCGGCGTCGGGGCGGCTGTGGATTGGCGGTGCGGGTGCTGCGGTCGGCGTGCTGTCGATCGTTATCGCGGTTGCCGCCGGCACGGCCTATCGGCTGCGCATCCGCCGGCCGCTCACCGAGATTCCCGGGTGGCACTTCCTCGCCCTCGGCATCGGCGTGCATGCGGTGACCGCGTTCGCCTTCCTGCTGCTTCCCGGCGACAATGCCTGGCGCATCTTCAGCGAGATCGGCCCGGTCATGACCCTAGTCAACGGGCCCGGCATCTGGCTGCTGGGATTCATCATGCAGGTGTTCGAATCCCACCGCCGGCAGGTGCTGTCGATCTCCGAGGAGCGGGCGCTGCTGCAGGTGAATCTCGACCGGCTGGGCACCGTGATCGAGAGCTTCCCGGGCGCAATCTCCGTCTTTTCCGCCGACCAGCGTCTCGTCGTCGCCAACGACGCCTGTTACCGGATGTTCGGCTATCCCCGCGACCGCTTCCCGACCGGGGCGGCGATGGCCGACATGCTGCGGTTCGCGGCCGAGAACGGCGCCTTCGGCGAGGTGGACGTTGACCGCTTCGTCCGGGGCCAGATCGAGCTTGCCCGCACCGCGCAGTCCTTCAGCGCCGAGCGGGCGCGGGCCGACGGTACGGTGATCGAGGAGCGGATGCAGGCGCTCGCCACCGGCGGCTGCCTGTTCATGCATCAGGACATCACCCAGCGCCGGCGGCACGAGGCCGGCCTGCAGATGCGCAACGCCCAGCTCCAGGCCATCCGCGAGATCGAGAGCGCCTTCATCCGCGGCGGCGACAAGAAGCAGGTGTTCGACTCGATGCTCGCGGTCATCCAGGACCTGACCGGAAGCGAGTTCGGCTTCGTCGGCGAAGTGCTCCACGACCCCGACGGCAACCCGTATCTCAAGGCCTGGGCCATCTCCAACATCGCCTGGAACCCGGCGATGGACGAGCTCTACCGGGAGAGGCTCTCGCGCGGCCTGGAATTCCGCCGGCTGGACGGCCTGTTCGGGTCGATCGTGACGACCGGGCAGCCGGTGATTTCCAACGACGCCGTTGCCGATCCGCGGGCCGGCGGAATTCCGAGGGGTCATCCGCCGCTGAAGGCCTTCCTCGGCATGCCGATCTACTCCGGCGACAGGCTCGTCGGGGTGGCGGGGGTGGCCAACCGTCCCGGCGGCTACGACTCGAGCCTCATCGACCTCCTGCAGCCGCTGGCGCACGCCTGCGGCATGGTCATCTCCGCGCTCACCGAGCGCGCGGAGCGGGAACAGGCCGAAGCGGCACGCAAGGAAAGTGCGACGCGGCTGGAGCTGGCGGTCCAGGCCGGCAACATCGGCATCTGGATCTGGGAGATCGAGACCGGCCGCATGTACTTCTCGCCGGAGTGGAAACGCCAGCTCGGCTACGAGGAGCACGAGATCGGGGACAGCCAGGACGAATGGATCAGCCGGCTGCACCCCGAGGACGCCGACGCGACGCTGGCGAAGCTCCGGCGGTTCCTCGACGCCCCCTGGCCGGACTACACCGTCGAATTCCGCCTCCGCCACAAGGACGGCTCCTACCGCTGGATCATCTCCCAGGGCGCGCTGCTCCACGGCGCGGACGGCCGCCCGGTCCGGATGATGGGCACCCACGTGGACGTCACGGGGTACAAGGAGGCGCAGCAGGCGCTGACCCGCGAGGCGAGCCGGCGCCAGCTGCTGTTCGACAACGCGCCCGACGGAATGTGCGTTCTCGACGCCGACCTCACGGTCATCGAGGCCAACCAGAGCTTCGCCCGCATGCTGGGCCTGGAGATGGAGGAGCTGCTGGGCCTCGGCCCGTGGGACTGGGACGTCAACTGGACGACCCTGGAGCAGCTCAAGACCGCCTTCCCCGACCCGCCGGTCACCCCAATCACCTTCTTCACCCGGATGCGGCGCAAGGACGGTTCCATCTTCGATGCGGAGGTGACGTCCGTCTCGGCGGACTGGGCTGGCCGCGGCGCGATCTTCAACGTCTGCCGCGACGTGACCGACCGGGTCCGGGCCGATGCGCGGCTGCGCGAGCTGTCCACCGCCGTCGAGCAGAGCCCGGCGAGCATCATGATCACCGACACCGAGGGCCTGATCAAATACGTCAACCCGCGCTACGAGCAGGTGACGGGCTACCGGTCCGAGGAGGTCATCGGCAAGGTGCCGCGGATCCTGCGCCCCGGGGTGCTGCCGGCCGAGGAGCTGGCCGGGCTCAAGGCCACGATCGAGGCCGGCGGCGTGTGGCGCGGCGAGTACGAGAGCGTGCGCAGGAACGGCGAGACCTTCTGGGAGACGGGATCGGTCTCGGCGATCCGGACGCCCGACGGGCGGATCACCAACTACATCCTCATCCACGAGGACATCACCCGCAGCAAGGCGATCGAGGCGCAGCTCCGCCAGTCGCAGAAGATGGAGGCGATCGGCCAGCTCACCGCCGGCATGGCCCACGATTTCAACAACCTGCTCGCGATCATGGTCGGCAACCTGGAGCTGGCCGTGGAGGCGACGGCCGACCGGGCGGTGCTGGACAAGGTCGAGACCGCGCTCCGCGCCGCCCAGCGCGGCGCGGCGCTGACGCGGCAGCTGCTCGCCTTCGGCCGGCGGGCGCCGCTGATGCCGCAGGCGACGGAGCTGGACGTGCTCGTCGGCGAGCTCGAGCCGCTGCTGCGGCGGACGCTGGGCGAGGGGATCGAGGTCGTCACCCGCCTCGACCGGGGCGTGGGGCCGGTGATGATCGACCGCAACCAGATGGAGAACGCGATCCTCAACCTCGCCATCAACGCCCGGGACGCGATGCCGCGCGGCGGCACCCTCACCATCGAGGCGCGGGCGGTCACGCTGGAGGACATGGACGACGAGAACATCGAGCCCGGCGCCTACGCCATGGTCGCCGTCAGCGACAACGGCACCGGCATGACGCCGGACGTGCTGGCCCATGCGTTCGAGCCGTTCTTCACCACCAAGGCGGTGGGCAAGGGCTCGGGCCTGGGACTGTCGATGGTGTATGGTTTCGTGAAGCAGTCGGGGGGCTATGCGCGCATCCTCAGCGAGCCGGAGCAGGGCACCTCGGTCAGGCTCTACTTCCCGCTCTCTGCGCGGACGGACAGTGCGGCCCGGGCCAACGGCACGGAAACCCCGGCTGCCGGCCCCGCCGCCGGTCGCGGGCGGATCCTGGTGCTGGAGAACGACGGCGACGTGCGGGAGACGATCTCATCGCAGCTCCGTTCCCTCGGCTATGACGTGGTGACGGAACAGAGCGGCAGCACCGCGATCCGGCGGTTCGAGGACGGAGAGCGCATCGACCTCCTGCTGTCGGACGTGATGCTCGGCGGCGCGGAAAGCGGGCCGGAAGTGGTGGCCGAGATCCGCAAGCGGAGGCCCGAGATCAAGGTTATCTACATGTCGGGCTATCCGCGCAGGGCAGTGGTCGACAGGCACGGGGTTGCGGACGACGTCGCTCTGTTGCAGAAGCCGATCAGGCGCACCGATCTCGCGTGTGCCATTCGCAAGGAACTTGGGCAATGACAGCTACCGACTCGCCCGCCCCGACGCTGCTCGTCGTCGATGACGAGCCCGACGTGCGCCAGCTTGTGCGCAACGTCGCGGAGCCGATGGGCTGGAACGTCAGGGAGGCGGCGAGCGGCCGCGAGCTCATGGACTGCTACGCCAGCGTCGTCCCGGACGCGATCCTGCTCGACATCATCATGCCGGACATGGACGGAATCGAGGTGCTGAACTGGCTCGCGGAGCAGCACACCAGCGCGCGGATCGCCGTGATGACCGGCTATTCCGCGACCTACACCGAGGTGGCGAGCGCGCTCGGCACCAGCCAGGGCCTCAACATCGCCCACAACCTGCACAAGCCGTTCTCGATCGCCGACCTGCGGCGGGCGCTGGCGGTCGTCGAGCCGTAGCGCCCGAAGGCATCTTCCGGCCCGTCCGCCCGGTTTTCGGCGCCGGGGGGGGGGGAAGGCGACGACATGTCCAGGGCAGGAAGAAAGCGGCTCTGCTGCCAGCAGAGCACGCCCTTCACGGATGTACCGACGACAGCGAGATGCATTGCGCCCGGTTGCCGGAACCTTCGCCTTGTTCTTCCCGTTGGTCTTCACGGGAGGCCGGCCGGATTCGTTGCCGGCCCCGACGGACACTTCGTGGAGGACAGCATGAATTCCGACCAGATCGAGGGCAGCTGGAATATCCTCAAGGGCAAGATCAGGCAGACGTGGGGCGACCTGACCGATGACGAGATCGAACGCATCGACGGTCGCCGCGAGGCGCTGATCGGCACGATCCAGCGCCGCTACGGCATCGCGCGGGAGGAGGCGGAGCGCCAGGTCCGCGAGTGGCGCTGACGGCAGCGGCCGTCGCCCCTTCAGCGTGCCGCAAGGTGCCCGATCTTTGATTTCCCGCGCCGCCATCCCCAGATAGCCAGACAGGGAAAGACGCCGGGGAACGCACCCCGGCACGGGTCGCTGGACCCGCGCACAGGCGAAGGAGGACATGATGACTGCACGAGCCATGACCGACCGCAGCCGGGCCGCCGCCCACAGCTACCTGAGGGATCCGGAGCGCTTTGCCGAGACCCACGACCCCGAGGCGCTGGCCCGGCAGATTCCCCTCAAGCTCAAGCAGCCGCGTCCGCGGGACGCCGAGGCGGCGTCCGGGGCCTGACCCGTCGGCCCGGGATTCCCGGCCGCTGTCCGACATTGGCAACGGCCGGTCCCGTCCCTAAGCTCTGCCGGCTTTGATCGGGCAGGGCGGAGGTACGGTGATTCAGGTTGATCCGGTTCGGCGCGGGGCGGCCAGTTCCGTCGCCGACCTGTTCCTTTCCCGGGCGCGGATCCATCCGGACCGGCCGGCGGTCGATGACGGCGTGCGTCGCCTGAGCTATGGCGCGCTGGCGGAGCGGGTTCGACGGCTTGCCTCCGTGCTGCGCGGGCTCGGGGTCGGCCACGGCGACCGCGTCGCAATCCTCTCCGAAAACCGCAGCGAATATCTCGAGCTGTTCCTCGCCGCCGCCGGGCTCGGTGCCATCTGCGCCTGCCAGAACTGGCGGCTGACGGGGCGCGAGCTGCAGCACTGCCTCGACCTGGTCGAGCCGGTGGTGGTGCTGGTGTCGCCGCGCCATGCGCAGAAGCTGGCGCAGACCTCCGGCGCCTGGACCGCGCTGGAGCTGGGCGAGCCCTACGAGGCCGCCGTCGAGGCCGCCGCGCCGCTGACGGCGACCGCGGCCATCGATCCGGAAGACCCGCTGCTGATCCTCTACACCAGCGGCACCACCGGCCTGCCGAAGGGCGCCGTCATCAGCCACCGCGCCGAGATCGCGCGCAACCTCGTGATCCGCGCCGAGTTCGGGGTGGCGGTGGACGACACCTTCGCCGCATGGTCGCCGCTCTATCACATGGGCGCCGCCGAATGTGCCCTCGGGACCCTGATGTCCGGTGGCAAGGTGATCGTGGTGGACGGGTTCGACCGGGAGCGGCTGGCGGAGGTGGTGGCCACCGAGCCGCTGGGCTGGCTGCTGCTGATGCCGGGCATGGTCGGCCGCTTCGCCGCGGAGCTGAAGGCGCGGGGCGTGCGTCCCCGCGGCGTGAAGGTCTGCGGGGTGATGGCCGATCTGGTTCCGCCGGCGGAGATTGCCGAGATCACCACGCTGCTCGGCGCACCCTACGCCAACACCTTCGGCGCGACCGAGACCGGCTGTCCGCCGTGCTCCTCGAACCTGATCCCGGTCGGTGTCGCCCCGACCCGGCTGTCGAAGCAGCAGAGCCCGTTCTGCGAGGTCCGGCTGGTCGATGCCGACGACAACGACGTGCCCGAAGGCACCCCGGGGGAGCTCGCAATGCGCGGCCCGACGCTGTTCAGCGGCTACTGGCGGGCACCGGAAACGAACGCGGAGGATTTCCGCGGCGGCTGGTTTCACATGGGCGACGTGTTCGTCCGCAACCCGGACGGCACGCTCGATTTCGTCGACCGGGTCAAGTACCTGATCAAGTCGGGCGGGGAGAACATCTACCCGGCGGAGATCGAGCGCGTGCTGCTGCAGGATCCGCGGGTCGCGGACGCGGCGGTGGTGCGCCGGCGCGACGCGCGCTGGGGCGAGGTGCCGGTCGCCTTTGTCGCCAGCCGCGACGACGCGCTGACGGCCGAGGCGCTGCTCCGGCGCTGCCGGGAGCAGCTGGCCGGCTACAAGCAGCCGAAGGCGATCCGTTTCATCCCCTACGACGCCTTCCCGCGCAGCGCCTCGGGCAAGATCCAGCGCCACGAGCTGGAGAAGCAGCTGGCCGGGCTCGAACCGCCGGCCGAGGCAGGGGCCGGCTGATGGCCCGCGAGCCTCAGGAGCCGCCGACAACGGGAATCGCCACCCATTCCAGCGACGACGTGGTGATCCGCGGCCGCAGCCTGTGCCGCGACCTGATCGGCCAGGTCGGCTTCACCGACATGATCTGCTTTCAGGTGCTGGGGCGGATGCCGACGCCGGCGCAGCGGGCAGTCGTGGACGCCTGCCTCGTCACGCTGATGGAGCACGGGCTGACCCCCAGCGTGCTCGCCGGCCGGCTGGTCTATTCCAGCGCGCCGGAGGCGATCCAGGCCGCGGTCGCCGCCGGGATCATGGGCGTCGGCAGCGTCTTCGTCGGCACCGTCGAAGGCTGTGCGCAGCTGCTCGACCGGATTGTCGCCGCCGGCGGGGAGGGCGAAGCGGCCGCCGCGGAGATCGTCGCCCGCCACCGGGCGGAGCGGCGGCCGGTGCCGGGCTTCGGCCACCCGCATTTCCGCCCGGACGACCCGCGCACGCCACGGCTGCTGGAGGTGGCCCGTCGCGAGGGCGTCGCCGGTGCCCACGTCGCGGCGCTGGAGACGCTGGCGCACGCGGTGGACGCCGCCGCCGGCCGCCACCTCACCGTGAACGCCACCGGCGCCGTCGCGGCGCTGCTGGGGGACTGCGGGGTGCCGGCGTCGATCATGCGCGGCTTTGCCATCATCGCCCGCTGCGCCGGCCTCGTCGGCCACATCCACGAGGAGCAGCAGCGCCCGGCGATGCAGGCGATCTGGCACGCGGCCGGGGCGGCCGTTCCCTACACCGGCGAGGAGCCGCAGGGCTGACCGCGCCCTGCGCCGTCAGCCCCGCGCCCGGTCAGCCCGCCGCCTGCAGCTCCGCATTCGCCTTGGCGCGCTGCCAGGCGTCCAGCTTCTCCCGCGCACCGTTGAGCGCGGGGTTCATCGCCTCGTCGTGGTTCTCCCGCTTCGCGGTCAGCTCGATCACGTAGCCGTTCGGGTCGCGGAAGTAGATGGAGTCGATGAAATGGTGGTCGGAGATGCCGCGGGTCTCGATCCCGGCCGCGCGCCCCTTTGCCATCATCGGCTCCAGCACGGCGCGGTCCACCTCCAGCGCGATGTGCAGGTCGAAGTCGTGCTGGTTCTTGAACTCGAACGGCATGTCGGGCGCTTCGAAGAAGGCGAGATAGGAGCCGTCGTCGAGCCGGTAGAAGGTGTGGAGCGTGTCGGTCCTGCGGCCGCTCTTCGTCGTCTTCAGCCACAGCGTGCCCGCCAGCGGCAACCCGAGGAAGTCCTCGTAGAACTTCCTGGTCTCCTCGGAGTCTCGGCAGCGATAGGCGTTATGGTGCAAGCCCTTGATCATTGGAGCTGCCTCCCTGTGTGAGACGTGTCAGACCCGTTCGAACTGCTGGTCCTTCACCATGTCCCGCAGTCCATATAGGGCCGCGTTCACCGTCTGCCACGACTTCAGCGTCTTCATGTTGGCCACCCACCGCTGCACGTTCGGATAGGCGGCGAAGTCGCAGCCGATCACCTCGCCCAGGGTCAGCAGGCAGACGCCGAAGTAGTCGGCGATGGTGATCTCGTTGCCGCAGAGATAAGGCTTGTCCGGCCCGAGCCAGTGGTCGTTGAGGATCTTCAGCCAGCCCTGCGCCCGTTCCTTGCCCCAGGCGATCGTGCCCTTGTGGATCTCCTCGGTCGGCCGCTTGTGGTGCGGGAAGATCTGCGGATAGATGGTGCCGTAGGCGTAGTCGCGGTAAAAATTCGTGTTGAACCAGTCCATTATCTCGTTGACCTTCGCGCGCTGCTTCAGGTCCTTCGGATAGGCGGGCGAGTTGAACTTGTCCGCGAGGTACTTGAGGATCGCCGAACTCTCGGTGAGCGTCAGGCCGTCATCGACCAGCACCGGCACCATCCGGTTCGGATTGAGCGAGGAGAACGGCTCCTGGTAATGGGCGCCGGTGAAGAGGTCGACCTCTTCCTCCTCCATCGGGATGTCGTTCTCGGCGACGAACAGCCGGACCGGCCGGCTGGTCATCGAAACCGGGTGCATGTACAGCTTCACGTTGGATTTCCTCCCGTTGGGGCCGGCGGTCGTGCCGGCTTGTTTGCCCTGTCACTGCTCGACGCCCGAGCCCCGCCCGCCGGCAAGCGACGCGACGGGCCGGTGCGGGCGCCATGGGTCTAGAGCCGGTAGAAGCGGATCGCGTTGTCGCGGAACAGCTTGCGGCGCTCTTCTTCCGTGCAGCCGGCGGTGATGTGATCGACCATCGCCACCCAGTCGGCATAGCGGTGGGTGAGCTCCGAGACCGGCCAGTCGCTGCCGAACATGATCCGGTCGAAGCCGAACACGTCGATGATCCGGCACAGGTAGGGGTAGATCTGTGACTCCCGCCAGCGCTCGTGGTCGGCCTCGGTGACGACGCCGGAAATCTTGCACATCACGTTCGGAAGCTCGGCCAGCTCCTTGATCTGCGACCACCAGGGCTCGATCAGGTCGTGGCGGATGCCCGGCTTGGCGATGTGGTCCAGAACCATCGGGACTTCAGGGCACCGGCGCACGAACTTGATCGTGTTTGCGAGCTGCCAGTGCTTGCAGCAGATGTCGAAGGTGAAGCCGAAGCGGGGCAGCAGCTTCACGCCCTCGATGAAGCTGGGGCGCAGCGGGAACTCCGGATCCGCCTGGGCCTCGATCAGCCGGCGCACGCCGCGCACGTGCGGGTAGGTCGCGAGCTTCTCCAGCGTCGGCGTGATCCGGTCGCCCTGCTCCAGCGCCGCCGCGGCGACGATGGCCTGGATGCGGGAGTCGCCCTGTGCCAGCTCGGTGACGAACTCGACCTCGTCGATGTGCTGGCTGTCGTCCACCCACACCTCGGCGAAGACGATCTTCTCCACCTCCACGCCGCCGCGAAGCCGGTCGTAGTCGGCGGGCAGGTGCGTGGCGTTGATCTTCGGCACGTTGGCCAGCCACGGATAGCGCAGGCGGTTGATGTCGTAGAGATGGACGTGGGCGTCCACAATCGGGAACGCGATCATCGGAAGGCTCCTCCCCCGGGGTCAGATTGCGGTGCAGGCTAGACGAAGCGCGGTGCGATGCAAGAGCGGCGGCGCGGGTTGAGCAGGCCGCGGCGCACTGCTACAGAGGCGCGCGCAAAGGCTTGCTGCACTGCACCCAAGTTCCCGGAACCACCCGACCCGAGGTCTGTCCGCATGGTCGCACGAGTCGTCCCCGTTCCCTCCTTCGATCTCGTCGTCTTCGGCGGAACGGGCGATCTGGCGCGCCGGAAGCTCCTGCCCGCGCTCTACCACCGCCTGCGGGCGGGCCAGATGCCGGCGGATTCGGCCGTTATCGGCGTGGGGCGGTCGGACCTGACCGCCGAGGCGTACCGCAATCAGGCCCAGGCGGCGCTGGAGACGTTCGTCGCCGCGCGCGAACTCGAGCCGGAGGCGGTGGCGCGGTTCCTCGCCTGCCTCGACTACCGGCGGCTCGATGCCGGCTCCGACGACGGCTGGGACTCGCTCGCGCGCCTGCTCGGCAACCGCACCGACCGGGTGCGGGCCTTCTACCTCGCGGTCGAGCCGCGCTTCTTCTGGCCGATCTGCGCGCGCATCGCCTCCCACGGCCTGCTGTCGGAGACCTGCCGGCTGGTGGTGGAGAAGCCGCTGGGCCATGACCTCGCCAGCGCGCGCGAGCTCAATGCCCGGCTGGCCTCGGTGCTGAGCGAGCAGAACCTCTACCGGATCGACCATTATCTGGGGAAGGAAACGGTCCAGAACCTGATGGCGCTGCGCTTCGCCAACGCGCTTTTCGAGCCGTTGTGGAACGCGCGCCACGTCGATCACGTGCAGATCACGGTGGCCGAGAGCGTCGGCGTCGAGGGCCGCGGCGCCTACTACGACAAGGCAGGCGCCATGCGCGACATGGTGCAGAACCACCTGCTGCAGCTCCTCTGCCTCACGGCGATGGAGCCGCCCTACCGGTTCGAGGCCGACGCGCTGCGCGACGAGAAGCTGAAGGTGCTGCGCGCGCTGGAGCCGATCACCGCCGCCAATCTTTCGCACTGCGTCGTCCGCGGCCAGTACAAGGCGCGCAGCGGCATGGCGGGCTACATCGAGGACTGCGGGGTCCCAGGCTCCACCACCGAGACCTATGTCGCGCTCAAGGTCGCCATCGCCAACTGGCGCTGGTCGGGCACGCCCTTCTACCTGCGCACCGGCAAGCGGCTGCCGGCCCGCATGTCGGAGATCGCGCTGGTGTTCAAGGACGCGCCGCATTCGATCTTCCCGCCGCAGGCCGGACGCTTCCGCGGCAATGCCCTCATCATCCGGCTGCAGCCGGACGAGGGCATAATGCTGTGGCTGACGATCAAGGAGCCCGGGCCCGGCGGCATGCGGCTGATCGAGGTGCCGCTGAACATGACCTTCGCCGGCTCGCTCGGCGTCGACGGGCTGCAGCTTCCCGACGCCTACGAGCGGCTGGTGATGGACGTCATCCGCGGAGACCAGACGCTGTTCATGCGCAGCGACGAGGTGGAGGCCGCCTGGGCGTGGGTGGACCCGATGATCGAGGCGTGGACCCAGTCCGAACTGCCGCCGCAGCCCTATCCGGCCGGCAGCAGCGGCCCGGAGGATGCGCTGATGCTGATGCACCGCGACGGCCGGCGCTGGCGCGAGATCGAGGCATGACCGGCGCGACCGCGCAAGGGACGCCGCCGGTCCGGCGCTTCCCGGACCGGCAGCAGCTCGCGGCGGGCCTCGCCGACCGCGTC
>CALKHQ010000346.1 GCA_937988735.1 uncultured Alphaproteobacteria bacterium
GCAGGTCGCCCCCGGCGCGCAGCGCCGGCTGGCGGGCGGCGGCTCTGCCGCGCCCGATCACTGGCCAGCTCCGCGGGGGAAGCTCGCTCGCAGCGCGCCGGTCGCCGGCTCGTGCAGCACGTTGGCGATCAGCGCGCCGATCGCGTCCTGCGGCCCGGCCACGGCCATCGACGGCGGTGGCGCTGCCTGGCCGGCAGGAACCAGCGCGAGCTCCGGCGCCGGCACCGGCGTCGTCTCGGCCTCGGCCATCAGCAGGTCGCCGTCGTCCTCGACCGCGATCGGCGGCAGCGCGCCGGGCTCGCGCTGGCGGTCGGGCGCGAACGCGGGCGGCGGCGGCGTCTCGCCCGGACCGGAATCCACAGGCGCGCGGACGGTGACCCCTTCCGCGAACGGAATGTCGGCGAGGGCGACGATGTCGCGCACCGTCGCCGGGCGCGTGCCGAGATGCTGCTCGGCATAGGCCTCGATCTGCGCCGGATCGTTGAGGTAGCTCCACTCGGCGTGGAGCATGGCGATCGCGGAACGGTTCGCCTCGATGTCGCCCCGCACCTCCGCCAGCCGTTCCTCCAGCGCGATGACCTGGTACTTCAGGTAATAGAGCGCGCCGCCGGACCCGGCGATCAGCACCAGCCACAGCAGGATGGACGCCCGGATCAACGGCGCCCTCCGTTGCCGGTCTCCTCCGCCTCTGCCGGCGCCGCGGTGCGCTCGGCGGCGCGCAGCTTCGCCGAGCGGGCCCGCGGGTTCAGCTCCATCTCGCGCAGGCTGGGCCGCACCGCCTTGCCGGTCAGCAGGCGGAAGGTCGGCGGCCGCCGGCGCAGCAGGTCCGGCAGGTGGCGCGACGGGTTCGGCTCGGCCCCGCAGCGGACCTTGAGGAACGACTTGACCACGCGGTCCTCGAGCGAGTGGAAGGAGACGACCGCCAGGCGGCCCTGCGGCTTGAGCAGGCTCTCGGCCGCGGCCAGCCCGCGCTCGAGCTCGCCCAGCTCGTCGTTCACCTTGATCCGCAGCGCCTGGAAGGTGCGCGTTGCCGGGTCGATCTTGTCCCGCCCCGGCTTCACCACGCTGCGGACGATTTCCGCCAGCCGGGTGGTGGTGGCGATCGGCCCTTCCAGCCGGGCGGCGACGATGGCCCGTGCCACCGCGCGCGCGTGCCGCTCCTCGCCGTAGTTGTAGATGATGTCGGCGAGCTCGCGCTCGGACCAGCTGTTGACCAGGTCGGCCGCCGACGGGCCCTCGTCGGGGCTGTCGTCCATGCGCATGTCGAGCGGGCCCGAGTGGCGGAAGGAGAAGCCGCGGTCCGGCGTGTCGAGCTGCATGGAGGAGACGCCGAGGTCGAGGGCGACGCCGTCCACGCGGTCGATGCCGCGGTCGCGCAGCATCTGGGCCATGTCGCCGAAGCGGCCGTGCAGCATGATCAGCCGGCCGGGGAAGTCGCGGGCCATCCGGCGGCCGCGGCGCACGGCGGCGGGGTCCCGGTCTATGGCGCAGACAAAGCAGGCGGCGCGCCGCAGGATCTCGCGGGTGTAGCCGCCGGCGCCGAAGGTGGCGTCGACGTAGATCCCGCCCTCGCGCGGCGCGAGGAAGTCGATCGCCTCGTCGCGCAGGACCGGCAGATGGGCGGGGGCGGCGCGGCGCGCCTCGGACTCGGCGACAGGCGTGCCGGAAGCGGTGGAGATCATGGTCATGCGTCGACTCCTTCCATTGCCGGTCCCCTCTGCGCGTCGTCTCCGTCGGTAGAGATCAGGCCCATCAGCACGTCGTCGGCGCCCTCGAAGCGGGCCGACAGCAGCTGGTCCATCTCGGCGTCGAACCGCGCCGGCGCCCAGATCGTGCAGTAGAGGCCGTCACCCACGAATGTCGCGATGTCCCTGATCCCCAGCGCCTTGGCCATGTCGGCGGGGATCTGCATCCGCCCGTTCTCGTCCACCGTCACCTGGCGGGCGGCGCGCACGGCCAGCATCGCGGTCCGCCGTTCCTGGTCGCTCATGCCCCGGAAGCCGCGGCGCATCTTTTCGACCAGCCGCTCCATCTCGGCGTAGGACCAGACGACGATGCACTCGCGCTTCGGATCGACGGTGGGGAAGACGTAGATGCTCTTCACCGGCTCGCCGAGGGCGGCGCGAAACGGCGCCGGGATCGAGACGCGACCCTTCTTGTCGATCGGATTGTCGTGCCTGCCAACGAACAAGCCCACAGGGTCACTCCCGACGGCAGGACGGCCCTTCCGGGCCTACAGCGCTGCCGATGCCGCTTTCTTGGGGTCGCCGCCTCTTCGACCTCCGCTCCGCCCGCCCGGTGACGCTTCTGCATCACCTCTCTTGCCGGCTTTCTATGGGATAGCATGGGGAAATATGGGGGTCAACGAATCGGAGGCGCTGACGGCCCAGATTCTTCGGTCCGACACCGGGGTGTGGACGCCACGTCAAGGGCCGTCGCACTGTGCGCCGACAAAGCGGTTCAGTCCAATGAAACCGAGGGAATCCGCCGGCGGCACCGGACCGAGCGGCGCACAGCCGGGCTGGCCGCGTCGCTGGCGCGGCGCGTGGGATTTTATGGGACGAGAGGGTTCCCGCAGCCTAAATGGCGTCGCGGACGGTCCTGAGCGCCGGGTAGAGCCGGGCGAAGGTGGTGGCCACGCGCGCGTAGGCCGCGGCGAGTTCGGGGTCCGGCTGCTCCGCCGCCCCGGCGGTGCGCACTGCCGCCGCTGCGGCGGCGCGCACGTCGGCATGGAC
>CALKHQ010000347.1 GCA_937988735.1 uncultured Alphaproteobacteria bacterium
TGACTCTTAATCAGCGGGTCCAAGGTTCGAGTCCTTGTGCGCCCACCAATCCCCGACAGGGGTTCCGGTCTCCCGCTCCTTCCGCCCGGGTCCGCACGCAGCCGGCTGATGCCGGGCTGACGGTGCGGCAGCGCTGCAGCGCGCCCCCGGTCTCCTTCCGCATCTGCCGACACGCCGACGCCCACGTCTCCCGACACGCCATCCCCCACCTCTTCGCGTGCGGGAGAGGTCGACGCGCGACAGCGCGGCGGGTGAGGGGCCGGCGCAGGCAGCCCGGGCAGATGCGGGCTGCGGGCAAGGAGGCGGCGAACCGGGGGGCTTCGGGCCGGCGGTCTGACGATCGTTCCGAGTACCGCGCCAAGCCCTCACCCGCCCACGCCCCTTCGGCACGTGGGCCCATCCCTCTCCCGCACGCGGAGAGGGGAAGGTCGCGCGAGGCGCTCCGCTACTTCCGCAGGCGGAGGACGTCGGCGGAAGCCGGGAGGAGGCGGCGGGCGGTCTCGAGCAGGGACTGCTGGGTGAAGGGCTTGGTCAGCACGGGGGCGGCGGCGAAGGCGCGGGGGAGGTGGTCGAGGCCGTAGCCGGTGACGAAGGCGAAGGGCACCCCGGCCCGGGTCAGCGCGCCGGCGACCTCGTCCACCGGCGCGCCGCGCAGGTTGCCGTCGAGCAGTGCGCCGTCGAGGCGCGCGCCGGCGATCAGCTCCAGCGCCTGCTGCGGCGTGACGGCGGGGCCTTCCACCTCCGCGCCCGCATCCTCCAGGATCGACACCAGCTCCAGCGCCAGCAGGGGCTCGTCCTCGACCACAAGGAAGCGCCGCCCGGCGAGCGCGCCGGCCGAGCCGCCCTCGACGGCATCGCCCTCGCCCGGGTCGGCGCCACGCGCCGCAGCGACGCCCTCGGGAGCGAGCGCCCCCGCCTCCACCGACAGCGTGATCTCCCAGACGATGCCGTCCGCGCGGAACAGCGCGTTGGCGGCGCCACCGCCGGCCCGTGCGCTCTGCTCGATCAGCGCGGTGCCGAAGCCGTGCCGGGCGGGGGCCTTCACCGGCGGGCCGCCCTGCTCGCGCCATTCGAGCCGCAGCAACCCGCCGTCGATCGTCCAGTCCACGGCGATGCCGCCCTGCGGCGAGGCGAGCGCGCCGTATTTTGCCGCGTTGGTGACGAGCTCGTGCAGGATGAGCGCGAAATGGAGCGCGGCCTGCGGCGCCAGCCGCACCTCCGGCCCCCGCGCGGCGAGCCGCGTCTCGTCAATCGCGCCGATGCGGAGCTGGTCGCCGATCAGATCCTGCAGGCCGGCACCCTGCCACGTCTCGCTGCTGAGCAGGGAGTGGGCGCGGGCAAGCGCCTGGATACGGCCGGAGAACTTGCGCTCGAACTCCGACGGCCGGCCGGAGTGGCGCAGGGTCTGGGTGGCGATCGCCTGCACGGTGGCGAGCGTGTTCTTGACCCGGTGATTGAGCTCCCCGATCAGGAGCTGCTGCGTCTCTTCCGCCCGCCGCCGGTCGCTGACATCGAGGATCTGGACGAGCACCGAGACCAGCCGCCCGGCGCGGTCCACCAGCGCGGAGCTGTACCATTCGCATTCGACGATGCTGCCGTCCGCGCAGCAGCAGCGGATGCCGTGGGCGCCGCGCGGCTGCCTCCCTGCGCGCAGGTCGCCGGAGAGTGCCGCGAAGGCGTCGCCGTCCGCCTCGTACACCCAGCCCGGCTCGTCGGGGCGCCGGCCGATCATCTCCGCTCCGCTCCAGCCGAACAGCCGCTCCGCGCCGCGCGACCAGGAAACGATCCGCATCTCGCTGTCCAGCTCGACCACCGCCAGCGGGGCGTTGTCGCGATGGGCCCGCAGCCGCTCCAGCGCCTCGCCATGGCGCTCCACGACCAGCCGCAGCTCGTCGCGCTGCCGCGCCAGCTCCTGGCGCTGGCGGGCGAGCTCGAAGAACACATCGGTCTTGTTGCGCAGCATCCGCGGCTCGATCGGCTTCAGCAGGTAGTCGACCGCACCGACCTCGTAGCCGCGGAACCGGCGCCGCTCGTCGGTCGCCACCGCGGTGAGGAAGATGATCGGGACGCGCCGGGTGCGCGCCGTGCCGCGCATCAGCTCGGCCAGCGCGAACCCGTCCATGCCCGCCATCTGCACGTCGAGCAGGGCCAGCGCGAAGTCGTGCACCAGCAGCAGCTCCAGCGCCTCCTGGCCCGAACGCGCGGTGTAGAGGGTGAGGCCGTCGCGACGGAGCAGCGCCGTGAGCGCGGCGAGGTTTTCCTCGCGGTCGTCGACGAGGAGGAAGCTGACCCCGTCAGGCGGCATGGCCGCGCTCCCGGCCGGCCAGTGCCGGGGCCATCCTGCGGTAGATGCGCTGCGGCCCGCCGAAATCGGCGAAGGCGGCGGCATGGCTGGAGAAGCGCGGCGTTTCCCGGCTGCCGAGGGCGAGGAAACCGCCGTGGGGCAGCGCCTCGGCGAACAGCCCGAGCGCGCGGTCCTGCAGGCTGCGGCCGAAATAGATCAGCACGTTGCGGCAGGAGACGAGCTGCACCTCCGCAAAGACGTGGTCGGAGACCAGGCTGTGCTCGGCGAACACCGTCCGCTCCCGCAGGGTCCGGTCGAAGACCGCAGCTCCGTAGGCGGCGGTGTAATGGTCGGAAAGCGACGACCTGCCGCCGGACCGGCGGTGGTTCTCGGTGAAGGCCGCAACCCGCTCGAGCGGGTATATGCCGGCCTCGGCCTTCTTCAGCGCATGGGAGTTGAGGTCGGTGGCGTAGAAGACCGTCTTCCGCTCCAGCCCTTCCTCGCGGAACAGGATCGCCAGGGAGTAGAGCTCCTCTCCTGCCCCGCAGCCGGCCACCCAGACCTTTATCGAGGGATAGGTGGCGAGGTGGGGGATCACCTGCTCGCGCAACGCCAGGAAGTGCTCCGGGTCGCGGAACATCTCGCTGACCTGGATGGTGAGGACGTCGAGCAGCGGGGCGAGGATGGCGGGGTCGTGCAGAACGCGCTCCTGCAGCGCGGAGAGCGTCTCGCAGCCGAAGCGCTGCTGCGCATGGGCGAGGCGCCGCGCCATCATGTCCCGCGCATAGCCACGGAAGTCGTAGTGATGACGCCGCCAGATCGCCTCGAGCACCAGATCCTGCTCGATCCCGTCCAGAGGGGCGGCGGGCTGCGGGTTCACCGGGGCATCCAGACCCGCACGAGCGACAGGAGCTTGTCCACGTCGATCGGCTTCGGGAGATAGTCGTTGGCGCCCGCCGCGAGGCACTGCTCCTGGTCGCTCGCCATCGCCTTGGCCGTCAGCGCAATGACCGGCAGGGCCTTCAGATGCGGCCGCTTGCGGATTTCGCGGGTGGCGGTCAGGCCATCCATCTCCGGCATCATGATGTCCATCAGCACCAGGTCCACCGGCGGCCGTGCCTGACCGCCGTCGAGCAGCGCCAGCGCCTCGCGGCCGTTGCGGGCGATGTCGATGGCCACCCCGTGCGGCTCCAGGATGCTGGTGAGCGAGAATATGTTCCGGACGTCGTCCTCGACCACCAGCACGCGGCGACCTTCGAGCGTGGCGTCGCGATTGAGCGACAGCGCCAGCATCCGCTGCTGGCGCTCCGGCAGGTCCGCCACGACCTGGTGCAGGAACAGCGTGACCTCGTCGAGCAGCCGTTCGGGCGACCGGGCGCCCTTGATGATGATCGACTTGGAGTAGCGCCGCAGTCGCAGTTCCTCCTCCGCCGGCAGCTCGCGGCCGGTGTAGACGATCACCGGCGGGAACTGCGCGGACTCGTCCCGGCTGAGCTCCTCCAGCAGGTCGAAGCCGGTCCGGTCGGGCAGCGTCAGGTCGAGGACCATGCAGTCGAAGGTGCGCGCCTTCAGCTCCTCGAGGCACGCGGCCGCGGTGCCCGCGCCCACCGCCTCGACGTCGCGGGTGGCGAGGAGCTGCCGGATGCTCTCGAGCTGGTTGGCGTCGTCCTCGACGATCAGGACCCGGCGCACCCGTTGCGCGAGGCGCGTCTCCAGGTGCTCCAGCGCCTGCGACAGCGCCTCCCGGGTCACCGGCTTCAGCACGAAGCCCACGGCGCCGTAGGCCATCGCGGTCTGCATGTAGTCGCCGACCGACACGACATGGACCGGGATGTGCCGGGTGCGCACGTCGCGCTTCAGCCTGTCGAGCACCGACAGCCCGGTGTGGTCCGGCAGGCCGATGTCGAGGACGATCGCGTGCGGCAGGTACTGGCGGGCCATGACCACGCCGTCGTCGGCGGTGTGCGCGATCAGGCACTGGAAGCCGTGCTCGTGCGCGAGGTCGTAGAGGATGCGGGCGAAGCGCGTGTCGTCGTCCACGACGAGGATGACGCGGCTGTCGCCCGAGAGCCGCTCGCGGTCGTCGTCCACCGGCGTGATCGCCGCCGGCGGCGGCGCCTCCGACGCTGCCACGAGGGACAGGCGCCGCGGAGGCGCAGGCTGCGCCGGCTGGTGCGGCACCCGGGCCGGATCGTGACGTTCCGGAAGCAGCAGGGTGAAGGTGCTGCCGATGCCGACCTGGCTTTCCATCCGGAGCGTTCCGCCCAGCAGGCGGGCGAGCTCCCGCGAGATCGACAGCCCGAGCCCGGTGCCGCCATATTTGCGGCTGATCGACCCGTCGCCCTGCTGGAACGCCTCGAAGATCGCCTCGCCCTGCTCCGGCGGGATGCCGATCCCGGTGTCGCGGACGGCGAAGGCGACCATGCCGTCCTCCGCCGGGGCAATTGCCAGCGTTACCTCCCCGTGCTCGGTGAACTTGACCGCGTTCGACAGCAGGTTGCGCAGCACCTGCTCCACCCGCAGCGGGTCGGTCTCGATCTCCGCCCCGGCCATGTCGCCGGCATCGACCGCCAGGGTGAGCCCCTTCTCCTCCGCCAGCGCGGCGAAGGCGGACACCATCTTCTCCGCGAGCTGCCCGATGCGCACCGGCTCCGGCCGGATGTCGAGGTGACCCGCCTCGATCTTGGAGATCTCGAGGATGTCGTTGATGAGCGCCAGCAGGTCGTTGCCCGACTCCTCGATCGTTTCCGCATAGCGCACCTGCTCCGGCGTCAGGTTGCCGTCGCGGTTGTCGCCGAGCAGCCGCGCCATGATCAGCAGGGAGTTCAGCGGCGTCCGCAGCTCGTGGGACATGTTGGCGAGAAACTCGGACTTGTATCGGCTCGCCCGCTCCAGCTCCTGCGCCTGACCCTGCAGCGACGTCTGGGCCCGGGCCAGCGCGTCGCGCTGGGATTCGAGCGATGTCGCCTGCCTGCCGAGCCGTGCGTTCGCCTCCTCCAGCTCGGTCTGCTGCAGCTCCAGCCGGTTCTGCGTGTGCAGCAGGGCCTGGCTCTGCTCCTCCAGCTCCTCGTTCGCGGCGCGCAGCTCCTCGCCCTGCGCCTGCAGTTCCTCGGCCTGGCGCCGGGTTTCCTCCAGCAGCTCCTGGAGCCGGGTGCGATGACGGCTGGAGCGGATCGCGATCGCGATCTGGGGTGCCGCCTCCCGCAGCAGCGCCCGCTCCCGCTCGCCGGTCCGGCGGAGAAATCCCAGCTCGATGACGGCGTTGACGTCCCCGTCCGCCACCACCGGGACGATCAGCAGCCGTCCGGGCCGGCCGCGGGCGAGACCGGAGCCGAAATGCAGGTACGCGTGCGGCACGTCCCGGACCTCGAGCGTGCGCCGGTCTTGGACGGCCTGCCCCAGCAGGCCGTCGCCGGGGCCGAAGCCTTCGGGCAGCGGCGCATCGGCGGGGGTGCCGTAGGCCGCGGTCCGCCGGAAATCCTGCCCCTCGCGGACGAACATGGCGCCTGCGTCGGCGTCGAGGTAGGGAGCGAGATAGCCGAGCACCGCCTGCGAGAGCTGCTCGACGCCCTGCTCGCCCCCCATGCGCTCGGCGAGTCCGACCTGGCCCTGCTGCACCCATCCGTACTGCCGGATGGCCACACGGTTGCGGATGTAGAGATAGCCGGCGGCGGCGAGGATCCACGCCGTCAGGATGCCCAGGCCACGGTTGATGCGGGCGACCTCGGGATCGATTCCGGGAGGGGCCACAAGATAGCCCACCCCCACCAGCACCGTGGCCAGGATCGCGAGCGCCACGGGAACCTGCGGCAGCGAGGCGAAATATGCCAGCGCGACCGGGAACAGGTAGATCACCCAGACCGAGGTGCCGAGCGGCACCATCAGGTCGCTGACGAAGACGACCGTCATCAGCGCGAGCAGTCCGGCATAGACCAGCGGCTCGGACTGCTGGGGCTTCGGGAATCGCATCGGACGGGAGCCCCGGTTGGTGCGCTGCGACGGGCAGCCTGACGACGTTTCCGGGAGCACCGACCGTGCGCCCGGCGCGGCGCCCCCTGCGCCGGCGATCAGTGAGATACGTCGCGCGCCGGACGTGAAAAGCCCCCGCGCGGCTTCGGGCCGGCGGCGATGGCTCTCGAGGCTGGCGGAAGGGCCGCCCGTGCCCGGTCCGGGCGGGGATCAGGCCCCGACGACCCGGGGCCGTCTGCTGGTGCGCAGGGTCGTCACCGCCGCGCTGTCGCCATTGTCGGTGTAGACCCGGGCCTTCAGCGGCGCCACGCTCAGGCGCGGCGGGAGCGACGCCTCGTCCTCGCCCGGCAGGTCCACCTCGATCCGCTCCGACGTGTCGTCCACGGCAAGCTCCACCC
>CALKHQ010000348.1 GCA_937988735.1 uncultured Alphaproteobacteria bacterium
CCCGCGCAGCAGCCCCGCGAACTGGTATTCCGACAGCGTATCGGGCACCGGCGTCACCGCGGCGAGGATGGTGCCGGGATCGGCGCCGATCACGACCGCGGCGGGCAGGGGCTCGCGCCGCTCGGCCTTCCAGCGCTGGTGGTGCTGCGCGCCGCCGCGATGCTTCAGCCACCGCATCAGCGTCTGGTTCCGGCCGATCACCTGCATGCGGTAGATGCCGAGGTTGAAATCGTCCTCTCGACGCTTCCCCGGACCCTTGGTCACGACCAGCGGCCAGGTGATGAGGGGCGCCGGCTCGCCCGGCCAGCAGGTCTGGATCGGCAGGCGGCCGAGGTCGATGTCGTCGCCCTCAAGAACCAGCTCCTGGCACGGCGCGCTCGACACCGTCTTGGGCTTCATCGCCATGACGGTCTTGACCAGCGGCAGCATCTCGAGCGCCTCGCGCCAGCCGCCGGGCGGCTCCGGCTGCTTCAGGAACGCCAGCGTCTCGCCGATCTCGCGCAGCTGGTGCGGCTCCCGGTCCATGCCCCAGGCGACGCGCTCCACCGTGCCGAACAGGTTGACCAGCACGGGCATGTCGTATCTGCGGCCGCTCGCGTCGACCACGTTCTCGAACAGCACCGCCGGCCCGCCTTCGGCGAGGAGCCGAGTCTGGATTTCCGTCATCTCGAGGACCGGCGAGACGGGCGCGGTCACGCGCACCAGCCGCCCCTCGCGCTCGAGCCGGGCAATGAAGTCGCGGAGGGAGGCATAGGGCATGGGCGGGCTCGAATCCTGAAATCCTTAAGCCTGGACTGGCGACAGCACGCCCGAACGGCCGCCGGGGGTCAAGGGCGGCGGGGGCGGTACGGCACGGTCGAAAATCGGAGATTGTGTACTTGTTGCGTTCTTCTCGTCATGGTAGATAAGACAAAAATCCGAGGCCCGGTGTGTGCCATGCCGATCGCTGTCCTCGTCATCCTGCTGCTGCAGGCCGGCTGTTGCGTCCATGTGGTGCGCACCAGGCGCGAGCTCTACTGGCTGTTCATCATCATGATGTTCCCGCTGCTCGGCTGCGGCGTCTATTTCGCGGCGGTGATCCTCCCGGAGCTGCGCGACAGCCGCACCGCACACGACGCCCTCGGCAAGGTGCAACGGGCGATCGATCCCGATCGCGACCTGCGGCGCCGCAGCGAGGAACTGGACACCGCCGACACGGTGGAGAACCGCAAGGCGCTGGCGGAGGAGCATATGCGCCGCGGCGATCTGGCCGACGCCATCCGGCTCTACCGGAGCGCACTCACCGGCATCCACCGCGACGACCCGGCGATCCTGATGGGCCTCGCCCGTGCCCAGTTCGGAAGCGGCGATGCCGCGGGATGCATCGGGACGCTCGAGCGCCTGACCGCGGCCAACCCGCGCTTCCAGTCCGCCGACGGGCATCTGCTCTATGCCCGGGCGCTGGAGGCGCAGGACCGGGTGATCGACGCGCTCAACGCCTATCACGCGGTGGCGGCGTACTTCCCCGGCGGCGAGGCCAAGTGCCGCTATGCCCTGCTGCTCAAGCGTCAGGGCCATCATGCCGAGGCGCGGACGCTGTTTCAGGACGTGGTGCACGGCTTCGAGAAGGCGAAGCGCTTCCAGCACGCCGGGGAGCGCGAGTGGTACGAAGTTGCGCGGGAGAACCTGCCTGCATGAGTGCCCCGCTGCGCTGACGCGAGCTCGGTCATGCGTTCCGGTCGGTCGGGGCCGGCATGAAATCCGAGGTGAAATCCTGAAACTTGCCGCCCGTGGACAGCGGGATGGACTCGACGCGCACGACGCGCAACGAAAACGCCGCGCCGCCGCTCTCGTGCCATGCACGGTCGAACGCCGCAAGGAGCGCCGCCGTCGGCTCGCCCGCCGTCACCAGCCGGAGCTCGAAGGTGCCGTCGCGGAACTGGTGGAGCTGATACTGGCGAAGCCCGGCGAGCACGGATGCAGGGAGGTGCCCGACCAGTTCGCGGAATGCCCGCACCAGCGGCGCCGTGCCCTCGGGCAGACTTGCGATGCGGCTGTAGCGGCCCTGGATCTCGCCGAAGGAGGGCAGGGTGCGGCCGCAGGGGCAGGGGCCCTCCACCGCCTCGGCGAGATCGCCGGTGTCGTAGCGCGGGAGCGGCATCGCCGGGTTCTTGAGGCCCGTCACCACCACGTGTCCCGTCGTGCCGGCGGGGACCGGCTGCCCGGCCGCGTCGACGATCTCGACGATGCAATGCTCCGCATGGACGTGGTAGCGCCCGGCCATGCAGCGCACGGCGACCATGCCGACCTCGTTCAGGCCATAGGCCTGGTGTACCGGCGCCCGCGCGGTCGACTCGACCCGATGCCGCATCGACGGCGTGAGCTGCTGGGCGATGGCCTGGAAGCCGCGTATCGAGGGTAGGGGCCACGCGCCGTCGCAGGCGAGGGCGAGCTGCTCGAGAGTCTCCGAATAGGACTGAAGGTAGTCGGGACGCTGCTCGGCGAGCCAGTCCAGCAGACGTTCCGCCGGCAGGCTGGCGCTGGCATAGACGAGGGGGCCGGTCCGGAAGAAGCTGCCCACATAGCGCCAGGTGCCTTGCCTGCCGGTGGCATCGTGGCCGTGCGGCCTGCCGTCCCGCCCCGGCGGCAGGCTGTGCGGCGGCCGCACGATGGCCAGACATCCCATGGGATCGAAGCGGAACCAGCGATAGTGACGCTGAACCAGGTAGGTGAACATGCGATTGCTGCGCTCGGTGTGCAGCACGCGCGTCGGCTCGCCGGTGGTGCCGGAGGAGACGAACCACCCGCGCACGCGCTCGCCGTCGGGCAGGCGGCGCGAGCGCAGCGCCGCGACATGACGACGGAGTGTTTCCTTGCTCAGCACGGGCAGGCGCGGCAGGTCGGCGGTCGAGGCGATATCGCCCGGCACAAGCCCCAGCCGTCGGAACAGCCCGGCGTAATAGGGCACGGTGGCCACCGCCTGGGCGACCACCCAGGCCAGCGCGGTGTCGGTCGCGGCGGCGAGAGCGTCGGGCGCGCGGAACTCGTTCTCCACCATGCGGTCGAAGACACGCGTCCCTTCGAGGCCGCGGCGCAGCTTCCACCGGCGCTGCTCCTCGCGCTCATCGGCAAGGCTGGTGCGCATGACCGATTCCGTCCCCTGTCACCGGCTCGACCCGGCTATTATTGGCGGGGGAACCTTAACCCGAGATCCCGAATGCGCCGCGAGCACCGTTACGCCGTCATCGTCGAATGGACCGGAAATCTGGGCCTCGGCACGACCGGATATCGGTCCTACGACCGCGGGCACGAGATCAGGATCGAGGGCAAGCCGACGATCCTCGGCTCGTCGGATCCCGCGTTTCTCGGCGATCCGTCGCGCCACAACCCGGAGGAGCTGCTGGTGGCGTCGCTCTCGGCCTGCCACATGCTGTGGTACCTGCATCTCTGCTCGGACGCGGGGATCATGGTGACGGAGTATCTCGACAGGGCGGAGGGCGTGATGGTGGAGGGCGCCGACGGGGCCGGGCGCTTCGTCTCGGTGACCCTGCGGCCCGAGATCGCCGTCGATCTGGGCGCCGACCTCGACAGGGCGCGCGCGCTCCATCACGAAGCGCACGCCAGGTGCTTCATCGCCAATTCGGTGAACTTCCCGGTCACCTGCGAGCCGGAGCTCCGGTTCCGGGATTGACGGACCCTATTCCGCCGCGAAGACGACTTCCGACAGCTCGACGGGGATGGTGCCCTGCGCCTCTTTGACCGCGCGGGCATAGGCGCGCGGCGACTTGTACGGCCCGTATTTCGGAAGCTGGGCGGCGGTGATCGGCAGCACCTTGCCGGTCTTCGGCATGACCTTGAAGAAGCCGCCATCGCGGCCGATCAGCGGGATGGGCTGGCCGCGGCGGCTGAACACCCGGCGCATGTTGGCGGAGTGGCTCTTGTAGGTGTCGAACTCCTCGGGATCGATGGAGAACAGGTACTCGAAGGCGTCGACGAACTCCTTCAGGAACTCGGATTCGACGATCTGCATGTTGGAGATCACCCAGCAGCGATCCTCGAAATCC
>CALKHQ010000349.1 GCA_937988735.1 uncultured Alphaproteobacteria bacterium
CCCCCCGCCGAGCACGGCGGCGGCGATCACGTTCAGCTCCATGCCGACGCCGAAGGTCGGCTGGGCCGAACCGAACCGGGCCATGAAGATGATCCCGGCCACCCCGCACAGGGCCGAGCACAGCGTGGTCGTGGCGAAGATGACGCGCCGGGTGCGGATGCCGGAATAGGCGGCCGCGCGTTCGTTGGAGCCGGTGTAGACCACCTTGCGGAACATGGTCGTCCGCCGCAGCAGGAAGTCGAAGACCAGCACGACCACGAGGAAGATCACGATCACCACGGGGATCGGACCGATCGCGCCCTGGCCGATGAACTTGAACTCCTCCGGAAGCGTGTAGAGGCCGAGGGGCCGTCCGCCCGTGCCCAGCAGGCAGAGGCCGCGGGCGATCACCATGACCGCGAGCGAGACGATGAAGTGGTGCAGCCCGACCCTGGTCACGAAGATGCCCATGACCATGCCGATGCCGGCGCAGGCGACGATCGAGATCGCGGAGGCAACCCAAGGATCGATCCCGGCCAGGAACAGCAGACCGGCGATCACCATGGCGAGCGCGGTGACCGAGCCGACCGACAGGTCGATGCCGCCGGAAATCAGCAGCACCGTCATGCCGACCACAACGATGCCCTCCACCGCGAAGGCCATCACCATCGCACGGATGTTCACCCACGTCAGGAAGTACGGCGAGGCGAAGGTCATCGCGACGAACAATGCGAGGATGATGAGGATAAGCCCCGTCTCGCGCATCTGCACCAGGCGGCGCAGCGGCGCCGGACCGGGGACGGGCGCAGCGATGCGGTCGGTCTCGGTCGCGTCGCTCGTCATGCGAATTCCTCCTGCGACCGCAGCCCGGATGCGAGATGCATCACGGTCTGCTCCGTCATCCGCTCTGCGGGAACCTCGCCCATCAGCTCGCCCTCGTGCACGACGATCAGCCGGTCGCAGAGCCCGATCAGCTCGGGCAGCTCGGACGAGATGACGACGATGCCGACCCCGTCGCGGGCGAGCTGCCGCAAGATCCGGTGGATCTCCGACTTTGCGCCGACGTCCACCCCCCGGGTCGGCTCGTCGAGGAAGATCACCCGGGGTGTGACCGACAGCAGCTTCGCCAGCGCCACCTTCTGCTGGTTGCCGCCCGACAGCGACGATGCGGAATCGGCGACGCTGCCGCACTTGAGATTCAGGCGGGCGCCAAGGGCGCGGGCCTGCCCCGCCTCCCGGCGCGGATCGATCAGGCCCAGCCGGGTCGCCACCTGCTCGACACGCAGCGCGGAGACGTTGGCCGCGATCGGCAGGTCGAGAAAGACGCCGTCGCCCTTCCGGTCCTCCGACAGGTAGACCAGGCCCGCACGCACGCTGTCGCGGTAGCTGCACAGCGACAGCGGCCTTCCGTCGAGCACCACCTCGCCCGTGACCTCGCCCTCGAGCCGGCAGATGCCCTTGACGATCTCGCTGCGTCCGGCGCCGATCAGTCCGGCGATGCCCAGGATCTCGCCCTTGCGCAGATCGAAGGAGATGTTGCGGAACCGGCGGCGCTCGCTGAGGTTGCGCACCGAGAGGATCACCTGGTCGCTGCGTTCTTCCGGAGCGAGCTTCTCGGGATAGAGCCTGTCGAGAACCCGCCCGACCATCGCGTTGACCACCTCCGACGGCGACGTCTCCGCGATGCTGCGGGTCATGATCGAGCGCCCGTCGCGGAACACCGATACCCGGTCGCAGTGTTCGAAGATCTCGGCCATCCGGTGCGAGATGTAGATCTGCGAGATCCCGCGCGCCGACAGCCGGTGCATGATGCCGAACAGGACCTGAGCCTCGGCCTCGGTCAGCGACGCGGTTGGCTCGTCGAGGATGAGTATCCGGCAGTCGAGGGTCAGCGCCTTGGCGATCTCCACGAGCTGCTGCTGCGAGATCGACAGGTCGCGGACCAGCGTCTCCGGATCGATCGTGCTGAGCCGGCCGAACATCCGGCGCGCCTTCTCCTTCAGCTCCCTGTAGTTCATCAGGAACCGGCGGCTGGCGCTGGTCGTCGCCATGAAGATGTTCTCGGCGATCGACACGTCGGGACACAGCGCGATTTCCTGGTGCAGGAACCCGATGCCCAGCTTCTGGGCCACCGTCGGCGAGGTGATCCGCACCGGCTTCCCGTCGATCTCGATCGTGCCGGCGTCCGGCTGGAGGATGCCGTCGATGATGTTCATCAGCGTGGACTTGCCGGCGCCGTTCTCGCCCGCCACGGCGTGGATCTCCCCGCGCCGGAGATCGAAACTGGCGTCACGCAGCGCCTGAACGGGGCCGAAGGACTTGCTCAGCCCGTGAACGCGGAGCAGCACGTCTGGCGTCATCGGTCTGCTTCCCGAGGGCACGGCAGCGGGCGAGCCGGCGCGCCGGCCCGCCCGCCGCCGGGTCTCAGGCCGGGTCGCGCCCTTCCATGTAGACGTTCAGGTCGAAGCTGTCGGCGTTGTCCTTGGTGATGACGGCGAAGCCGTTGTCGATGAACGGCACCTGGACCGGGTTGTAGCCCGACGTCTTCCAGTCGTTGAACGGGTCGAAGATCTCCGAATGCGCCGCCAGGAACAGCGTCACGAAGCCCATGAAACCCTGGACCCCCTGGTTGGGGTTGAGCGACATGTGGATGTTGCCGGCCTTGATGTGCTCGAGCGTCGTCGGCGTGATGTCGGCGTGGATGATCAGCACGTCGGCCTGCGCCTCGAGCACGGCGGCGACCGCGCCCTCGGCGGAACCGGCCTCGGGGATCCACATCGCATCGAGGTCAGGGTTGGCCTGCAGGATCGACTGGGTCGCCCGGTAGGCGGCATTGCTGTCCTGGTTGGTGGCCTGGCGACCGACCAGCTTCATGTCCGGATAGTTCGCCGCCATGTAGTCGATCAGCGCCGTCACCCGCAGGTCGTGGTTCGACTGGCCCGGGTTTTCCAGCACCGCATACTCGCCGGAGGGGCCCACCTGCCGGACGATCTCCTCGGCGGCGAACTTCGCCTCGGCCAGATTGTCGGAGGTGATGTAGGAGGTGCGGTTGGAGCGGGGACTGTCGGCTGCGAAGGTCACGATCTGCGTGCCGCTGGCGATGGCGGCGTTGATCGGCTCGATGAACGGGTCCGACTGCATCGGATGCAGGAGAATGCCCGCCGGCTGCCGGATCAGGTCCTGCTCGAACGAGGCGATCTGCTTGGTGATGTCGTAGTCCGGCGTGCCGGAGAAGACCGTCTCGCAGCCGAAGGCGGCGGCGGCCTGCTTGAAGCCCTGATAGACCGGCACCCAGTACGGGTGCGCCGAGACCATGACGTTCATGACGTAGGTCTCGCCCGGCTCGCACCGCAGCGTGTCCTGCGCGGCAGAAGGATTGGCCGCGCCCAGCATCATCGCTGCAAGGGCAGGCACGGCCGCTACCGAAGGGATCGACGTCCTCATCTCCCATTCCTCCCTGTTCTTGCCTGCCGCTCTTCTTCCGCTTGACGAAGGCACTGCGGTTCGCGGTCAGGAGTTGAATGCGTGAAGCATTCACCCGCCCCGGTATCACCGACATTCCTGCCGGGTCAACGAAAGCTGAGAGGAATCGCAGAAACTGAAATTTCTTGCAGATGCCCGGCGCGACCGTCTGATGCAGCCGGAGGCGTTGGGGGCCTTCATCGCGGGCTACACCGAGGAGGTCAACC
>CALKHQ010000350.1 GCA_937988735.1 uncultured Alphaproteobacteria bacterium
CCCTGCGGGATCACGACGCCCGATCCGCCCGAGATGTTGCAGGTGAGCGTGAAGTCGCCGTCGGTCGCGTTCCTGACGATGTGCAGCCGCTTCGACGTCGACGGGAACAGCACCTCGATGTCGCCGGCGAGCGTGCCCGTGTACTCCTGCAGGATGGGCCGCGCCTCGGAGGCGGAGAGGGTGACGTTCGGGCTGCCGGCCACGCTCTTGCTGGTCCGCCCGCCGAGGATGGCGTCGAGCTGGTCGAAGATGTCGTTCAGCTTGTCGCCCCAGGTGTCCTCCTCGGAGGCGACGTCGGGCTTGGCGAAGGCGAGGTTGCTGGTGTTTGTGGTGCTCATCCGACCGCCTCGAGGTAGCGCTTGTTGAACATGGTCACGACCTCCCGTTCCTGTGCCCGCAGACGGTCGAGCCGCTGCCGGCGCTCCTCGTTGCTCAAGCCCTGCATCTCACGTACTCGCCGCTGGCGCAGCCTCAGATCGCGCAGCCGGTCCCGTGTCCGCTGGGCCAGCCCCCGCAGCCGGTAAAGCGCGCGCGCCTCGCGCATCCGGGCGACCGCTTCCTGCGGCTGGCGCGCCTCCCGCAGCCCGCGGATTTCCGCCGCGAGCTGTTCGATCTCCTCGATGCGCTCGTAGGCGGTGTTGATGTCGGCCCGGTCGGAGACGCTGCCGGCCACCCGGCGCACCAGCGGGACGTCATAGGTTTCCGCGGTGCCCTCGATCAGCTTCACCGGCAGGTCCACCGCCCGCTGCACGAACGCGCCCGCCGAGCCGAACACCTGGGCGAACAGGTAATCCAGCACCTCCGGGTTGACGTCGATGAGCCCGGAGCGGAAGTCGGAGCCGCCCGTCACCTCGTTCAGCCAGGCCGTCACCTCGCGCGTGATCGGCGAGACGCCGGCGAAGTAGAGGCTCGAGGCCGGCACCGGCGGGCCGAACGGCGGCTGCTCCGGCCGGATCGGGCGCCCGGCGAAGTCCTCGTTGCGCACCAGGTCGACCACCGGGTCGGCAAAGGTCGGCGCGATGAAGTTGAGGATCGACTGCGTGCCGCCCACCGGGTTGAAGGCGTCGATGCCGGCGGTGAGGATGTTCACGCCGGTATCGGTGAGGCTCTGCCGGCCGGCGCCGCCCAGGCTGCGGCCATAGGCGGCGACGTTGCGGCCCAGCGCGTGGAAGAAGTTGTAGCCGTAGGGCATGGGGATCCGGACGAACGAGTCCTCGCCCGCCCACGGCGTCATGATGATGAGGTTCCGCGCCTTGTCCCACTCGGGGATCTTGTCGTAGACGAGCTCGCCGTCGTCGTCCTCCGGCGACAGCATCATGTTGAGGATTTCCTGCGCCACGCCGGCGGCGACGATGCCCGCCACCACCTTGCGCACCCGCTTCGACTTCATCGCCATCAGCATGGTGGCGGTGCCCTGTACCGAGGCGTTGTAGAACAGGTACAGCGCGTTCAGCGTCGGCCCGCCGGAGCCGTGGCGGTTGAAGTTGACCGTCAGGTTCTTCGCCGCGCTCGCGGCCTTGTCCCGGCTCATGCCGGCGCGGCGCAGCTGCACGAACGCCGACAGGCGCACCGCGTTCTCGACCGCATCGCTGGACTCCTCGACCAGCTTTATGCCGGCGCGGAAGGCCCGCTTCACCTGGGCCGCCGGCGAGGTGGCGGTGATGGCCTTGATCTCCTTCTCGGTGCGCCTGCGCAGCGCGTCCAGGTCGTCGAAGCGCAGGAAGGCGACCTTGCCGCCGGCCGCCGCGAACTCGCGGTAATACCGCGCCCATTCGCCATCCACCTCCTTGCCGCGGATGCCGCCATAGGCCGCGCGCAGCGCCTTCGGCCAGTCCTTGATGGTCTGCCAGACCAGCCCGTCGACCTCGTGCTGGGTGAGGTTGACGCTCGCCGTCTGAAGGTCGCGGAAGGCGTTCGAGATGACGAACTCGGGGTTGTATCTGGTGTTGATGGCGCTGAGGAACCTGTTGATCGCCATGCCCGCGCGCAGCACCGCGTTGCCCTTGTCGACGTCCAGGTTCTTGATCGCAGCCGCCAGACGGGGATCGTGCAGGGTGACGACGTGGCTCTTGCCGTCGATCTTCACCTCGATCTGCTTCGCCGGGTCGCGGAGCGGCTGGCGGCGGTAGACCACCAGCCCCGTCTCCTTGTCGATGTCCGGCACCTGGCGGGTGGCGTTGACCTCCCAATAGGTCGGGTCGGGGTTGTTGCGGACCAGGTTGTAGAGCGCGAGGCCCACCCGGTTCTTCTCGCCCCGGATGATGCCCTCCTGCACCTGCTTGATCATGTTCAGCAGCACGTCGGGCGCCTTGGAGCGGCGACCGAAGGCGCGGCGGAACTCCGGTCCCCGGGTATCGAAGCCGCGCCCGCTGAGGAAGCCGCCGTCGTCCTCGAACGGGTCGAACTCCAGCCCCTTCAGCGGCACATAATTCTGGTACATCGCGCGCAGCCCGGCGGCTGCGTCGGCGGTCATCAGGCCCATCTCCACCCGGTTGTCGAGATCCAGGTCGCGGAGCTGGCGCACGTACTCGGCCACCTGCTCATAGGCGTCGCGCTTGTCGGACGCCTCCACCTCGGCGATCACGGCGTCGGCCTCGGCGTCGGTCATGCCGGAGCCGGTGCCTTCCGCGAAGTCGGGGTTGATCGAGGCGATGCGCGCGTTGCGCTCATGCGCATGGCGGGCGGTCAGCCAGCGGTCCACGCTCGCCAGGTCCAGCCCGTTGCGCGCGATCGTCTCCAGGAGCGGCTTGATGATCTCCCGGTCCAGCCGGTCGAGCTTGTCGCCGGCGCGGCCGGAGTAGGTCTCGGTGGCCTGGTAGGCGTTCTCGCTGTCCCGGAGCTTGCGGCCGATCTGCTTCTCGACCGCCTGCTGCGCGCGCTTCAGGGGCAGGAGCTTGTCCTGCATGATGGTGCGCAGGTCGTCGGCGCGCCTGGTCCACTTGCCCTTGCCGATCACCTCGTCGGTGATAGCCAGGTTGAACTCGTCGAGGAACGACGCGGTGCCGCGGTCGGCGCGCGCGGTGCCCTCGCCCAGGCTGGTGGCGCGCCCCAGCAGGTCTGGCTCGGTCGGCACCGCTGCTGCGTGCTCGCGGATGCGCGGGTCGGCCGGGTTCCACGTGCCGCGGTTGAAGACGGACTTGATCTGCTCGGGGCGGAAGGCGATGAACTCAGTGCGAACCCTGCGCCCATCATGAACCTTGTTGATAATCCCGTCGAACCCTGCCGCAACAAGAGCATCCCTGCCTTTGGCTGCAAGTATTTGTTGCAGGAGCTTGCTACCTTCCGCGGACGCCATGTCGCGCCGTAGTTCTTCGGCGGTGTCGTAACCCCGCAGAAGCCCGCTCCTGAACAGAGCCTCTGCGTTTTGCTTTGTCGCACGAGATAGGTCTATCGGGTTCTGGATGGACAGGTACACCTCGTACATCATCGGCCGGTCGCCTTGCCAACTCGTAACACGGCCCGTCACAGGATCACGTTCTATCCTTGAGGTAAACCGCCTCGCAAACTCCTTCTCATCCGTAAAGAAAAATCCGACTTTAGCGTCTTGAGCGCCGGTGCTACCGCCCAACCTCTCGACGTCAAAAACGGTAAAAGGGGCACGATCCAATACCCTGATGTCGTCCTCTGTTAGTTTTTCGCGACGCTCATTCAGGTACGCAACCGGATCGTTAATTCCGCGCCATGAAGGGATGCTGTTAAGCATCTCAACAACGTCGCGGCCCAAAAAATCCTCCCCCATAAGGTCAATGATGTTTCGGACATCACGTGGTGTGCTTACCCGAGCCTTTGCGCCGGCGGAATGAAGTACGCCATTGATACGGCTGAACACAGCAGACCATGCGCCAGCTTCTTCTTGTTGCGCGATCTCTGCCGCGCGCCGCTCCGCATACTCGAAACGTTCGGAAACTGTCGGCACCGCTTCAGGCGTCCCGTGATACACCACCAGCGGCTGCCCGTTCTCGTCCACCACTTTCGAGTCGCCGAACCAGCGCTTGAAGGCGGCGGAGCTGGTGTCCACCGACTCCCGCGCCTGGCCCCCGCGCATCGCCGCCGCCCGCTGCCGCATCTCGCCGCGCTCGATCCGTGCCAGCACCTCGTCGGCCGTCTGGAAGCCCAGCCCGCGGATGGCGTTGCCGACCGCCTCGAGGAAGCGCGCGATCTTCGTCAGGATGGCCCGCACGATGCCGTGCTCGCTCGTCGGGTCCAGCCGGAAGTAGGACAGCGCCTCGACGAACGCCTCCTCGAGCTGCCCGTCCCGGTCGAGGTGCTTGTAGCGGCCCGCGATGTCGAGCTTCGCGTCCTTCATCCACGTCGCCTCGGCCCGGCGCATCAGCACGCCCCACTCCCGGTCGGTGATGACGCCCGCATCCACCAGCATGTGCCCGATCTCGTGCCGGCCCACGCGCACCGCCTCGCCGATCGGCTGCAACGCGATCTCGATGAGGTTCTGCAGCGGGTCGTAGCGGCCGGTGACCAGCTTGCCGGGGACGGTGCTCAGGTTGCTCTTGAGCACCGCCCGCACCCGCACGCCGGGGATGCCGATGCGCTCCACCTCGGCGACAACCGCCTGCTCGATCCGGCGGCGCAGCCCCTCGGCATCCTGGCCGATCTCCGCGAAGGCGATCACCTCGGCGTCGTCGCGGAGCCCGAAGTCCGCCATGAACTCCCGGCGCTGCTCAGGGCTGAATGCGCGTCCGTACTCGCGCTCGATCGCCGCCCACGCCTCCTCGAGCGTCAGGCCGCCCCACAGGGGTTCGCCCTGGTAGGCGCGGTTGAACAGCGCGAAACCCTCACCCAGCGCCACCTCGCGCATCTCGGGCGTGATGGGGAGTGCCCAGACCTTGATGCCGCCATCGTCGGTGCTGATCTCGGTTTTCCCGACCGCCGCCCCGAAGCGCTTGCCGAACTTGCCCGCATAGGCCGGCAGGATGCGGTCGTAGAAGCCCTTCATCCCCTCGCCGCCGACCTTGAGGTCCACACCCTCGAAGGTGGCTGAAGGCTGGCCGGCATCCAGTTCCGCCAGTGCCTTCTCTGCGAGCTCCTTGCCGATCGTATCGGCGAGACGATCGCGCGGAACGGAGGATGTCTCTCCCGCCAGGCGCTCGTAGTCGCGCGCCCCGGCCCGCTTCACCATCACATGCACGACGTCGGCGGCGGGACTGCCCATAACCCGGACGCCATCCACCTGCTTCGACAGGTCATACCGCTCGGCCTGCACCTCTCCCGGTGTCCAGGCCACGGCATCGAAGCCGTTCTCGGCGGCGTAGCGCACCATCCTGCGGAAGGCCGTCTCGTGCCACGTCTTCTTCAGCGGCGCGTCAGGGACGGCTAAATCCATGTCCCGGTCGATTTCCTCGATCGAGCGACCGCGATAGCCCTTCTTCCGCCCCGCCTGGTGCCAGTCGCTCTGGATCTCCTCGATGAACAGGATGCGCCGGCCTTGCGAGTCGGTGCGCTCGTTGAAGCGCACATGGGCCAGCACGTTGGGCTCGTCCCAGTGGCCAGCGCGGAAGACCTCATCATCCGGGCCGACGTAGAATCTGGCCGAAGATGTCAGACCATTGATGTCGTCGACATTGCGCGCCGTCTCGGAGACTAGCGCACCATCATCGCCGGGATAAGTGATCCAGACGAACGTGCCTCTGGCCACCGTGCGGAGCGCTTCATCGCGTCCTACTTCACGGACTCTATCGTTGTGAGGCAGCGTCAGCAGCAGCTCGCGGTAGTTCTGGCCGCCGGGCAGGGTGTAGCTGTCGAACTTCGTCGCGTCGGGAAGCCCGAACGCTTCCTGGGCGTGGGCGATCACGTCCTCGTCCGTTTCGAGCCCGTGCTCGTCCATGTAATCATCGCGGCCGTAGTCGGGGTCCCAGGCCCCGGCGACGTGGTCCTCGATGATGCCCCATGCCTGGCGCAGCGTCGGCTCGCCCTTCACCACCTCCTCGACGCGCACCTGGTTCTGCTCGATGAACGCCACCAGCTCGTCGCGGGTGACGCTGCGCCGGCCGCTCAGGAAGTCGGTGATGCCGACCCAATCCAGCTCCTCGGGCTTCACGCCCGGCGCCTTGCGCAGCTGGGCGAGGAACTGGTTGCCCGCGCCCTTCGCCTGCGGCAGCGCACGGGCGGCCTTCAGCGCGGCGGAGAAGAACGGCGCCGGGCGGTGCTCGCTGGGGTCTAGGCGGCCCGGTCCCTGGCGAAGGCGGCCGCCATCCTCTGATGCGCCCGCGCGGGCCACGGCCGCGCGCGCCGGCACCGTCGCCTCGATCGCCCGCAGGCTGGCGGTGTCCATGTCGTGCAGGTCGAGGTCCGACCGCCCTGACCAGTCGGGCCCGCCCTTGTCGATCACCACCATGCGCGCGTTGACGCCGGTGCCGGATTTCTGGAACGCCTTCTCCGGCAGCCGGATCACGGTCGCGCCGACGTCATCCAGCCACCCCCTGAAGTCCGCGTCCTGCTCGCGGAAGAACACCCCCTCGCCCATGATCGCCACCAGCCGGCCGCCAGGCGCGAGGTGGTCATAGGCGGCGCGGACGTGGGCGGCATCTTGGGCACCGATGCCCTTCACCCGCTCGAACGGCGGGTTCATCACGATCACGTCGAACTCGCCCGCCGACGACGCCCACTCCAGAAAGTCGCCGTTGTGGAGCTCGGCGCCGCTGCGGCGTGACATGCGCCCTTTCAACTGGCGGAAGTTATCCGGCCGCAGCTCGACGGCGGTGATCTGCACGTCGTCGGGCATGAAGGCCAGCAGGTTGCCTGTGCCCGCCGACGGCTCGAGCACCCGGTCGCCGGCGCGCACGCCGCTGATCCGCTGCATCAGCGCCGCCAGCGGATAGGGCGTCTCGAAGAAGCCGCCGCTCGTGTCGGTCGCCCGCTGCCGGGATCCCTCCAGCCGCTCGGCGCGCGCGTAGATGTCCTGGCGGTCCTCGGCGTCCGCGGCCGCGACGTCGATCAGGCCCTCGCCCGCCGCCTGCTTGACGTCGATCTCGCTCTCGAAATCGAAGTCGCCCTCGAGCGCCGCGGCGGCCTTCACATCGATGCCCTTCACCAAGGCGCCCATGTCGCGCATGCGGGCGCCAACCCGCGGTGCCAGCTTCTGCGATTCCCACGGGATGTTGCCGGCAAACAGCCACTCGATCTGCGCCTTGCTCTTGAGCCCGTAGCGCGCCACCCGGCCGGACACCTGGTCGACGCCGGTCGCCACCCACGGCAGGTTGATGTTCACCTGCACTGTCGGCCGGTTGCCGGTCGTGTCGTGCAGCGACAGGCCGGTGCCGCCCTTCGCCATTGTCGCGATCAGCACCCGCTTTTTGCCGGCGAGGAAGTCCTGCTTGTTGCGGCTGGCCTTCGTGTTGCTGACGGCACCCGTGTAGATGGCCACCGCGCTCTCGCCGCCCAGCGCCGCCATGATGTCGTCGGCGGTCGAAGGCAGGTCGTAGCGGATCTGGTGGCGGTCGAAGGCGGCCGCGATCTCGACGATGAACTCGGCGAACGGCCGCGGCGGCGGGCGCTCGCGCATCCGATAGGCCGCCTCCGCCTCCATCTCCCAATCGGCCATCATCCGGGCCATCTGCGGGTAGGTGTAGAGGGTGCTGTCCTTGAAGTGCTCGGATCGGCGCCAGAGCCCCAGCTCGCGGTCTGCCTTCGTCTCCACAAAGATGACGACGTTCTTGCCGGCGCTCAGGTGCACCTTCGCCCGCTCGATCGCGTAGTCGACCTTCGCCGCCTCGAGGATGCGCTTGATGGTGTTCTCGCGGTGGCGCGCGATCTCGGAGAAGATCTTCGGGTTGACCGGGGTGCCGTCGTCGGCCGTCCACCGGCTCGTCGCGTCGTCATAGGCCGCCGTCACACGGTCGTAGATCTCGCGCCAACTGTCGGCCACCTGCGTCTTGCGGAAGGTGACGTCGACCATCTTCGGGTCGATCTTCATCGGGCGCTGAGTCATCACGCCCTGTTTGAAGAACCAAGCGCGGGCGGCGGCCCCGTCGGCGCGCTTCGCCTTGCCGCCCACCCAATAGATGATCTCCTCGACCTCCTGCCGGCGGGTGTGTGGGTTCCAATACTTGCGACGGCGCACCGCCGCGCCGTATGCCTTCGCCCAATCGTCGAAGCCGCCTGCTGGCTCGAATATCTGGGTCGCGGCCAGATAGCGCGCCTGCACGGGGTTCTCGAACGGTGTGGCGCTGGCGAAGATGCTGAACCGGGCCCGGCCGATGAGCTCCTGCGCCTTCTCCGCCCGGGCGGTCCCGGCGCCGACGTTCTTGACGTTGTGCGCCTCGTCGAAGATCAGCACCGCGCCGGTGGTGTCGGGAGCCGCCTTGCCGCTCAAGCCCGCATAGGTGTGGAACTCCACGTCGTCGACGCCATACGCCTTCAGGTCGCGCCGAATCTGCTCGATCAGGTCGACGTTCATGGTGACGTAGACGAAGCGGGAGGCACCGGCCCGGCGGAGCTCGCGGATCGCGCCGCCCAGCACGAAAGTCTTCCCTGTGCCGGCCTCGTTGGCGAGCACGAACATCGGCTTGCCGGACTGGTAGGCCCGGTTGATGAAGGCGACGTCCTCGATCTGGTCGCGGATCACGTCCTCGGGGATGCCGAAGTCGCGACCGGCCGAGATCAGACGGCGGGTTTCCTCCGAGACATAGCGGCCAACGTCGACACCGCCTTCTCGTTCATCGGGTCGACCGTCCTCTCGCTGTCGAAGTTCGCGGAGTCGCTGTTCCTCAGCAGGGTCGCGTTCAGGCCCGGCGTCGTCTCCAGCATCTCCTGGAGCGCCTGCGTTCTTGTCCGCGATGGCGGCCGCGAGCCGCTTGGTCGGGTCATCGGCGAACCTCCATGCCCTTGCGCTGCCGTCCCACCGGCCGCCAAGATCCTTGATCGTGTCCTTGTGGTCAAAGGTGCCTTGGCCGCGGACGACATAGCCGTCGCTTTCTTTCACCACCTCGAGCTTCGCGCCGCGCAGCGCCTTGTCGGCGGCCTCGTCGGTGATGTCGGGGAGCGGCGCCTCCTCCTGCGGGCTGTTCGCCACCGGCTTCCCGCGCAGCGCTGCGGCGAGCGCCTGGGTCGGGTCGCCCTTGTGCACCGAGCGGAACCACTTGCCGCCCATGCGCCACAGGTCGCCGAAGCCCAGCGCGTCGAGAACGGCCTTGTGGTCGGCGAGCGCGCCGGATGCCGCCCAATAGGTGCGCCCGCGCTTGCTGACCTTCTCCTCGAGGCTGAGCCCGGCCTGGGCGATCACTTCGGCGTCGCTGAGATCCTGCTGCGGCCGCGGCTCGTTCTCGGGCACGTCCGACTGGTCGGCCAGCGGCGCCTTGCCGCTGCCGGAGCCGCCCGCGCCCCTGTCGATGGCGGCGAGGTCGATCCCTAGCCCTGCGGTGTAGAGGCGATAACCGCCGGCGCGATGCACGACCAGCCGCGCCTTGTCGACTGCCGTTTCCCGGTCCCGGGCCAGGTTCATGATGTAGCTGTCGTGCAGCCCGCTCTTGTCCCGGCGGAGCTGCCGCAGCGTGAACATCGCGCCCTTCTCGCCGGTCGCGATGTAGTGCATGGGCGTGTCCGGCCCGACGTCCAGCAGCGGCTCGTCGACCAGCTGCACATGCCGCCGCGCCTCGGCGAGCGCGCTGTCGATGTTGTCCCGGCGCATCGCCGGCGTGGCGTTGGCGATGTCCTGGTCGGTCCAGCCGATGATCTGCAGCAGCAGCCGCTCGCGCTCGGTCACGGCCGGCGGCTTCCCGCCGCGCGAGATCAGGTGCGCCTCGGTCGCGTAGCCGGTGTCCGGCCACAGCGTCTCGTTGACCAGATCCCGGTCGGACTGGCTGAACTTGTTGGGGTCGAGGCGCGCGATCATGTCGGCGCCGAAGTCGTTGCCCTGGCTGCGAAGCTCCCGCACCGCCTCGCCCTGCAGCCATGCGTCCATGCGCTTGATGCTGTTCAGCGCCCGGCGATCGGACGTCGCGTCGATCTTAGGGGCAGGGGACAACTCCCGGCCGCTATCGCTGCGCAGGATGTCGCCGGTGCCGATCTTGAGGGCAGGCGCTTCTTTTTTCGCCGCCCGCTTGACCGCATCCTCGATGTCGGTCTGGCCGTCGTCCTCCGGCGGGGCGAACAGGCCCTCGTCGGCGTCCTGCTGCTCGCCCTTGCCCCTGAGCTTGCCCGGATCCTTCGCCGGCGGCAGGTGCAGCGGCAGCCCGACCTCGGGATCGGGCTCCTTCTGCTTCGGCCCCTTGGGGGCGGTGAGCGAGAAACCGTCCTGCGGCATCACCGCTTCGGCCGACATGGTGACGGCGCGCTCGGCCGCCATCTCCGCCGCAGCCGCACGCTCCAGATCGGGCACCAGCGCCTCGACTTCCGCCTCAAGCGCCGCGATGCGCGCGTTGATGCGGGCGATCTCCTCGCCAATCTGCTGGCGCCGCCGGACAGGCGCCGACGCTGAGCCCCGGTAGTTCGATTCCAGCCGCTCGCGGGCCAACGCCTCGGCTGCCCGGCGGGTAAGGTCGCCGGCGATCAGGCGGCGCTCGTTACGCTGCCGCGCGGTGCCGCCGTCGACGGTGGTGACCTCGTAAACCTTCCAGGTCTTCTCGCCCTTCTCCCGCTCCACCCGGTAGGTCGGCAGGCCGCCGATGATGCTCCACTCGGCGTCGATGGGGTATTCCCACTCGCCGATCTGCCGGCCGCGCTCGGTGTAGTAGCGGGGCGTCTGGATCGCCGGCTCCAGCAGCGCCGCAGCGGTCTCAGCCTGGGTGTTCACCGCCCGCCGCTCGGCCATCAGCCGGTCCAGATCGGCCTGCGCCTCCGCAATGTCCTGTTCGATTGCTTCGATGCGCTGTCTGAGCGCCGCAGAAGCCGCAGGAGCGGCCTCCGGCTCCGGCCCGGTGTCGGCTGCCGGCTCATCCGTTGCGCGCGTCTGGGGGGCGTAGTCGGCGGCTTCCGGGGTGGTTTCGCCGGTGTCCCCGGCGGGCGGCGCCGTCGATCGGTCGGTGTCGAGATCGGCCGTCGTTTCCGGGCCCAGCTGGATCGGGCCGGTGTAAGGCTTGATGGCCGCCACGTCGATGCCGGGGTCGTAACTGATCGTGATGTGCGGCCGATAGCTGTCGAAGTCCCACGACGCGCCGGCGTCCCGCCAAGCCTGCCAGTCGTCCTCGAGCCCGGTGCGCTGGCCGAGCATCAGCACCACTGCGCCCTGATCGCCCAGGCGCTCCACCGTGCGCGCGGCCGGGCGAAGGCTCAGCGGATCCTGATTGCCGCCGGTGTCGGCGATCGGCGTGCGGCTGAACGCAGTGGTGACGTGGAGCTCGCTCGCCGGGACGAGGTTCTGCACGCCCTGGCGCGCGAACCAGTCGATGATGTCGTCGGCGTTCTCGACCGCGCGGAAGGCGTAGAGCGGCTTCTTGGGAGCTACACCTTCGTCTCGGCCGCCTTCTTCGCGAGTATCTTGAGCCCCCGCCGCCGGAGCTCGTTCGCCTTGCGCTGCTTCGGGATCGCGCGGTCCAGTATCTCCGCGGCCTTCGGCGACAGGCCCGGCATCTTCCGGCGCTCCAGCAACGCCCGCTCGCGGGCCAGGCCACGCATCAGCTTCGCCTTGAGCTCGTCCGCCGTCGGCAGCGGGTCCGGCGGGCGGGATGTCGAACGGGATGTCGTCATGCTGCTGCTCCTCCGCAACGTCGGCGTCGACCTCGGCCTCGGCCTGGATCGCCTCGCGCTCGCCGATCCCGATGTGCAGATCCTCCAGATCCCAATCCACATCCGGGTTGAGGCCCAGGTCAAGAGCCCGCTGCCACGCCGCGAACCACTCCGGCTCCTCCTCCTGTCGGCGGGCGAGGCGCTGTTCCCTTGTCTCGTTCCTCACCTGCGCGGCCGCCGCAAGCATGTCCATGTCGTCCGGCGGCATCACCTGGCCCGTCCGAATATCCTCGGCGATCGCGTTCAGCAGGTCGTTGATGTCCGCGTCTGGCTTCAGGTAGCCGGCCTCGATCGCGGCCTCGCGCACCATGTCGGGCGTGTTGCGGCCGTCCACGCCGGGATCGTCGGTCAGCAGCCGGCGCGTGCCGGGCCGCTGGGTCCGGTGCCACTCGTGCGCGCCCATCGCGCGGAGGTCGCCGCCCTCGTCCACGATGCCGCCGCGGTCGGCGATCCACTGTGCCAGGGATTGCGTGCGCCGCCGCGCGAAGCGCTCCACCTCGTCGGCAAGGATCTCGGTCAGCAGCCGGTCCCCGGCCAGTGTCGCGTTCGGCGAGGTGATGAAGGGCTGCTCCGCCGTCCCGCCGATAATGGTCGGCACGCCCCGCTGGTTCGCCATGCGGCGCACCCGGCGCAGGATGTCGGCCTTCTCCTCCGGCGTGCCGATCGGCACCTGATGCTGGAGCGGCGTGTAGGGCGCGGGCCGCTGCTCCAGATAGTCCTCGATGCTCACCGTGAGCGGGGTCGGGCGCTGCACCATCTGCCGGTGCTGCATCGTCGCCGTCGGCTCCACCGTCCCCGGCGCCACCTGCCGGGCGAGGGTGCCCAGCCGGGGCATCAGCCGGGGGTCGATTGTTCCCGTCCCGCCGGCCGGATCGACGTTGCCGCCAGCGGCGAGCGCGGAGAGGATCTGCGCCATCTCGGTCTGGCCGAGCGCCTGGCCGACCGACGCGGCGCCCACCACGGGGTCGGGCTGCGCAAGATCGGGCATCATGGCCGGTTGCGCGGGCTGCGCCGGCTGTTGCGCCGCCGCCGGCTGATCCTCCTGCTCCTGCGGCCGCCGCCGCATGCCGGGGAACACTGCGGTCAGCATGGCGCGGAAAATGCCCGCCGCGCCGCCGGCGGCCGCCATCTCGC
>CALKHQ010000351.1 GCA_937988735.1 uncultured Alphaproteobacteria bacterium
GGCGGATTTCGACATCGACGACTTCCTGCCCGGCGCGATCCGGCCCGAGACCGGCCAGGACGGCCTGCTCTACGGCATTCCGTGGACCGCGGAGGCGCTGCTCACCGGCGCCGCGCGCTTCGACCTCGTCGCCGCGGAAGGCCTGGAGTTCCCCGACACGACCGACGACCTGGTCGCCGTGCTGCGCGCGGTGCACGGCAAGGAAGGGGTCGCCGGATTCGTCGCCGACAACCACTACGGCTGGACCTTCGTCCCCTACCTGCAGGGCTTCGGCGGCAACGTATTCCGCGCCCCGCCGGATGACCTGTTCCCGACGCTGGACACGCCGGAAGCGGTGGCCGCGGCCGAGTACTACGGCAACCTGCTGCGCGAGTTCGGCCCGGACGGCGCGGTGACCTACGTGCCCGACCAGGTGGTGCAGTCGCTGAAGCTGGGTCGGGTCAACTTCACCGACATCGGCCAGATCTACCTGGCGCAGCTCGGCGACCCCGAGAGCAGCCGCACCCTGAGCACCCTGCGGTTCGGGCTGGTGCCCAAGGGACCGGCGGGACGCTTCCCCGGCACCGCGGTCCACGCGCTCGGCATCCCGGCGGCGTCGGAGAACAAGGAAGCGGCCTGGGCCTTCATCCAGTGGGCGCTGTCCAAGGAGACGACGCGCCGGGCGGTGCTGGCCGGATACGGCTCTCCGGCGCGGCGGTCCGACATCGAGTCCGCCGAGTTCCGCCAGAAGCAGGTGATCAACGGCTCGGACCTGGCGCAGCTCTCGCTCGACTCGCTCGCGATCGCCGCCGAGACCGGGCACATGGCCTACCGCACCGTCTCGGTCTACCCGCAGGTGGACCAGCAGCTCAACAAGGCGATCGAGCTCATCGCCACCGGGCAGCTCTCGGCGCGCGAGGCGATGACCCAGGCGCAGGAGGCGTCGATCGCCGAGCTGCGCCGCGCCGGCGTCTCGATCTGACGGGCCATGGCTCTGGCCGCCGGGATGAGCTGGGAGGCGCAGCGCCGCTGAGCCTTCCTGCTCGGCTTGTCGCCGTCGCTGCTGGTGCTGCTGGCGATCACGCTGGTCCCGGCGGCGGCCCTGGTGGTGGCGAGCCTGACGCCCCTGTCCCTGGTCGACCCCGTCGGTACCTTCCACTTCGACGACCCGCTGGGGAACTACCGCGAGCTCGCGCGCGACCAGCGCTTCCTCGACTCGCTGTGGACGCAGGGCAAGCTGTCGGTGGCAAGCGTCGCGCTCCAGCTGGGGGTCGGGCTGGGGCTCGCGCTGCTGCTGAACGGCGAGTCCCGCATCCTGTCGGCGGCGCGGTCGCTGTTCCTGGTGCCGATGGTGCTGCCGCCGATCGTGGTCGCGCTGATCTGGAAGATCCTCTACTCGCCGGACGTGAGCCCGCTGCACCGCGGGCTGGACGGGATCGGCCTGCCGGTCCGGTCGCTGCTCGCCAACCCCGACACGGCGCTGTGGGCGATCGCCGCCGCCGACACCTGGCAGTGGTTCCCCTTCACCATGCTGATGGTGCTGGCGGCGCTGCAGTCGATGCCGAACGACCCCGTCGAGGCGGCGAGCCTGGATGGCGCCAACCGCTGGCAGCTCTTCCGCTACGTGATCTTTCCTTACATCCGGCCGGTACTGGTGGTTTGCGGCATGTTCCGGCTGATCGACAGCTTCAAGGCCTTCCCGCTGATCTACGTGCTCACCAACGGCGGACCCGGCACGGTGACCGAGGTCACCAACTATTACGGCTTCATCCAGGCCTTCAACTTCTCCTACTGGGGCTATGCCAGCGCCATCGCCACCGTGATCCTGGCCGGCGTCTTCATCATGAGCTGGCTGGTCGGCAAGCTGGGGTGGAACAGCCATGAGCGAGGCTAGTGCAGTCGCCGGCAAGGCCGGCTCTCCCGACGTCATTGCGCGACCCGTCCGCCGTTCCGTCACGCGCGCCGGACCGGCACGCCCGCTCGGGCGTCGCGAGGATGATCGGGGCGGCGCGACGGCCCCCCGTCTCGTCCTGGCCGGACGCCGGAACGGGGAGGATGCGGTCGCCTGGCTGCGGCAGCGACTGCGGCCGGCCGCGGCGGTCTTCCTGCTGCTGGTCTCGCTGTTCCCATTCCTGTGGCTCGCGCAGCTCGCCTTCCGGCCGTCCACGGACATCTTCTCCGAGGAGCTGCTGTTCGTGCCGACGCTCGACGGCTTCGCCAGCCTGCTGCAGGGGAACTTCGTCCGGTCGTTCTGGAACAGCCTGCTGACCAGCACGCTGTCCACCCTGTTCTCGCTGCTGATCGGCGTGCCGGCCGCCTATGTGCTCAGCCGCTGGCAGTTCAGGGGCAGGCGGCACGTGGCGCTGTGGATCCTGGTCACCCGGATGGCGCCGCCGATCGCCTTCACCATCCCGTTCTTCCTCGCCTATCGCTGGCTGGGGCTGCAGGACACGGTGGCGGGGCTGGTCATCGTCTACCTCACCTTCAACCTCGCCATCGTGATCTGGCTGATGCAGACCTTCTTCGAGGCCATCCCGGTGGCGCTGGAGGAGGCGGCCTGGATCGACGGCGGTGGCGTCTGGCAGAGCTTCTGGCGGATCACGCTCCCGCTGTCCGCACCGGGCCTGACCGCGACCGCGGTGCTCTGCTTCATCTTCTCCTGGAACGACTTCTTCTACGCGCTGATCCTGACCCGCACCAACGCCATCACCGCCCCGGTCGCCATCGTCAACTTCCTGCAGTACGAGGGGTGGGAGTGGGCGAAGATCGCGGCCGGCGGCACGCTGGTGACGCTGCCGGTGCTGATCTTCGCGGTGCTGGTCCGCACCTGGCTGGTGCGCGGGCTCGCCGCCGGCGGTCTCAAGGACTGACCCGGCGGAGGCGCGCGCCTCCGCCGTTGCTGGCCGCCGCCCGGGACATCGCCTGGCGTCCGCCCGGCCTTGCTGGCCCGGCGCCGCAACCTAGCTGGTTCCCGTGTCGGAACGGGGATCGGGCGTGGCGAAGGCACCAGCAGCGAGAGCAGCCGGAGACCGCTTCCCTACGCCGGACCGCGACCGGGTCGAGGAGCTGCTGCAGCTCGCCGCAAACCGGATCGCGATCGAGGCGGTCGAGCCAGTCGTGGACGGTGGCCGCTTCCCCGCCAAGGCGGTCGCGGACGATCCCCTCGTCATCGAGGCCGACATCTTCTGCGACGGCCACGACCAGCTGGGCGCCGCCGTGCTGTCGCGGCGGGCCGGCACGCCGTCGTGGCAGGAGCATCCGATGCGCCTGGTCGAGAACGACCGCTGGCGCGGCACCGTCACCTTCGAAGACATCGGCCCGCACGAGTTCTCCATCATCGCCTGGCGCGACCTGTTCGCCTCGTGGCAAGCGGAGGTGGCGAAAAAGCAGGCCGCCGGCGTGCCGATCGGGCTCGAGCTGATCGAGGGCCGGGTCATCGTTCAGAAGACGCTGGACGAGGCCGGGGCGCTCGACGCCGGGGATGCGGAGGCGCTGCGCCGCCTTCTCGACCGGCTCGACGCGCGGGAAGGCGACGCGGGGGGCCTGTTCGCAATGCTGGTGACCGGGGAGACGACGGCGCTGATGCGCCGCGTCGGGCTCCGGACCAACCTCTCCACCGTCCCGGCGCCCTTCCCGGTCTGGGTGGACCGCAAGCGGGCCGTGTTCTCCGCCTGGTACGAGCTGATGCCGCGGTCGATGTCCTTCTCGGAGGAGCGGCACGGCACCTTCGACGACGTGATCGCCCGCCTGCCCTATGTGCGCGACCTCGGCTTCGACGTGCTCTACTTCCCGCCGATCCACCCCATCGGCCGGACCAACCGCAAGGGGCGCAACAATGCGCTGACCGCACGGCCGGGCGACCCCGGCTCGCCCTACGCCATCGGTTCGGAGGACGGCGGGCATGAGGCGATCCACCCGGAACTCGGTACCTTCGACGACTTCCGCCGGCTGGTGGAGGCGGCGCGGGTGCATGGGCTCGAAATCGCGCTCGATTTCGCCATCCAGTGCTCGCCCGACCACCCGTGGATCCGGGAGCATCCGGAGTGGTTCGACTGGCGGCCGGACGGCACGATCAGGTTCGCCGAGAACCCGCCGAAGAAGTACGAGGACATCGTCAATGTCCACTTCTACCGCCGGGCGATCCCGTCGCTGTGGCTGGCGCTGCGCGACATCGTGCTGCTGTGGGCGTCGCACGGCGTGCGCATCTTCCGGGTGGACAACCCCCATACCAAGCCGCTGCCGTTCTGGGAGTGGATGATCGCCGCGGTGCGCGCGGTCCACCCGGACGCGATCTTCCTGGCGGAGGCATTCACCCGGCCGAAGATGATGAAGCGGCTGGCGAAGCTGGGCTTCACCCAGTCGTACACCTACTTCACCTGGCGCAACACCAAGAGCGAGCTCACCGAATACCTCACCGAGCTCACCACCGGGACGATGCCGCGGGTAATGCGGCCGAACTTCTTCGCCAACACGCCCGACATCAACCCTCGCTACCTGCAGACGGGCGGTCGCCCCGGCTTTCGCGTCCGCCTGATCCTTGCCGCATCGCTGTCGAGCAGCTACGGCATCTACAACGGCTACGAGATCTGCGAGGCGGCGGCGATCCCGGGCAAGGAGGAGTATCTCGACAGCGAGAAGTACCAGCTCCGCACGTGGAACTTCGACCGGCCCGGGCACATCAAGGACGACATCCGCCTGATCAACCGGATCCGCCGCCGGCACCCGGCGCTGCAGCGCATGACGGGCTTGCGCTTCTACAACGCGTGGAACGACAACGTCCTCTACTACGGCCGCTTCACCCCGGACCTGCGCGACTTCGTGCTGTTCGCCGTCAACCTCGACCCGGCGCATCCGCAGGGCGCGCCGATCGAGGTGCCGCTGTGGGAGTTCGGGCTGCCCGACCACGCCGCCATCGACGGCGTCGATCTCGTCACCGGCAACGCGTTCCGCTGGGAAGGCAAGGCGCAGCACGTCTGGCTGACGCCGGACGACCGGCCCTACGCCATCTGGTCGCTGCGGAACCCCGCCGCCGCTTCGGAGGCCCAGTCGGACCGATGAACACCGTCATGACGGAGGTGGCGGCCGGTAATGTCGCCCAGGACGCGCTGATCGATCGCTCCAACCGCGAATGGTACAAGGACGCGGTCATCTATCAGCTTCACATCAAGTCGTTCCAGGACTCGGACAACGACGGCGTCGGCGACTTCCGCGGCCTGCTTTCGCGGCTGGACTACATCACCGACCTCGGGGTGGACACCATCTGGCTCCTGCCCTTCTACCCGTCGCCGCTCCGCGACGACGGCTACGACATCGCCGACTACGAGGCGATCAACCCCGCCTACGGCACGATGGAGGACTTCCAGGAATTCGTCGCCGAGGCGCACCGCCGGGGCCTGCGCGTCGTCACCGAGCTCGTCATCAACCACACCTCGGACCAGCACGCCTGGTTCCAGCGGGCGCGCCAGGCGCCGCCGGGCAGCGTCGAGCGCGACTTCTACGTCTGGTCCGACACCGACGCGAAGTTCCCCGAGACCCGGATCATCTTCGTCGATACCGAGAAATCCAACTGGACCTGGGATCCCGAGGCCGGCGCCTTCTTCTGGCACCGCTTCTACGCGCACCAGCCGGACCTCAACTTCGACAATCCGGAGGTGCTGAAGCACGTCCTGGCGACCATGCACTTCTGGCTCGACATGGGCGTGGACGGGCTCCGGCTGGACGCCATCCCCTATCTGGTGGAGCGCGAGGGCACCAACAACGAGAACCTGCCGGAAACCCACCAGGTGCTGAAGCGCATCCGGGCGGAGCTCGACGCGAGCTACCCGGACCGCATGCTGCTGGCCGAGGCCAACCAGTGGCCCGAGGACACGCGCCCCTATTTCGGCGCGGGCGACGAGTGCCACATGGCGTTCCACTTCCCGCTGATGCCGCGGATGTACATGGCGCTGGCCCAGGGGGACCGGCACCCGATCACCGACATCCTGCGGCAGACGCCCGACATCCCCGAGAGCTGCCAGTGGGCCATCTTCCTGCGCAACCACGACGAGCTGACGCTGGAGATGGTGACCGACCGGGAGCGGGACTACATGTGGTCGTTCTACGCCTCCGAGCGCCGCGCCCGCGTCAACCTGGGCATCCGCCGCCGGCTCGCGCCGCTGCTGGACAACGACCGGCGCAAGATCGAGCTGATGAACGGCCTGCTGTTCTCGATGCCCGGGACGCCTGTGATCTACTACGGCGACGAGATCGGCATGGGCGACAACTACTTCCTCGGCGACCGCGACGGGGTGCGGACGCCGATGCAGTGGTCGTCCGACCGCAACGGCGGCTTCTCGCGCGCCTTCCCGCAGCAGCTCTGCCTGCCGGCCATCCAGGATCCGGTCTACGGCTACGACGCGGTCAATGTCGAGGCGCAGGGCCGCAATCCGGGCTCGCTCCTCAACTGGATGAAGCGGATGATCCGCATCCGCCGCCGCCACCGCGCTTTCAGCCGCGGGCGGCTGGAGTTCATTTACCCCCGCAACCGCAAGATCCTCGCCTTCACCCGGCAGTACGAGGACGAGGTGATGCTGTGCGTGTTCAACGTCAGTCGCAGCGCCCAGGCGGTGGAGCTGAACCTGTCCCCGTTCCGCGACCGGGTGCCGGTGGAGCTGGAGGGCGGCACCACCTTCCCGCCGATCGGCGACCTGCCCTACATGCTGACCCTGCCGCCCTACGGCTTCTACCAGTTCCAGCTCGCGACCCAGGCGGCGCTGCCGGAGTGGCACCAGCCCTACACGGAGGTGCTGCCGGAGTTCGTCACCCTGACCTGCCCGTCGCTGAGGACAGCGGACGTGCTGTCGGCGGACTCCCGCGCCCGGCTCGACCGCGAGGTGCTGCCCGAGTTCCTGCCGCTCCAGCGCTGGTACGGCGCCAAGGACGACAGCATCCTCCGGGTGGCGCTGCGCCCCGGCCCGCCGCTGGGCGAGCATCACCTGCTGGCGGTGGCGGAGGTCGAGACCACCGCGAGCGGCGCGCAGGCCTACTTCCTGCCGCTCGCGGCGCGCTGGGGCGAGGAGCACATCCAGTTCGGCGCGCCCGGGCTCGCCTCCACCCTCGCCAAGCTGCGCCGCACCAGCCGGCTGGGCGCCCTGCAGGACGCCGCCCCCGACCCGCGCTTCGCCGAGGCAGTGGTCGCCGCGATGAAGGAAGGGCTGGAGGCGGAGCACGAGGGCGTCACCTTCCGCGCCAGCGGCACCGGCGCGCTGGACGCGCTGGAGACGGTGGACGAGGCGCGCACGCTGGGCGGCGAACAGTCCAACGTCTCCGTGGCCTTCGGCGACAAGGGGCTGCTCAAGATCTACCGCCGGCTGCGGGAGGGGCGACAACCCGACATCGAGGTCAGCCGCTACCTCGCCGAGCACACCGACTTCGCCAACACCCCGCAGTTCCTCGGCGAGGCGACGCTCGCCCGTGACGGCGGCGAGCCCGCCACAATTGCGGCGTGCTTCGCCTTCGTGCCCAATCAGGGCGACGGGTGGAAGGTGATCGTCGACATGCTGTCCCATGTGATGGAGGACCGGCTGGTGGCGCCGGAGCCCGATGTCCCGGGCGAAAGCCTCCACCAGGCCCTGCCCTTCCCGCAGGACTTCCCGCATGTGCTCGGACAGCGAACCGGCGAGCTGCATCGGGCGCTGGCGACGCCGACCGGCGATCCCGCCTTCGCGCCGGAACCGGTCACGGGCGACGACATCGCCGCCTGGGCCGCCGACGTGCGCCAGCAGGCGCAGAACGCCTTCCGCAACCTCGCGACCGCGGCGGCGGGCGACGACGCCGCAGCGCTGCTCGACCGCCGCGACGCGGTGGAGCGCCTGATCGCGGATGCCGCCCGCATCGCTCCCGGCGGCCAGAAGACGCGCATCCACGGCGACTACCACCTGGGGCAGGTGCTGGTCGCCCAGGCGGACGTCTACCTCATCGACTTCGAGGGCGAGCCGCGGCGCGGGCTGGACGAGCGGCGGGCGAAGTCGTCGCCGTTGCGCGATGTTGCCGGCATGCTGCGCAGCTTCGACTATGCGGCCTTTGCCGCGGTGGACCAGCTGCACGGCAAGGGCATCACCGATCCACGCGCCGACGGGATCGCCGCGGACTGGTGCGAACACTCCAAGGCGGCGTTCCTCGAGGCCTATGCGGCGGCGACGGCCGGCCTGCCGCATTCCGCCGACGAGGCGCGGCTGCTCCGCCTCTTCGTGCTGCAGAAGGCGCTCTACGAGGTCGGCTACGAGGCCGCCAACCGCCCGGCCTGGCTGTCGATCCCGGTGCGCGGCCTGCTGGCGCTGACCGAGGGGCGTGGCACGTGACTCCGGATTCGCCGGGCTCCGAGGACGCCGGTCTGCTGCCGCGGGACGTGATCCAGGCGATCGTGGACGGACGGATCGGCGATCCCTTCCGCTGGCTGGGAATGCACGAGACCGGGGCGGGCGTGCGGGTCGCGGCCTTCGACCCCGGCGCGGCGGAGGTGCGCGTGCTCGACATGGACGGCACGCCCGTGGCGCCGCTGGAGCGGATTCACCCCGCCGGCGTCTTTGCCGGCCTGGTGCCGGGGCGGCGGCAGCGGTTCCCCTACCGGCTCGCGTTCCAGGGCGACGGCCGGGAATGGGGCGGCCCGGACCCGTACAGCTTTCCGCCGGTACTGGGCGAGCTCGACATCCACCTCATCGCCGAAGGCCGCCACCGGGAGCTCTACCGGCGGCTCGGCGCGCACCCCATGACCATCTGCGGCGTCGAGGGCACCGCCTTCGCGGTCTGGGCGCCCAACGCCCGCCGGGTAAGCGTGGTCGGCGACTTCAACTTCTGGGACGGTCGCCGCCATCCGATGCGGCTCATCTACGGCGCGGGCGTGTGGGAGATCTTCCTGCCCGGCATCGGCGTCGGCGCCCGCTACAAGTTCGAGATCCTCGGTGCGCAGGGCGACCTGCAGCCGCAGAAGGCCGATCCGCTGGCGCTGCGCCAGGAGCATCCGCCGGCAACCGCCTCGATCGTCCGTCGCCTGCCGGACCCGCCGGAGCAGCAGGAGCGGCCATCCATCGACCCCCGAGCAGCCCCGATCTCCATCTACGAGGTTCACCTCGGCTCGTGGCGCCGGGCCGACGGCAACCGGATGCTGACCTACGAGGAGTTCGCCAGCCAGCTCGTCGGCTACGCCACCGACATGGGGTTCACCCACATCGAGTTCCTGCCGGTGGCGGAGCATCCGTTCTCGGGCTCGTGGGGGTACCAGCCGATCGGCCTGTTCGCGCCGACGGCTCGTTTCGGCGAGCCGGAAGGATTCCAGAGGCTGGTCCGCGCCTGCCACGACGCCGGGCTCGGCGTCATCATCGACTGGGTGCCGGCGCACTTCCCCTCGGACGGCTACGGCCTCGTCTACTTCGACGGCACCCACCTGTACGAACACGCGGACCCGCGGCTCGGCTTCCACCGCGACTGGAACACGCTGATCTACAACTTCGGCCGGCGGGAGGTGAGGAACTTCCTCACCGCCAACGCCCTGTTCTGGCTGGAGCGCTACGGGGTGGACGGGCTCCGCGTCGATGCGGTCGCCTCGATGCTCTACCTCGACTATTCCCGCCAGCCCGGCGAGTGGATCCCCAACATCCATGGCGGCCGCGAAAACCTGGAGGCGATCGAACTGATCCGCGAGGTCAACCGTCTGGTGCAGGAGCGCTGCCCGGGCCGGCTGACGATCGCCGAGGAATCGACCGCCTGGCCGGGGGTCAGCCGGCCGGTGGAGGACGGCGGCCTCGGCTTCAGCTTCAAGTGGAACATGGGCTGGATGCACGACACGCTGGAGTACATGCGGAAGGATCCGGTGTACCGGCGGCACCATCACCACCAGATGACGTTCGGCATCCACTACGCCTTCTCGGAGAACTTCGTCCTCCCGCTGAGCCACGACGAGGTCGTGCACGGCAAGGGATCGCTGCTGGGCAAGATGCCGGGCGACCGCTGGCAGAAGTTCGCCAACCTGCGCGCCTATTTCGGCTTCATGTGGACCCACCCCGGCAAGAAGCTGCTGTTCATGGGGGGCGAGTTCGGCCAGGAGCGGGAGTGGAACCATGACCGGTCGCTCGACTGGCACCTGCTCGCGAGCCCGGAGCATGCAGGCCTGCAGCGGCTGGTCCGAGACCTCAACCACTACTACCGGCAGCAGCCGGCGCTGCACGAGCTGGACTGCGACCCCGCCGGCTTCGCCTGGATCGAGGGCGGGGACAGCGGGAACAGCGTCTTTTCCTTCGAGCGGCGCAGCGCGGGCGGCCAGGTCGTGGTCGTGGTGTGCAACATGACGCCGGTGGTCCGGCAGGACTACGGCATCGGCGTGCCGCGCGCTGGCGTCTGGCGCGAGCGGATCAACACCGACGCGAGCGCCTATGGCGGGGCCAACATCGGCAACGGCGGCATCCTCCATGCGGAGGCAACGCCGATGCACGGGCGGCCGGCGTCGCTGCGCCTCACGCTGCCGCCGCTGGCGACCCTGGTGCTGGAGCCCGAAGGCTGACGCGCCGCGCCTACTCCGCCGCCCGCGCCGGCGGCGCGAGCCGGTAGAGTTCCGGCCGGCGCTGGCGCGCAAGGTCCCATCGCCGCCGCACGGTCTCCACCAGCGACAGGTCCAGCACCGTCTGGACCACCCCCTCCTCGTCGCTCGCCTGGGCAGTGACGACGCCCCACGGGTCCACCGTCATCGAGCGACCGCAGAAGGCAACGCCGCTGGCCGGCTCGGTGCCGACCTGGCCGCTCGCGATCATCCAGAGCTGGTTATCCGCCGCCCGCGCCCGGAGCAGGAACTCCCAGTGGTCGATGCGCGGGCTGAGGAAGGCGGACACGCAGATGACGGCACGGCATCCGTCGAGGGCGAGCGTGCGGTAGATCTCGGCGAAGCGGAGATCGACGCAGATGGTGAGCCCGATCCGCCCGAACGGCGTGTCGAAGGCCATCAGCCGGTCGCCCGGCGACACGCGGCGGGATTCGACGATGCCGGGCGGTATGTCGACCCGGTCCGGCACGTCGAACAGGTGCGTCTTGCGATAGATGCCGAGGATCGCGCCGTCGGGGCCGATGAAGGGCGCCGCGTTGTGGAAGCGGTCGCCGGCCCGCTCGTACCACGAGCCGGTGATGTAGAGCCCATGGCGGCGGGCGCGGGCGGCGAGCGCGTCGGAGGTGGGGCCGGGGATCGGCTCGGCGAGCTCCGCGCGCCAGCGGGTGTCGTCGGCGTAGCCGAGGCCGGTGAACAGCTCCGGCAGCACGACCAGCCGGGCGCCGCCCGCCGCCGCGCGGTCGATGAGCGCCAGCGCCCGCTCCAGGTTGCCAGCCCTGTCGCAGTCGCGGGCAAGGAACTGCACGATGGCCACCGGCAGCGCGCTTTCCATACGCATCCCTCCTGATCGTGGGCCGTCATGTTAACCCATTGTTGACCGGCGGCGGGACAGGCTTTCCCGTCGCGGAGCAGCCCTGCCCCCCGCACGGTTCCAGCAGCAGGTGGTGCGCAATGTCGGCCCTGGTTCAGCTCAAGAGCGTGATCGACGCCAGCCTCGGCGACCTCCTGCCCGGCAGCGACCCTGCCGCCATGGCGAAGCGGATGCTGGAGGAGGCGTGCAAGATCGGCCGGATGGCGCTCGAGGTGGCGGAAGAGATCGCCAGCGACCCGACGATCGGCCCGGCGGAGGCGGCGCGCCAGGCGGCCCTGCTGTCGGAGGAGACGGCGAACGCCGCCGCGAGGCTGGAGACGCGGCTGTCGCTGGCCCGCGCCATGCAGCACACCGCCTGATCCGCCCCCGCGCCCGCGAAAGCGCGCCGCAGAGGCTTGCCGGCCCGGACCCCCCGACGCTAATCAGGGTCCCTCACAGCGCCGCGAGCCAGTCATGAGCCCAGCCTATCTGTTCGCGCCCGCCCCGCAGCCCAGCGTCGCGGTGCAGGGCCAGAGCGCCCGCTTCCCCGTCCGCCGCATCTACTGCGTCGGCCGCAACTATTCCGACCATGCCCGCGAGATGGGCTACGATCCGCGGTCGGAGGTGCCGTTCTTCTTCGACAAGCCGGCGGACGCGCTGGTCGCCGACGGCGGCATCGTTCCCTACCCCACCGGCACCGCCAACCTGCATCACGAGGTCGAGCTGGTGCTGGCCATCGGCGCCGGCGGCCGCGACATCGTGCCGGAGCAGGCGCAGACCCACATCCTCGGCTACGCCGTCGGCATCGACATGACCCGGCGGGACGTGCAGGCCGCGGCGAAGCAGGCGGGCAAGCCGTGGACGATGGCGAAGGGCTTCGACTACAGCGCCCCGGTGGGCGCGATCGCGCTCGCTGCCGACATCGGCCACCCGCGGCAGGGTCGCATCACGCTCTCGGTCAGCGGCAGCGTCCGCCAGGACGCCGACATCGCCGAGATGACCTGGTCACCGGACGAGATCGTCGCCGCGCTGTCGCGGGAGATCGTGCTGGCACCGGGCGACCTGATCTTCACCGGCACGCCCGCCGGGGTCGGACCGGTGGCGCCCGGCGACACGCTGGAAGCGGAAATCGCCGGCATCGGCCGGCTGGCGGTGAGCATCGGCTGATCCTGATGCGAATTGCCACCTGGAACATCAACTCCATCAGGGCGCGGCTGCCGATCGTCCGCCGGCTGATCGAGGAGCAGGCACCCGACGTCATCTGCTTCCAGGAGACGAAGGTCGAGGACGCGCTCTTTCCGCACGCGCTGTTCGACGAGTTCGGCTACGTCCACCGGGTGATCCACGGGATCCGCAACTACCACGGGGTCGCCATCGTCTCCCGGCTGCCGTTCCGCGGCAGCGGGCGTCGCGACTGGTGCGGCAGGGTGGATGGCCGCCACGTCCACGCGACCGTGGACGGGATCGAGATCCACTCCGTCTACGTGCCCGCCGGCGGCGACATCCCCGACCCGGCGCTCAACGACAAGTTCGCCCACAAGCTCGCCTTCCTGCAGGAGAAGACCGCCTGGTGGGCGGCGGCGCGCGACGACGGGGCACCGCGCATCCTGCTCGGCGACCTCAACGTCGCGCCGCTGGAAACCGACGTCTGGTCTCACAAGGCGCTGCTCAACGTGGTGAGCCATACGCCGATCGAGGTCGAGCACTTCACCCGCTGGCAGCACTCCGGCGGGTGGATCGACGCGCTGCGGCACTTCGTGCCCGAGACGGAGAAGATCTACAGCTGGTGGAGCTACCGGGCGCGCGACTGGCGGGCGAGCGACCGCGGCCGCCGGCTCGACCACGCCTGGGTGACGCCGGCGCTGGCGCCGGCGCTGCAGGCCTGCACGATCCTGAAGGACGCGCGGGACTGGGAGCGTCCGAGCGACCACGTCCCCCTGGTCGTCGACCTGAACGTGTAGCGGCAGGCGAGCGCGCCTATTTCGGCGCCATCCGGATCGCGCCGTCCAGCCGGATGGTCTCACCGTTGAGCAGCACGTTCTCCGCGATGTGGAGGACCAGCCGGGCGAACTCGTCCGGGCGCCCGAGGCGGGACGGGAACGGGATCTGCTCGGCGAGGCTCGCCTGCACCTCCTGCGGCAGGCTGGCCATCATCGGCGTCTGCATGATGCCGGGGGCGATGGTCATCACCCGGACACCGAATTTCGCCAGCTCGCGCGCCGCCGGCAGCGTCATCGCGACGATGCCGCCCTTGGACGCGGAATAGGCGCACTGGCCGATCTGGCCGTCGAAGGCAGCGACCGACGCGGTGTTGACGATGAGGCCGCGCTCGCCGTCGGCCAGAGGATCGAGCTTCACCATGTCGGCGGCGGCGAGCCGCATCATGTTGAAGCTGCCGATCAGGTTGACGCCGATCGTCCTTGCGAACAGGCCGAGGTCGTGCGGCCCCTCGCGCCCGACCACCCGCGCGCCGGTGGCGATGCCGGCACAGTTGACGAGGATGCGGGCGGGCCCGTGTGCGGCACGCGCCTCGGCAACCGCCGCCTCGCCCGCATCGGCGTCGGCCACGTCGCAGGCGATGGCAACGCCCCCGATCTCCGCCGCCACCGACCGGGCGCCG
>CALKHQ010000352.1 GCA_937988735.1 uncultured Alphaproteobacteria bacterium
CGGCGCCCGGCCCGATCATCGGGGCCGGGCGCCGCGGCCGTGAAGCGCTCTACGCCCGGGTCTGCTGTTGCACGCCGGACGGCCGCACATCGGCCCAGTAGTCCCGCACCGACTCGGCGATGGTCCGGCGCGGACGCCAGCCCAGCAGCCGCATGGCGGGCCGGATGTCCAGCTGCAGCCAGTCGGGTACCAGCGGTTTGCTGCCCTGTTCCACCACCCGGGCGGGCACCCCGCTCAGCTTGATGAGCAGGTCGACCAGGGAGCGGACCGGAATCGCCTCGCCGCGTCCGATATCGACGATCACTCCGACGTGCTCGGTGGCGAACGCGGCGGCGATCACCGCTTCCGCCGCGTCGCGGACGTCCACATAGTCGCGGTAGGCGCTCAGCGGGCTCAGCCGCACCTCGGCGACCTCGTCCCGCCCGACGCAGGCGGCCAGCCGTTCGGCCACCTGCCCGAGCAGGCTGATGGCCGGCGCCCCGGGCCCGGCGATGTTGGCCAGCCGCAGCACCATGCCGTCGACGGCGCCCGACCGCATGGCCCGCACCGCCGTCTCGGTGGCGGCGAGCTTGGCCCGGCCGTAGGCGGTGTCGGGACGCGGGACGGTGTGCGGCCCGACGGTGGTGCCCGGAGCGACGTGCCCGTATTCCAGGACCGAGCCCAGATGCACCAGCCGTGGCCGGAAGGACAGTGAGGAGAGGGCACTGATCAGTCGCTGGGTCGGCAGCGCCGCGGCCGCCCACATCTCCTCGGCCGATCGGCCCCAGATGCTCCCCACGGTGTTGATCACGATGCCGGGGCGCAGCCGTTCCAGCTCGGCGGCCAGCTCGGCGGCCGACAGCATCGCCAGGTCCATACGGACGAACGGATACTGCGACGGGCGCGGCGACGGCCGACGCCCGGCGACGATGACCCGCCTGCCGCGCTGGGCGAACGCCGCGCAGACGTGGCGGCCGACGAAGCCATGGCCGCCGAGTACCAGCACGCTGCCCTCAGGGGCCATGGGCACCCTCCCCTCGCGGTCGCATCCGGCTTCCAGGGTGGCGGCCTCCGCTCGGGGGAGGGTCGAACACCGCTGGCGCCCGGGCGGTTCGCCGCTCATGCGGCCAGGTACCGGCGCAGGTGATCACCGGTCGCCGAGTCCGGGCATTCCAGCAGTTGCCGGGGAGTGCCGGTGAAGACGACCTGCCCGCCGTGTTTGCCGCCCTCCGGGCCCAGATCGATGACCCAGTCGGCCCGCCGCACCACGTCGAGGTTGTGCTCGATCACGATGACCGTGTTGCCGGCGTCCACCAGCCGGTCCAACAGGTCGACGATGGCCTCCACGTCCGACATGTGCAGCCCGGTGGTGGGCTCGTCCAGCACGTAGATGTCGCCGGAGCCGCCGAGCCGGGCGGCGAGCTTGAGGCGCTGGCGCTCACCGCCGGACAGGGTGCTCAGCGACTGGCCGATGCTCAGGTAGCCCAGGCCCACCTCGAGCAGGCCGCGCAGCCTGTCGCGCACCTCGCGTTCGGTGAAGAACTCCACCGCCTCCTCGGCGGACATCTCCAGCACGTCCGCGATGGACTTGCCGCGCAGCCGGTGGGCGAGCACTTCGGCGTTGAACCGGCGGCCCTCGCAGGACTCGCAGCGGGTCCGGACCGGGTCCATGTAGGCCAGTTCGGTGATGAGCTCGCCGCGGCCCTTGCACTCTTGGCAGGCCCCAGCGGAGTTGAAGCTGAACAGGGCGGCGTCGGTCTTGTTGGCCTTGGCGAAGAGCTTGCGGATCGGGTCCATCGCCTCCAGGAAGCTGACCGGCGTGGACCGCGCGGACGCCTTGATCGGCGACTGGTCGACGAAGATCGCCTCAGGGTAGGTCTGCATGAACACCTGGGAGACCAGCGAGCTCTTGCCGGAGCCGGCCACCCCGGTGACCACGGTCAGCACCCCGGTGGGGAAGTCGACCGAGATCGACTTGAGGTTGTGCAGGTCCGCCTCGATGATCGGCAGCCGCCCGGCCGGCTCGCGAAAGTCGCTCTTGAGCACGCCGGTTCTGCGCAGCCCGGCGCCGGTGAGCGTGTCGGCCTCCCGCAGTTTCTCGAACGGGCCCTCGAAGACGATCCGCCCGCCGTGCACGCCGGCCTTCGGCCCGATATCGACGACATGGTCGGCGATCGCGATGACGTCCGGGTCGTGCTCGACGACCAGCACGGTGTTGCCCTTGTCCCGCAGGGCGCGCAGCAGCTCGTTGAGCCGCCCCACGTCGCGTGGATGCAGCCCGGTGCTCGGCTCATCGAAGACGTAGGTCATGCCGACCAGGCTGCTGCTGAGGTGACGGACGGTCTTCAGCCGCTGTGCCTCGCCGCCGGACAGCGACAATGTGGCGCGGTCGAGCGTCAGGTAACCCAATCCGATCGCCTCGATGCGTTCCAGCGACGTGCGGATGCCTTCGACGATCGACGCGACGGCCGGGTCGTCGATCTCCGCCAGCACGGCGATCAGGTCGCTGACCTCCATGGCCGTCCAGTCGGCGATGTTGCGCCCGTTGATCTCGGTGGCCAGCGCCGTCGGGTTCAGCCGGCGGCCCCGGCAGGAGGTGCACTCGCCGAGCGTGATGAACCGCTCGATGTTGGCCCTGCCCCGCTCGCTGAGCCCGCTGAGGTCGCGTTTGAGGTTGTTGCGGGCAAACCGGTCGACGACCCCCTCGTACTTCATGTCATAGGTGGTGTTCTTGGTGCGCACGGTCACCTTGCCGCCGGTGCCGTGGCAGAGCATGTGCCATTCCTCTTCGGTGTAGTCGCGCAGCTTCTTGGACACATCGAAGTAGCCCGAGGCGGCGTATAGCTGCCAATCCATGCTGCCGACCTTGTGCGTGGGCAGCCGGATCGCGCCCTCCTCCAGGGACTTGGACTTGTCCAGCATCGCGTCGACGTCCACACGGCGGACCTGGCCGAGCCCTTCGCACTCCGGGCACATGCCCTCGGGGTTGTTGAAGGAGAACACGTGCGGGGGGTTTTCGGGCTTGCCGTGGCGAGAGAACAGCACCCGGAGCATCGAGTAGATGTCGGTCATCGTGCCCACGGTCGAGCGGGCGTTCCCGCCGACCGGTTTCTGATCGACGATCACCGGGGCGGTCAGGCCCTCGATCGTGTCCACGTGCGGGCGCTGGTATTTGGGGAGCTGGTTGCGGACGAACCAGCTGAACGTGCCGTTGAGCTGTCGCTGCGCCTCGACCGCCAGGGTGTCGAAGACCAGGGACGACTTGCCCGACCCGGAGACGCCCGTAAAGACGGTGATCTTGTTCTTGGGTATGCGCAGCGAGACGTCCTTGAGGTTGTGCTCGCGAGCTCCGACGATCTCGATGTGGTCGACCTCCATGGCGGCAGGGTGGACGGCGCCGCTCGAGTCCCGCTCGAGTGAGGCGATAGCGGGCTCCAGTCGCGCTGCCGTGGGATTCGAGCCGCCGGCCGCACCATCGCCGGGCACTCGGGTTCCCCGTCCGCCGGGAGGTGCCAGGTGATGCGACTGCGGCCGAGGGAGGACCGGGAGCTTCCCCGTCGGCTCGCCCTGTCCGCGGACTGCACGCAAGGTCTTCGTCTGCGGACTGAGGATTTCGACGGATGGCTGGCGGAGCGGGCGGCGGCGCATCCGTTCCGGGTCCGCCGGATCCCGTTCCGCCGGTTGCGCGGCTGGCGCTTCGCCCCCAGGACCGGGAACCTGGTCCACGACAGCGGGCGGTTCTTTTCGGTGGAAGGGCTGCACGTGCGCTGGCCGGCCGGTCGGTTCCCCGAATGGCATCAGCCGATCATCGTGCAGCCGGAGATCGGGATCCTCGGCATCCTGGCCAAAGAGTTCGACGGGGTGCTGCACTTTCTGATGCAGGCGAAGATGGAGCCGGGGAATCCGCGTCTGCTGCAACTGTCACCGACCGTGCAGGCGACCCGCAGCAACTACACGCGGGTGCACAAGGGGTCGGCGGTGCGATATCTGGAGTACTTCACCGGGCGGCGCCCCGGCAGGGTGATCGTCGATGCGCTGCAGTCCGAGCACGGAGCCTGGTTCCACGGCAAGCGCAACCGCAACGTGGTGGTCGAGGTCACCGAGGACGTGCCGCTCGCCGACGACTTTTGCTGGCTGACCCTCGGCCAGCTCAACCAGCTGCTGGCCAGGGACAACGTGGTCAACATGGATTCCCGCACGGTGCTGGCCCACCTGCCGGCGGCGGCCGCGCCGCGGCGCGCCGACCGGTTCCGGGAGGCGCTGGCGGCCTCCTGCGACCCCGAGGCCGGCGCGTTGTGGACGACGGCCGAGGTGCTGAGCTGGTTCACCGGCATGCGCGCCGAGTGCGAGCTGCGGGCCGGGCGGGTCCCGCTGGAGGGCCTGCCGGGCTGGTACCGCGGCGAGGACGAGATCGCCCGCGACGACGGCCGATTCTTCCGCGTCGTCGCGGTCGATGTGCGGGCCGGCAGCCGGGAGGTCGCGGCGTGGACGCAGCCGCTGATCCAGCCGTGCGGCCTGGGCGTGGCGGCGTTCGTGGTCCGGGACTTCGGCGGTGTGCTGCACGTGCTGGTGCATGCCAAGGCCGAGGCGGGGCTCGGCGACGGCGTCGAACTGGCCCCGACCGTGCAATGCGCGCCGGACAACTACCGGGGGATGCAGCCGCCGCCGTTCTTGGAACAGGTGACCGACGCCGGGCCCGAGCGGATCCGCTATCAGGCCATCCACGCCGAAGAAGGCGGACGGTTCCTGGCCGCGGAGAACCGCTACCTGATCGTCGAGGCGGACGAGCGGGTCCCCGACTCGCCTCCCCACGGGTACGCGTGGGTGACCGTCGGCCAGCTCGCCGAGCTGGTCCGCCATGGCCGTTACCTCAACGTGCAGGCGCGCACCCTGCTGGCCTGCCTGCACTCCATGCGGTGAGGGCGGGCGTTCCAGGCAGCCTCGACCGCGCCCCGAAGAACCGCCACCACCATGACCTTCGAGCCGAGGAGGTTGCAATGAGCGAGTGCCGGGTGTGCGGCGGTGCGGTACGGGAGTTCGTTGACTTCGGCCGGCAGCCGATATCCGATGCCTTTCCCGCCGCGGGGGCGGAGTCTGAGGAGTACTTCTTCCGGCTCGCGGCAGGGCAGTGCGAGGACTGCACGATGGTGCAGTTGATGGAGGAAGTCCCCCGGGACCTGATGTTCCGCCAGGACTACCCCTACTACTCGTCCGGCTCGGCCGTGATGCGCAAGCACTTTGAGCAGACCGCGCGGCGCTTTCTGGAGACCGAGCTGACCGGCCCGGATCCCTTCATCGTGGAGATCGGCTGCAACGACGGCGTCATGCTGAAGACGATCAAGGCGGCGGGCGTGCGGCATCTGGGCGTGGAGCCCTCCGGGGGCGTCGCCGGAGTCGCTGCGGCGGCCGGTGTCCGGGTCATGGTGGAGTTCTTCGAGGAGGAGACGGCCAAGCGGATCCGGGAGACGGACGGACCGGCCAATGTGATCTTCGCGGCCAACACGCTGTGCCACATCCCCTATATCGGCTCGGTGCTGCGCGGCGTCCGGGAGCTGCTGGCCGACGACGGCGTCTTCGTCTTCGAAGACCCCTATCTGGGCGACATCGTGGCCAAGACCTCCTTCGACCAGATCTACGACGAGCACTTCTACTTCTTCACCGCCCGCTCGGTGCAGAGCATGGCCGCCCGCTTCGGGCTGGAACTGGTCGACGTGCAGCGGCTCGCGGTGCACGGCGGGGAGGTCCGCTACACCCTGACGCGGCCCGGGGCGCGCACCCCCTCGCCCGCGGTCGCCGAGCTGATCGCCGCCGAGGACGCCCAGAAGCTGACCGAGCGGGCCACGCTGGAGGGCTTCGCGGCCAATGTCCAGCGGATCCGCGATGACCTGGTCGCTCTGCTGACGCGGCTGCGGGACGAGGGCAAGACGGTGGTCGGCTACGGCGCCACGGCCAAGAGCGCCACGGTCACCAACTACTGCTCTCTGGGAACCGGGCTGATCTCGTACGTGTGCGACACCACGCCCGCCAAGCAGGGCAGGCTCACTCCGGGCACGCACATCCCGGTGCGGCCGGTCGAGGCGTTCCAAAGCTGCTATCCGGACTACGCGGTGCTGTTCGCCTGGAACCACGCCGACGAGATCATGGCCAAGGAACGCGGCTTCCGCGAGGCCGGCGGCAAATGGATCACCTACGTCCCCGAGGTCCGCATCAGTTAGCCGGACGGTGTCACGAGCCGGGGCCCGATCCGGCGAAGCGTTCGGTGACCTCTTCGCCGGTCAGGCCGAAGTCGGCCAGGTCGTAGC
>CALKHQ010000353.1 GCA_937988735.1 uncultured Alphaproteobacteria bacterium
ACCATCCGCACTCGTCGCGAGGTTGAGCCGGCCGTTGGCGGCCATGGTGCGAAGCCCGTCCGGCGTGTCGCGCGTGGAGGACGACGGCGGATCGATGCGGCCGGCGTGGGCGGCGAAGGCGCGATGCAGCAGTGCGAGCAGTTCGTCCCAGCGATCGAAGCCCGGCGGCGCCGGAGCGATGACGAACTCCTCGGCCATCGGCCGCCCTTCGCGCCTACTCCATCGCCTTGACGATGTCCTCGACCATCTTCTTGGCGTCGGCGAACAGCATCATGGTGTTGTCGCGGTAGAACAGCGGGTTGTCGACGCCCGCGTAACCCGAGCCGAGCGACCGCTTCACGAACAGCACCGTCTTCGCCTTCTCCACGTCCAGCACCGGCATGCCGTAGATCGGGCTGGAGCTGTCGGTCTTCGCCGCCGGGTTGGTCACGTCGTTGGCGCCGATGACGAAGGCGACGTCGGCCTGAGCGAACTCCCGGTTGATGTCCTCCAGCTCGAACACCTCGTCGTAGGGAACGTTCGCCTCCGCCAGCAGCACGTTCATGTGCCCCGGCATGCGCCCGGCGACGGGGTGGATGGCGTAGCTGACCTTCACCCCCTGCTTCTTCAGCAGGTCGGCCATCTCGCGCAACGCGTGCTGGGCCTGGGCGACCGCCATGCCGTAGCCGGGCACGATGATCACCGACGACGCGTTGGACATCAGGAACGCCGCGTCCTCGGCACTGCCCTGCTTCACGGTGCGGTCGGCGAGCGCCGCCTGGCCGGCCGCCGCCTCGCCGCCGAAGCCGCCGAGGATGACGTTGAAGAACGACCGGTTCATCCCCTTGCACATGATGTAGCTGAGGATGGCGCCGGAGGAGCCGACCAGCGCGCCGGTGATGATCAGCAGCGGGTTGTGCAGCGTGAAGCCGATGCCGGCGGCGGCCCAGCCGGAATAGGAGTTCAGCATCGAGATCACGACCGGCATGTCGGCGCCGCCGATCGGCACGATCATCAGCACGCCCAGCGCCAGCGCCAGGATGATGATCAGCCACAGCAGGATGCCCGGCTCCCAGATCGAGAAGAACACCACCAGCAGGATGAGGACGAGGCCGATGCCAAGGTTCACGAAGTGCTGGAACGGGAACACCAGCGGCTTGCCGGAGATGACGCCCTGCAGCTTGCCCCAGGCGATGACGGAGCCGGTGAAGGTGTAGGCGCCGACCGCGGCGCCGATGCTCATCTCGATGAGGCTGACGCCCCGGATCTCGTTGGTGCCCGGGATCAGCAGCCCGAACGCTTCCGGCGAGTAGAAGGCGGCCAGCGCGACGAACACCGCGGCCAGGCCCACCAGGCTGTGGAAGGCGGCGACGAGCTGCGGCAGGGCCGTCATCTGGATGCGCTGGGCGACCACGAACCCGATCGCGCCGCCGATGGCGAGGCCGCCGAGGATCCACCACCAGTTGTGCACCTGCGGGCCGAACATGGTGGTAAGGATCGCGATCGCCATGCCGGCGATGCCGTAGAAGTTGCCCCGCCGCGCCGTTTCCGGCGACGAGAGCCCGCGCAACGCCATGATGAAGCAGATCGCGGCGATCAGGTACATTATCGAGGTGAACGCGTCCACCTGCTCCTCCCTAGCGACGGCCCCGGTCCCGGACTGCGATCAGCGCGGCTTCTTGCGGAACATCGCCAGCATCCGGCGCGTGACCAGGAAGCCGCCGAAGATGTTCACCGAAGCCAGGATCACGGCGAGGAAGCCGAACACCGTGGAGACGAAGCCGAACACCGTGGAGACATTGTCCACCGCCATGCCGGCCGCGATCAGCGCGCCGACGATGATGACCGACGAAATGGCGTTGGTGACCGCCATCAGCGGCGAGTGCAGCGCCGGCGTGACGTGCCACACCACGTAGTAGCCGACGAAGATCGCCAGCACGAAGACCGCGAGCAGCGACAGGAAATCGGGCCCGTGGGCGGCGTCTAGAAGCTGCTGGAGCGCCGCCTCCGCAGCCGGCCTCGGCACCACCGGGACGGTGGTCGCGACATCCGGCACCGGCACGGGCACCTGCACCTGCGCCGCCGGCGTGTCTGCGGCCTGCTGCGCGGCTTCTCCCATCCGGCGGATCAAATCGAGGGCGCCGCCCAAACCCTGGCCGCCCTGGTCCGTGGTCTGCTCTTCCATGCTCAGTCCCCGGTCTTGGCGCCGCCGGCGCCGTTGTCGCCATCCCCGCCGTCCGGCTGGTCCGGCATTGCCGCCGCCTCGCCCTCCGTGCCGGCCGAGGTCGCCTTCGGTGCAGTCTTCCGCGGTGCGCGCCGGGTCGCGGCCTTCTTCGCCGCCGGCTGCGCAACCGCCTCGGTGCCGCCGGCGGCGACCGCGCCGCCCTGGGCGGCCTCCGCGGCCGGCACCGGGGTCGGTGCCGGCGGTGGCGCCGGCGGGGCGGCGGCAGCCGCAGCGGCCGCCGCCTCCCTGAACGCCGGATGGACGATGTCGCTGTCGCGGGTCAGGCAGGTCGCGGCAATGATTTCGTCGTCGAGGTCGATGGTGAGCGCGCCCTTCTCCCGGTCGATCAGCGGGGTCAGGAAGTTCAGCAGGTTCCGGGCGTAGAGCGCGCTCGCGTCGCTGGCGATCCGCGCCGGCATGTTCCGGTAGCCGACGATGATGACGCCGTTGGGCGTGGTCACCACCTCGCCGGGGACGGAGCCCTCGACGTTGCCGCCCTGGTCGACGGCGAGATCGACGATGACGGCGCCCGGCTTCATCTCCGCCACCATGTCGGCCGTGATCAGCACCGGCGCCCTGCGGCCGGGGATGAGCGCGGTGGTAATCGCGATGTCCTGCTTTCTCAGCGTCTCGCGGACCAGCGCCGCCTGCTGCCGCTTGTAGTCCTCCGACATCTCCCTGGCGTAGCCGCCCGCGGTCTCCGCCTGCCGGCTCTCCTCGTTCTCCACCATGACGAAGGTGGCGCCGAGGCTCTGCACCTGCTCCTTCGCCGCGGGCCGGACGTCGGTGGCGGAAACGACTGCGCCGAGACGCTTGGCAGTGGCGATGGCCTGCAGCCCGGCGACGCCGGCGCCCAGCACGAACACGCGGGCCGGCGCCACGGTGCCGGCCGCGGTCATCATCAGCGGAAAGGCCTTGGACAGGTTCGCCGCCTCCAGCACCGCCTTGTAGCCGGCGAGGTTGGCCTGGGAGGACAGCACGTCCATGGTCTGCGCGCGGGTGATCCGCGGCAGCAGCTCCAAGGCGAAGGCGGTGATGCCCGCGGCAGCGTAGGCGGCGATCCGCTGCGGGGCGGCGTAGGGGTTCAGGATCCCGACCAGCAGCGCGCCGGACGGAATCACGGCGAGCTCGTCCTCGGCCGCGCCCTCCTCGCCGGCGGCGAGTGGCGCGCGCACCTTGAGCACGACCGCGGCCCCCTCGGCCGCGGCGCGGGCGGACGGCGCGATGACCGCGCCCGCCTCGGCATAGGCGGCGTCGGTCATGCCGGAGGCGACGCCGGCGCCGGTCTCCACCGCCACGGTGGCGCCCAGGCCGATGAGCTTCCGCACCGTTTCCGGCGAGGCTGCGACGCGCCGTTCATCGGCGCGGCGTTCTTTCAGGACGGCAATTTTCATGGCTCGCGACCAGCTGGGGTGGGTGCGACAGGCTGGCCCTTACAAAGGCAAGGGCCGCCCGAATTTGCAAGCCCCATGATGCCGTTGGACGGCCGCACTTCACCGTGTCGTACGCGTACGCTGCCGGGATCAGGCAGCCGAATCGCGGGCGATGAACCCGCCCGACTGCCGGGCCCACAGCTGGGCGTAGAGCCCGCCCTGGTTCAGCAGCTCGTCGTGAGTCCCGTCCTCGACGATGCGGCCCTGATCCATCACCACCAGCCGGTCCATGGCGGCGATGGTGGACAGCCGGTGGGCAATGGCGATCACCGTCTTGCCGGCCATCAGGGCGTAGAGCTGCTCCTGGATTTCCGCCTCCACCTCGGAATCGAGCGCGGAGGTCGCTTCGTCCAGGATCAGGATCGGCGCGTTCTTCAGCAGCACCCGTGCGATCGCGATCCGCTGCCGCTGACCGCCGGAGAGCTTGACGCCGCGCTCGCCGACCTCGGCCGCATAGCCGGTGCGGCCCTTCGCGTCCACGAGCTGGGGAATGAAACCCGCCGCCTGCGCCTGGGCCGCGGCGGCCATGATGCTGTCGAGGTCGGCGCTGTGCTGGCCGTAACCGATGTTGTCGGCGATCGAGCGGTGCAGCAGCGAGGTGTCCTGCGAGACCATGCCGATCTGGGCGCGCAGGCTGTCCTGCGTCACGCGGGCGATGTCCTGCCCGTCGATCAGGATCCGCCCGGCCTCGAGGTCATGGAAGCGCAGCAGCAGGTTGACCAGCGTGGACTTGCCGGCGCCCGACCGCCCGACCAGCCCGACCTTCTCGCCCGGGCGGATGGTCAGCGACAGGTCGTCGATGACGCCGCCCTCCTTGCCGTAGTGGAAGCGGATGTGCTCGTAGCGGATCTCGCCGCGCTCGACCCTCAGCGGCACCGCGTCCGGCGCATCGACCACGCCCAGCGGCTTGACGATCGAGGTCATGCCGTCCTGCACCGTGCCGATCGCCTCGAAGATGCCGGTCACCACCCACATGATCCAGCCGGACAGGTTGTTGATCCGGATCACGAGCCCGGTCGCGAGCGCGATCGCGCCCAGCGTGATCCCGCCCGCGCCCCACAGCCACAGCGCGAGCCCGGCGGTGCCGACGATGAGGACGCCGTTGATCGACCACAGCCAGATCTGCATGCCGGTGATGGCCCACATCTGGTGCTGCAGCGTCTTCGTGTGCTCGACGATGCCTTCGCGGGCGTAGGCGTCCTCGCGGTCGGTGTGGGAGAACAGCTTCACCGTCGCCATGTTGGTGTAGCTGTCCACGATCCGGCCCATCAGGTTCGACCGCGCCTCGGACTGCACCTTTGAACGGGCGCGGATGCGCGGAACGAAGCGGCAGAGGATGCCGATGTAGAGCGCGATCCAGATCAGGAGGGGCACGACCAGCGGCGGATCGATCTGGAAGAACAGCACCAGCGTGCTGACGGTGTAGATGAACACGAACCACAGCGCGTTCACCACCTCCAGCGCCGACTCCCGCAGCGAGGCCGCCGTCTGCATCACCCGGTTCGCCACCCGGCCGGCGAAGTCGTTCTGGAAGAAGCCCATGCTCTGCCGCAGCACGTAGCGGTGGGTCTGCCAGCGAACCCGGGAGTTGAGGTTGGGGGCGACCGTCTGGTTGATCAGCGTCGCATGCAGCCCGAACAGCAGCGGGCGGGCAATCAGGGCGACGAAGGCCATCACCAGCAGCGTCCCGCCGTGGTCGGCCCACAGCCGGTCGAAGCTCTCCGCCGCCTGCAGCAGGTCAACCAGTTCGCCGACGAAGGCGAACAGCGACACCTCCACCAGCGCGGCGCCGGTGCCGACGATCAGGATCGCCAGCATGCCCAACCGGAACTGGCGGATGAAATACCAGTAGAAGGCGACCAGCCCCGTCGGCGGGCGCTCCACCGGGCGGTCGGGAACGGGATCGTAGAGGGTTTCGAACCAGCGCAGCATCCTGTCCCGAGCCACGTGCATCCGATGGGGCCAGCCTCGCAGCGGCCCGGACTCGCGTGACGCGTGGCCTGACGGCGGGAAGCGGCCGTGCCGGTCAGCGCTGCCAGGCGCCCGCGATCAGGCGCGTGACGGTGTCACCGGAGAAGCTCCCCTCGACCGCAAACTGCGGAGCGGCGCCCGTGGCGCCGCAGCCCTCTCCTACTCCCATCGGCGGCAAAGGAAAACGCCTATTCGCGTTAACGTCGTGCCGGCGGCGGACGCGGGTCTGCACCGATCCCGGATCAGGATCGCGTGATCCGGAGCCCGCCGCGGTTGTTCCCGCACCGCGGGCGGGACTAGTCTCGGATCCCCGGGCACGGCCCGGTCGGCGATCCGGCACGGAGGACACGACGATGCGTCTGACTGAAGCCTTCGGGATTGCACTGGCGGTCACCGCCCTTGCGGCTGCGCCTGCCTTCGCCTGCGGCGGCCGGCAGGTGTCGGACAGCGGCCGCCTGACCATCGCGACCGGACCCGAGCCGGTCACGCCCCAGACGCCGATCCCGGCCCCGGCGGACGACTGAGTCGCCCGCACGCCTGGCCTGGCCGGCGACCGGCGTCAGCCGAAGGCTGCGACGACGAGCAGCGTGACGGCGAAGCAGCCGGCACCCATGGCGGCGGAGAGGGCAACTGTCAGCAGGATCTGGGTCACGGCCTGGTCTCCGGTCCGGCCGCACCGCCCTCCGGTTCCCGGCGCGGAGTTTCTGCCGGCCTGCCTGGCGCTGGTGACGACGCGCTCCCGTCGCGTCTGGCCCGAAGGTAGGGCCCGACGCGGGATCAGGCACTGACGGGCGTCACATCAGCCGCCGAGGATTGCGCGCAGCATCCAGGCGTTCTTCTCGTGCACCTGCATGCGCTGGGTCAGCAGGTCGCAGGTCGGCTCGTCGCCGGCCTTCTCGGCGATCGGGAACACCTCGCGCGCGGTGCGGGCCACGGTCTCGGAGCCGATGACGAGCTGGCGCACCATCTCCTCGGCGTCGATGCCGTCCTCGGCCTCCTCGATGCGCGACAGCCTGGAAAAGGCGCGGTAGCTGCCGGGCGCGGGCTCGCCGAGCGCGCGGATGCGCTCCGCGATCAGGTCAACCGCGGTCGCGAGCTCGGTGTACTGCTGCTCGAACATCAGGTGCAGGCTGTTGAACATCGGCCCGGTGACGTTCCAGTGGAAGTTGTGGGTCTTGAGGTAGAGGGTGTAGGTGTCGGCCAGCAGCCGCGACAGCCCCTCCGCGATCGCCTTCCGGTCCTCCGCCGCAATGCCGATGTTCGGTTCCATCTTCGGGCCCCTCGTTGTTGTGTCCATGACCAGCATATGAGGGTGAGCCGCACCCGCGGCAAGGTATTTTGGAGTTATTCCAAACTAGGGCCTGCCCATCTCGCGAAAGGCGCCCACCCGGCTGGGAGTGCCCGGCTCACCGCCGGGCATGACGGGAGAGCGGCGCGCCGGTCGCGGCGCAATGGGAGGCTGCGGGGGAGCGGTCAATCGCCGGCGTGGATATAGCGCAGGTGCTCCCGCGCGGCCCTGGCGAGCTCGGCGAGGCGGGTGGCGACCCGGCCGTTGACGCTGTCCGGCGGGTAGTTGCCGTCGGCGTCGGCCTCGCCGGCGGGCACGCCGGTCAGGAGCTCGACTCCCTGGTCGATGGTCTCCACCGGCCAGATGTGGAAACGGCGCTCGCGCACCGCCGCGACCACGTCGTCGTGCAGCATCAGGTTGGGAACGTTGGAGGCGGGGATGAGAACACCCTGGCTGCCGGTGAGGCCGCGGCTCTCGCAGGCCCGGAAGAAGCCCTCGATCTTCTCGTTGACGCCGCCGATCGCCTGGACCTGGCCGAACTGGTTGACCGAGCCGGTCACCGCCTTGCCCTGGTCGACGGGCAGGTCGGCGAGGGCCGAGAGCAGCGCGTAGAGCTCGGCCGACGAGGCGCTGTCGCCGTCGACCGGCCCGTAGGACTGCTCGAACACGAGCGTCGCCGACAGGGCGAGCGGCATGTCGGGGAGGTACTTGGCGCCGAGATAGCCGGACAGGATCAGCACGCCCTTGCTGTGCAGCGGCCCGCCGAGGGCGACATGGCGCTCGATGTCCACCACCTCGCCGCGGCCGAGGCGGACGCGGGCGGAGATCCGGCTGGGCTTGCCGAAGACGAAGCCGCCGGCATCCAGCACCGACAACCCGTTCACCTGACCGACCCGGCTGCCGGCAACGTCGATCAGCAGCGTGCCGTCGCCGATCCGCTCCTGCAGCATGTCGCGCGGCCGGTCGATCCGCCGGATCATCGCGTCGATGGCCGCCTGCACGTCGTCGCGTTCGATGACGCCGTGGCCGTTGCGCGCGGCGACGTGGTCGGCCTCGGTCAGCACGTCGAGGATCGAGCGCATGTGGGTGCTGAGCTTGCGCTGGTCGCCGGCCAGCCGCGACGCGTGCTCCACGACCCGGCACACGGCGGCGCAGGACAGGCTGCGGATCTGGTGGCGCCGCGCCATCTGGCCGATCGCGCGGCCGAAGGCCTGCTCGGTTGCCGTGGTGCGGTCCATGGTCTCGGCGAAGTCCACCGCCACCTTGAACAGGGCCGCGAACTCGCTGTCATGGGCCTGCAGCAGGCTGTAGATCTCGCGGTCGCCGAACAGCACGACCTTGACCTCCAGCTTCACCGGATGCGGCTGCAGCGTCTGGGTGTACATGACGGCGCTGAGCGCGCCCGGCAGCTCGATCGGGATCTCGCCGCTGGTCAGCGCGCGCTTCAGCTCCTGCCAGGCGAAGGGCTGGCTCAGCAGCTTGCGGGCGTCGACCAGCAGATAGCCGCCGTTGGCGCGGTGGAGGTCGCCGGGCTTGATCAGCATGTGGTCGGTAGTCAGCGTGCCGAACTGCGCGATGTGCTCGATCCGCCCCATCAGGTTGCCGTGGGCCGGGAAGTCGCATTCGACCACGGGCGCGCCGTGGCCCTGCGCGTGCTCCATCAGCACGTTGACCTCGTAGCGGCGGAGGAACTGCGATGCCGCTACCGGCCCCTCTGCCGGCTGGCCCTGCGCCATCACCTGCGGCCCGACGCCCGCCGCCGCCCCCGGCTGGTCCACGGTGGAGAGCGCCGCCAGCACGGCCTGGGCATTGTCGATCACGTCGCGCTCGACCGTCGCCAGGTACGAGACCACCGCCGGCAGCGACCCGAACTGCTCGCGCAGCTCCGCCATCACCGGCGCCACCGCATTGGCCACCGTCTCGCGGTTCAGCCTGCGCAGCGCGGCGCGGTTCTCGCGCTCCGACTTGTGGCTCTCGCGAAGTGCCTCGCGCAGGCGCTCCTGCATGTGCTCCATCGCGGCCTCGTAGGCGTGCCGCTCCTCCTCCGTGAGCGCCCGATAGGACTCGGGCTCAAGCGGCTGGCCGTCGCGCATCGGCAGGAAGGCGAGGCCGGAGGGCGTGCGGGTCAGCATCAGCCCCCGCTGCTGCGCCTCCTCCGACAGCGACTTCAGCACCGCGTCCTGCTGCTGCTTGGCCGCGCTCTCGATCTGCGCCACCCGCTGGCGATAGGCCTCGCCCTCGAAAGCGGCCGGGATCGCGGTCCGCAGGTCCTCGATCATCTCCTCCATCTCGCGCCGCAGCCGCTGGCCCTGGCCGGGCGGCAGGGCGAGGGCCTGCGGGCGATGGGGCTCGACGAAGTTGTGGACGTAGACCCAGTCGTCGGGGGTGGGCCGCTTGCGGGCAGCGCTGCGCAGGAAACGGCCGATCAGCGTGCTGCGGCCGGAGCCGTCGCGGCCCATGACGAACATGTTGTAGCCGGGCCGGTCGATCGCGATGCCGAAGGCCACCGCCTCCTCGGCCCGCTCCTGCCCGATGAAGTCGTCCGCCGGAGGCAGCTCGGCCGTGGTCTCGAAGGCCAGACAGTCGGGCAGGCAGCGGCGATAGACGGCATCTGCGCCGAGCGGGGCTGGTGCAGGCATGGGCAGTCGTCCTCCGGATTGCTGCCGACGGGGCTGGCGGGTTCAGTCCCCGTCGTTCTCGATGGCCTCCATGTCCTCGTCGGAGAGCCCGAAATGATGGCCGATCTCGTGGATCAGGACGTGGCGCACAAGGTGGCGCAGATCCTCGCCGCTCTCGGCCCAATAGTCCAGCAGGGGACGGCGGAACAGGAAGATGCGGTCCACGTCGGTAGGCGTGTAGCCGGCGTCCTTGTGCCCGATGTGGACGCCGGAATAGAGCCCAAGCAGGTCGAACGGCGTCTCCAGGTCCATCTCGCGCATGATCGCGTCGTCCGGGAAGTCCGTCACCGTGATCACGACGCCGTCGACATGGGCGCGGAGCGTCTCCGGGATCGTCTCGAACGCCTCCCGCGCCATCGCCTCGATATCGTCAAGGGTGGGCGCGGTCGCCCATGTGGTGTTCGTCATGATGGCGATATATCCGTTTGTCGGCCGCCGATCCAGACGGCGGCACCAGATGCGGGAGCACGGCGATGGCAGAGAAGCTGACCCCTCGGGCCCGGGCGGAGGGCCTGGCCGGCCTCCGCGGCTGGTCCGACGTCGAGGGCCGCGATGCGATCACCAGGACCTTCCGGTTCCGGACGTTCAACGAGGCCTTCGGCTTCATGACCCGGGTCGCGCTCAAGGCGGAGCAGATGAACCACCACCCGGAGTGGTTCAACGTCTACAACCGGGTCGAGGTGACGCTCGCCACCCACGATGCGGGCGGCGTCACCGCACTGGATCTCACCCTCGCCCGATTCATGGACGAGACGGCTGCCGGGCTCGCGAGCGGCTGATTCGCGGACGATCCCGTCCACCGACCGCAACGCCACAGGAGATCCAGCGATCATGACCTTCCGCCGCTTCGCCGCCGCCGTCCTCGCCGTCGGCGTGACCCCGGCCGCCTTCGCGCAGGAGCCGGACCTGCAGTGCTTCGCCCGCGCCTACAGCGCCGAGCATCTCGTCCGCCATCCCGGACAGCGGGTCACGGAGGTGATGGTGGCCGTGGGGCGTTCGTCCGAAGGCGTCGGCGGCTTCACCGAAGCGGTCGTACGCGCCATGATGCGCGACCGCTTCGGCGAGTTCTTCGCCAACGCCGCCATCTGCGTCGACGAGGGCGGGCGGTGGTCCTGCGGGATCGAATGCGACGGCGGCACCTTCGACCTCGAGCTCGCGGCCGACGGCACGCTGATGCTGCGCAACGAGGAATACGGCTTCGTCCTTCACGGCGGGTGCGGCAGCGACGTCGCGGAAGACCGGGCGATCTGGCTCGACGCGGACGCGGAGCACCGCGCCTTCCGCCTGTACCCGCTGCCGCCGGAGGCCTGCCCGCGGGACTTCTGGCTGGCCTACGACCGCCCGGACACGGTGGACTAGCGGCAGCGCCGCCGCCCGCCGCACCC